>JAWOLK010000092.1:0-34560 GCA_033853615.1 Beijerinckiaceae bacterium | reverse complement strand
GCAGGCACTGCTTGAGGCCGAGCGAAATGCGGCGCTTGACCGGATCGACTTCCAGAACCTGGACGTCGACTTCCTGGCTCGTCGCGACGATCTTGCCGGGATGGACGTTCTTCTTGGTCCAGGACATCTCGGAGACATGGACCAGGCCCTCGATCCCCGGCTCCAGCTCCACGAAGGCGCCGTAGTCGGTGATGTTGGTGACGCGGCCGTGGAACTTGGCGCCGACCGGATATTTGGCCTCGATGCCCTGCCACGGATCCTCGAGCAGCTGCTTCATGCCGAGCGAGATGCGGTGCGTCTCGTGGTTGATCTTGATGATCTTGACGCGCACCGTCTGGCCGATGGTCAGCACCTCGGACGGATGGTTGACGCGACGCCACGCAATGTCGGTGACATGCAGCAGGCCGTCGATGCCGCCGAGATCCACGAAGGCGCCGTAGTCGGTGATGTTCTTGACGACGCCCTCGATGACCTGCCCCTCTTCGAGGTTGGCGACGATCTCGTGACGTTGCTCGGCGCGGCTCTCCTCCAGCACCGTGCGGCGGGAGACGACGATATTGCCGCGGCGGCGGTCCATCTTCAGAATATGGAACGGCTGCGGAATGTTCATCAAAGGCGCGGCGTCGCGGATCGGACGGATGTCGACCTGGCTGCGCGGCAGGAAGGCCACGGCGCCGTCGAGATCGACGGTGAAGCCGCCCTTGACCTGATTGAAGATGACGCCGTCGACCTTCTCATTGTTCTCGAAGGCTTTTTCGAGCTTGACCCAGCTCTCCTCGCGGCGCGCCTTGTCGCGCGAGATCACGGCCTCGCCGAGCGCGTTCTCGACGCGTTCGAGATAGACCTCGACCTCGTCGCCGACCTTGGGGGCCGGGTCGCGGCCATAGCCGGTGAATTCCTTGAGCGGGACGCGGCCTTCAGTCTTCAGGCCGATGTCGATGACGGCGACGTCCTTTTCGATCGCGATGACGTGGCCCTTGATGACGGAGCCCTCGAAGGCTTCGCTCTGGCCGTAGCTTTCATCGAGGAGGGCGGCGAAGTCCTCGCGCGAGGGCGCGCGCTGGGTGGTTACGGATGACATTTGATCTCCTGGGGCCCTTGTCCAAGGGCGGGCGCCGGCGATACGGTTGGCGTTGACGATCGGGTTTCTTGCCGCGGACGCTCCTGCGCGGCGCTTATCGGCGGCGCGGATCGGAGCGTGACGCCCTTCGAGGGGCGGGCCGGCGCGGCCCGAAGCTCGAAACCCATAGGGCTCGCCACGCTGCGGGCAAATCCGAGCGCGGCGCGATCTCTGTAACAATCTCTCACTTCGCCTGCAAGTGTCGGCTTACCGCAATTGACCCTTTCGGCGCGTAAAACCAGCCTTGTTGCAAAGCCGCTGGCCTAATCTTTGCGAGATGCTAATGTTCCGCCGCTTCGACGGGGGCGGCCGCAGCGCCGTGCCTCAATTCTTGAAGGAACCGATATGAAAGCCAAGATTATTGCGGGGCCGGCGCTCGCCGCCGCCGCCGTCGCCCTGGCGCTCTCCGGAGCCGCGCCTGCCGCCGCCAAGGACAAGCAGGCGGAAGACAAGGCCAAGGCCGAAAAAAGCGGCTGCGGCGGCAAAAACGCCTGTGGCGCGAAGAATGGCTGCGGCGCCAAAATGGACGGTAAAAGCGGCGAGACCAAGTCGGACGCAAAATCGGCGGACGGCAAGGCCGAGACGAAATAACCGGCGCGGGGCGGCGCTTCGCCGCCCAGTCCCCGCGGGTCGTCGCGTTAAACGCTCGAAAGGGAGCGATCGATGCAAAAGCCCGCGCCGCTCGGCTACGGTCTCGGCTTTCGGCCCATCTACTTCGAGGAGATCGTCGCCACCCGGGCGCCGGTCGATTGGTTCGAGATCATCTCGGAGAACTACCTCGTTCCGGGCGGCCGCCCCAAGGCGATGCTGGAGCGCATTCGCGCCGATTACCCGATCGTGATGCATGGCGTGTCGCTGTCGCTGGCCTCCTGCGATCCGCTCGATTACGACTATTTGCGGGACCTGAAGGCGCTGATGGACCGCATCGAGCCGGCCTGGGTTTCAGATCATCTCGCCTGGACCGGCGTCCATGGCCTCAATCTCCACGATCTTCTGCCCATTCCCTTCACGCAGGAGGCGCTCGATCATGTCGTCGCGCGCATCTGCCGGGTGCAGGATTTCTTGAAGCGCCCGCTCGTCGTCGAAAATGTGTCGAGCTATGTGAGTTTCGCCGGCCAGGAGATGCCGGAATGCGCCTTCCTCGCCGAAATGGCCCGGCGCGCCGATTGTCTGCTGCTGCTCGACGTCAACAACAGCTTCGTCTGCGCAGCCAATCACGGGGTCGATCCGCGCGCATTGATCGACGCCGTTCCGGCCGAGCGCGTCGTGCAATTGCACATGGCCGGCCATGTCGAGAGGGATGGGCGTTGCATCGACACGCACGACCAGCCGATCTGCGAGGACGTTTGGGCGCTCTATGAATACACGCGCCGGCGGCTCGGGCCGGTGTCGGCGATGATCGAGCGCGACGATAATTTTCCGCCCCTTTCGGAGCTGCTCGCCGAGCTCGATCGCATGCGCGCGATCGATGCGGCGATCGCCGCCGAAGATGTAGGGAGCGTCTCGTGAAGCTCGCCGATCTCCAGGCGGCCTTTCAGGCGGCGATTCTTTCGGGCGAGACGAAAGACGCTCCGATTCTCGGCAGCCTCGCCGCCCCCGACCAGCGCGCGCAGGGCCTCAGCGTCTATGTGAACGCCTATCGCATTCGCCTCGGCGAATTTCTGGCCGAGGACTATCCGGCCGTGAAGGCGCTGCTCGGCGCAGGGCGCTTCGCCGAGCTGATTGAGGATTACATCGCCGCAGAGCCGCCGAAGAGCCGCAACGCCCGCTGGTTTTCGTCTCGCCTGCCGCAGTTCATGCGCGAGAGCGAGGATTGGTGCGGCTATCTGCGCGAGATTTCCGTCGCGACGCTGGAGCGCGCCCTGACCGACGCCCATGACGCCGCCGACGCCGAGCCGCTGGCGATCGAAGCGCTCGCCGCCTTCGATCCGCAGGACTGGCCGCGACTCGCTTTCGCTTTTCATCCCAGTGTCGCGCTGTTTACGGCGGAAGCGGGAACTCTGGCGGCTTTCGCGGCAGCGAGCGCGGGGGAGGCGCCGCCGCCGCCCGCCGAAGAGGACGCCTCAGAAAAAATCGCCGTGTGGCGCTGCGGCCCCGAGACCTTCTATCGGCGGCTCGAAGCGGATGAATATCTGGCGTTGAACGAGGCGCGCGCCGGCCGGTCCTTCGGCGACATCTGCGAACTGGCGGCTTTTCAGCAGCAAGACGCTCTGTCGCCGGAGCGCCTTGCGCAATTTCTCGTCACCTGGTTCGCCGACGGGCTGGTCGTCGGCGTCAGCGCCGAGGATTAATCCTCGAACACGCCTTCCAGCGCGTAGTGATGCACCGTCTTGCGGTTGGCGATGAGCTGCTCGACCGTCGGCTCGCCCTTGATGGCGCGCGAGATCGCGAGCTTCGTCGCCTCGTAATTGGTGCGATAGAGGTCCTTGCGGTCGAGATTCTCGTCGGTGGCGCAGCGCGGATCGAGCCAGACCATGATGATCATGCAGAGATCATTCGCCTGAGCCTTGGGGATGATTCCCTCCGCCACGCAATCGACGATGGCGTCGCCGGTCGCCGCCTGCACGATGCCGCCCAGCAGCTCGACATAGGCCTCGGACTTCACCGTCATTTTGGTGGTCATCATCGTCGCCGGGCGCACCTGCTGGTTGAGGTCGCGGATGACGAACATGCGCGGATGGCCCGCGACCTGGCCCGTCATCGCGGCGAAGGCGTGGCCGACCGGGCCCTTCACATTGCCGATCAGAACTTCCGGCATGGCGTCGGTATATTGCCCGTCCGCCGCCAGAACCGTCGCTTCGCCCGTCGCCAGCCAAATCTCGCTCATGTGTCGTTCCTTTTGTTGGAGTGCGGCGGGAATAGCATCGCGGGCGGGGAGGGGGCAATCCGGCCGCGGAGCGTCAGCTTAGCTTAGAGGTCGCCCACTCCTGCGCCCGGCGGCCGACCAGCGCCCCGAGCGCCACATGCTCCTGCGCCAGCCGTTCGACGAGGCCCCGCTTGATGCGGGAGACGAGGCCCGGCCCCTCGTAAACCAGCGCCGAATAAAGCTGCACCAGCGTCGCGCCGGCCTCGATCTTGGCGAAGGCGGCCTCCGGCCCGTCCACCCCGCCGACGCCGATCAGTGGAAATTGCCCTTCGACCCGCAAAAAGGTCTGCGCCAGCACATAGGTCGACAGCGCAAACAGCGGCTTGCCGGAAAGCCCGCCGCTTTCCTTGGCGAGAGGCGAGCGGAGCGAGTCGGGCCGCGAGATCGTCGTGTTGGAGACGATCATGCCGTCGATCCGCGCGTCTCGCGCCACGCGGACGATGCCGTCGAGCTGCGCCAGCGTCACATCGGGGGCGATCTTCAACAGCAGCGGGGGCTGATGCGTGGAGCGCGCGAGCGCTTCCCGGACGCGGCGCAGCAGCTCGGCGAGCGCGGCTGGCTCCTGCAAATCGCGCAGCCCCGGCGTATTGGGCGACGAGATGTTTATCGTGAAATAGCTCGCGACGTCCTCGAAGGCCTTCACGCCGGCGACATAATCGGCGATGCGGTCCTCCGACTCCTTGTTCGCGCCGAGATTGACGCCGACGACCCCATCAGGCCGCGCCGCGACGAGATTGGCGTGCGCTTGCGCCCGGCCCTCGCTGTTGAAGCCATAGCGGTTTATGACGGCGCGATCCTCGGCGAGGCGGAAGGCGCGCGGACGCGGATTGCCCGGCTGCGGCCAGGGCGTCACCGTGCCGACTTCGACAAAGCCGAAGCCGAGCCCGAGCAGCACGTCCGCCACTTCGGCGTTCTTGTCGAAACCGGCGGCGAGGCCGATCGGATTGCGGAAGTCGAGGCCGAAGGCGCGGACGGCGAGCCGCGGATCGTCGGGCTTGGGCTCCAGCGTCGGCAGAAGTTTCAGCACGGCGATGGTCGCGCGATGCGCGTTTTCCGCATCGAGCAGCCGCAACAGCGCCATCGCTGCGTCCGTGAGCGCGCCGATCATAAGAGCCCCGAAAAATCATGGCGGCCGTCCGTGCCAAGCGGCAGCGGATCGGCGCGCAGAACGGCGCCCATCGGCAGATCGGCGTAAAGATGCGGGAAGAGATCGCCGCCGCGCGAGCGCTCCCATTTCAGCGCAGGACCGAGCCGCGCCGCGTCTAACGCGACGAGCAGCAGATCATCCTGGCCGGCGAAATGTCGCGCGGCGGTCTCCTCGACCTGCGCCGCGGTCGAGAGATGGATGAAGCCGTCGGCGAGATCGACTGCGGCGCCCTTGAAGACGCCTGCAGCCTCCGCCGCCCGCCACGCCGGCGCGGCGATGATTTTGTAGATAATGCTCATCGCTGCTTTAGTCCGCCGCCGCGTCTTCGATTTCTGGCGCAGCCGGCGCCGGCTTGCGGCGCGGCAGCCGGGCCACCATCGAGATCAGCGCGCGGTCGCCGAGCGTCACCAGACGCTCGCCGCGGTTCAGCCACTGCACGGCGTCCTCGATCGTCTCGGCGTCGGCGAGCTTCGCCTCCGCCACCGCGCGGTCGGCGGTGATCTGGCCGCGCTGACGCGGCTTGCGCGCCGGCAGCCATTTCTCGTGCAACTCGCGCAGCACCGGATCGGCGTGCAGGGCCTCGAGGCCGTTCGTCTCATCCTCGCCGACGCGCGACAGAACCTTGGAGAGGGCGCGGCCGCGCTTGGCGATCGGCGGCGTCGTCGTTTCCTCTGGCGTCACCAGCACCCCGGCGCGGCGGAAGGCGAGGCCCAGCCAGCGCTGGCTGGTCAGCCAGGAAATCAGGATCGCGAGAATGAGGCCGGCAATGGTCGGCGACATCCAGGCGACCAGCGACGGCGAGATCATCAGGCCGGCGATCAGCGACAATATGCCGAGCGCCACATGCCAGCGGTGCCGGCGCACAATGTAGCCGAAGGGGACGGAGCCGTCGTCGCGCCGCTGCGGGTCCCAGCCGGTGTCGAAGCCGAAGACGATATGCACGACGTGACCGGTTTGGATCAGCATCATGATCGGCGCGAGCAGCGCCGACAGCACCACTTCGAACAAGGTCGAGATCAGCAGCATGACGACGCCGCCAGAGCCGCGGCGGGTCTCCGCGTCGCGAATGGCGATGATCAGGCCGAAAAATTTCGGCGCCAGCAGAATGCCCATGGTGAGCGCGAACAGCTCCAGCGAGCGCTCGGCGTCGAACCGCGGCCAGATGGGGAAGAGCGTGAATTCGCTGGTGAAGTATTCCGGGCGGAAATAGCTCGCCTGGAAGACGATGGTGATGCCGACGAGCAGTTGCAGCAGCCACAGCGGCGAAGTCAGGTAGCCGAAAATGCCGGTGAGGAAATGCTGCCGCGACGCCCAATGCAGGCCGCGCGCCCATAAAACCCGCGAGTGCTGGAGGTTGCCCTGGCACCAGCGCCGGTCGCGGATCGAGAGGTCGATCAGCGAGGGCGGGCTCTCCTCATAGGAGCCGCCCAGCGTCGGCATCATATAGACGGCGTAGCCGGCGCGGCGGATCAGCGCCGCCTCGACGAAGTCGTGACTGAGAATATGGCCGCCGAACGGCGGTCTGCCGCGCAGATCCGGCAGGCCGCAATGTCTCGCGAACGCCTCCGTGCGGATGATCGCGTTATGGCCCCAGTAATTGCCGTCGCGGCCCATCCATTCGGAGAGGCCGACGGCGATCACCGGGCCGTAGATGCGCGCGGCGAACTGCTGCACGCGGGCGAACAGCGTGTTGCGGTTGATGATCAGCGGCAGCGTCTGGATGATGCCGGCGTCGGGGTCGGCCTCCATGGCGGCGGCGAGCTTCACGATCGTGTCGCCGGTCATCAGGCTGTCGGCGTCGAGCACCACCATATGGGCGTAATGCCCGCCCCAGCGCATGACGAAATCGGCGATATTGCCGGCCTTGCGGCTCGTGTTCTTCTCGCGCCGGCGATAGAAGACGCGGGCGCCCGCGGCGCCTAATCGGCGGCGCATCTTGATGAAGGCGCGCTCCTCGGCGATCCAAATGTCCGGATTGGTGGTGTCGGACAGGAAAAACCAATCGAAGCTCTGGCCGAGGCCGGTCGCCTCGACATCCTCGAAAATGGTCTGGAGCGCAGCGAAGACGCGGCTCGGCGCCTCATTATAAATCGGCATGACCACGGCCGTTTTCGCCGAGAGCCGCTCCGGCCGCGCCGGGACCGTCGGCCGGCGCAGCAGCGCGAAGAAGCCGACGATGCAGCTCGCGAACGACAGAGCGATCCAGGAGAAATTCAGCACGAAGAGCGCCAGCAGCGCCCATTTCAGCGTCGTGACGCCACCGACGTCGATGACGCGATACATCTCATGCGCGCCGTATGCGGTCAGCGCCAGGCCGCCGCCGAAAGTCACGAGCCGCGCCAGCCAGGGCGTGCGCCACAAACCCGGAGCAGCGCGCTTGCGCCGCTGTCGCCCGTCGAACTTAAAAAGATTCTGCGCCGGCATCGACAGCCGGTTTTCCGCGGGCGTCGGCGGCGCGCCGGCGGAATCATTTACCGCAGCGGACTCCTCGGAGGCGGGCAGGGGAGCTTCGGGCGCAAGAGTTACGACGTCCATCGGTAAAGCCAGGTCTCGCTGATAGGGTCATCGCCTGACTGGAGAACGAGCCGCATCTCGCAAAAAGTCTCGCCGGCCGGGTCCACGTCGAAGACGACGCGGCAGGTCTTAGCCTGCGGATTATGAAAGCTGCGGATATTCGTTGCTGATCCCGGCGAAGTGGTTAATGAGGCCTTTAGATTGGCCGCGCGCTGCGCGTCGCCCAGCGCCTCGCCGGTAAAAACAATGACAAAACGGCGGAGTTTGGGCATTGGCCCTCGGCCGCCGCGCGCCTCGGCGGCGATCGCTGCGGGCGGGCGGGCCGGAGGCTCCCAGCACCAGAACTGGCGATAGGCGAAAACCGCCTCCTTGCCGGCGACGAGCGGCTGCTTCGGCCGCCAATAGGCGACGATGTTCTGGTTGATTTCCGATTCGGACGGGATCTCGATGAGCTGGACCGCGCCCTCGCCCCATTCGCCGAGCGGCTCGATCCAAAGAGACGGGCGGCGCTCCCAATGCTGATCGTCGTCCTGATAGGCGGAAATGTCGCGGTTGCGCAGCAGAAAGCCGAAGCCCTTCGGATTGGTGTCGACGAAGGCGGAAAATTGCAGATCCGTGCGATTGGACACGGGACGCCAGAGCCATTCGTCCTTGCCGGTGAGCATCTGCAGCCCGTTCGCCTCCGCCACCATCGGGCGGATGTCGTCGTTGCGGCGCCGGTCGAGCGGGGTGAACAACGAGGCGGCGGCCATTCCGGCGAGGCCGAAATTGTCGATGTTCGCGCGCGGGACGAGAGTCAGTTCCGTGTCGATGATCGTCGCCTCGCCGGGGCGCAGCGTGAAGCGATAGGCGCCGGCGACGCTCGGCGAATCGAGCAGCGCGTGAATCACCAGGGCGTTGTCGCCGAGCGCCGGCTTCTCGATCCAATAGGCGCGAAAGGCCGGGAATTCCTCGCCGCGCGGGTCGCCGGTGCGCAGGGAGAGGCCGCGCTCGGTGACGCCGAGATTTTGCCCGAGCGCCGAGGCGCGGCAGAAGGTCGCGCCCTGAAACAAGGCCACTTCGGACGGCGCCCCCTCCGCCTGCGCGCGCAGCACCCGGAAGCCGGAAAAGCCCATGTCGGGGATTTTGTCCGGCGCCTTCACCACGCCATAATCGAATTTCGTTTGGTCGTAGGCGACTCGGCGCGAGATGTCGTCCTCGACGATGAAGAGCTCCACCTCGGGGGCGAAGATCGGCCCACGGTGCAGCGGCTCGATCAGGAAGCCTTTGTTCTCGTCGGCCCAGATCGCCGCGCCGGGCTTGGTGCGGATGCCGACATATTGCTCATAGGTCAGCGTCGCGAAGGGCTCGCGCAGCTCGGACGGCGGCGGCGCATAGGGGCGCTTGGCGAGGGCGCGGGCGAGTTCGACGACGGAGTCGCGCGAAAAACGCGGCGGCTGAGGCGCTGTTGGCGGGGGCGCATCCGCGAGGGCCGGCGGGCTGGTTCCGGCGGCGAGCGTGACGAGCGCCGCTTTCAACACGTCTCTTCTTTCGAACATGAGCTACCAAAGCAGGGGGGAGCGCCGAAACATTTGGGGCGCCCCGCCTTCTATACAAGAATGAGCCAGAATCGGAATGGGTTTGTTGACCTCGGCGCGATATTTCTTCAACGAGCGACGCGGCCGGGCTTGCCCTTGCCGCTCAGACGCATTCAACTGCAACGCTGTCCACAGACGAATCGCGTTACACAGAGAGGCTTTACTGCGCTGATGACGTCCTCGCTCCAAAACCCTCGCCGCGCCCTCGCCGTCGTCCTGGCCGCCGGCGAAGGCACGCGCATGAAATCCGATGCGCCGAAAGTTCTCCACAAGGTCGCGGGGCGCTCGATGCTCGGCCATGTGCTCGCCGCGGTCGCAGAGGCGGAGGTCGCCGCGGTCGCGGTGGTGATCGGGCCCGGTCGTGAGGACGTGCGCGCGGAAGCCGAGCGGCTCTGCCCGCAGGCCCGCGTCTTCGTGCAGGAGCAGCGGCTCGGCACGGCCCACGCCGTGCTCGCGGCGCGCGCGGCGATCGCCGCGGGCTGTGACGAATTGCTGATTCTCTTCGCCGACACGCCGCTGGTGACGGCCGCGACGGTCCGGGCCTTGCGCCAGGCGCTCGCCGAAGGAGCGGGCGTCGCGGCCCTCGGATTCACCGCCGCCGATCCTTTCGGCTACGGCCGCCTCATTCAGGACGAAACCGGGGGGCTGGCGGCGATTCGCGAGGAGAACGACGCCAGCGACGCCGAGCGGGCGATCAAGCTGTGCAACGCCGGGCTCATGGCGATCGACGGGCGCCGCGCGCTGGAGCTGCTCGGAGGCGTCGGCAATGACAACGCCAAGCGCGAATATTACCTCACCGACGTCATCGCGCTCGCGCGCTCGCGCGGCCTTGCGGCCCGCATCGTGCGCGCCGACGAGACCGAAGTGCTCGGCGTCAACGATCGCGCCCAGCTCGCCGTCGCCGAGGGCGTCGCGCAGGAGCGCCTGCGCCGCGCCGCCATGGAGGGCGGGGCGACGCTGATCGCGCCGCAGACGGTGTTTCTCTCTTACGACACGAAGATTGGCCGCGACGTGGTGATCGAGCCGCACGTCGTGGTCGGGCCTGGCGTCGCGATCGGCGATGGGGCGGTCATTCACGCTTTCTCGCATCTCGAGGGCGCGCAAATCGGCCCCCGCGCGGAAATCGGTCCCTATGCGCGGCTGCGGCCGGGGGCGCGGCTCGGCCCCAAGGCCAAGGTCGGCAATTTCGTCGAGATCAAACAGGCGGAAGTCGGCGAGGGCGCCAAGGTCAATCATCTCACCTATATCGGCGACGCCGAGATCGGGCCGGGCGCGAATATCGGCGCCGGAACCATCACCTGCAATTACGACGGCTTTTTCAAATATCGCACGACGATCGGCGCCGGCGCCTTCGTCGGCTCCAATTCCGCGCTGGTCGCGCCGGTCAAGATCGGCGACGGCGCCTATGTCGGTTCGGGTTCGGTCATCACCAGCGACGTTGCGGCCGACGCGCTGGCCGTCGCCCGCGGCCGCCAGGCGGAGAAGCCCGGCTGGGCGCGCGCGTTTCGCGCCGCGCAGCAGGCCCGCAAGGAAAAGAAGAGTTGAGGCGCGACGCGCGCCTGTTTTGCCGATTACGGAGATTGCGTCATGTGTGGCATTGTCGGAATTCTCGGGCGCGAGCCGGTCGCGCCGTCCATCGTCGAGGCGCTGAAACGGCTCGAATACCGCGGCTATGATTCGGCCGGGATCGCCACGCTGGAGGAGGGCAGGCTCACCCGCATCCGCGCCAGCGGCAAGCTGCGCAATCTCGAGGAGAAGCTCGCCGGCGCGAAGCTTTCGGGCCAAATCGGCATCGGCCACACCCGCTGGGCGACGCATGGCCGCCCCAATGAGAACAACGCCCATCCGCACGCCAGCGACCGGGTGGCGGTGGTCCATAACGGCATCATCGAGAATTTTCGCGAGCTGCGCGACGAGCTGACCGCCAAGGGCCATGTCTTTGCGACAGAGACCGATTCCGAAGCGGTCGCCCATCTCGTGACCGACGAGCTGCGCAAGGGCGCGCTTCCGCAGGAGGCGGTCGCGGCGGCGCTCTCCAAGCTCAAGGGCGCCTTCGCGCTGGTGTTTCTGTTCGAGGGCGAGACCGATCTCCTGATCGGCGCGCGCCGCGGCTCGCCTCTCGCGGCGGGCTTTGGCGAGGCCGGCGCCTATCTCGGCTCGGACGCGCTGGCGCTCGCGCCTTTCGCGACGCAGATCGCCTATCTCGAGGAGGGCGACTGGGTCGTCCTCACCCGCGCCGGCGCCGTGTTCCATGACGCGACCGGCGCGGTGGTCGAGCGGCGCAGCCAGCCGCTGACGCCCGGCGCGCTGATGATCGACAAGGGCAATTACCGTCATTACATGGCGAAGGAAATTCATGAGCAGCCCGAAGTCGTCGGCCGCACGCTCGCCCATTATCTCGATCTTGCCGAAGGCGTGGCGCGCCTGCCCTTCAAGCTGGATTTCGATCCGACGAAACTGTCGCGGGTGACGATTTCCGCTTGCGGCACGGCCTATTACGCCGGCCTCGTCGCGCGCTACTGGCTGGAGCGATTCGCGCGTCTTTCAGTCGAGATCGACATCGCGTCGGAATTTCGCTACCGCGAGGCGCCGCTGCCGGAAGACGGGCTGATGATCGTCGTCTCGCAGTCCGGCGAAACGGCCGACACGCTGGCGGCGCTGCGCTACGCCAAATCGCAGGGCCAGCACATTCTCTCGATCGTCAACGTCGAAACCTCGACCATCGCCCGCGAGAGCCATACGGTCGCGCTGACGCTGGCCGGGCCCGAGATCGGCGTCGCCTCGACCAAGGCCTTCACCTGCCAGCTGGCGGTCTTCGCCTGTCTCGCCCTGGCGCTGGGACGCGCGCGGGGGGTGCTCGGCCCGTCGGACGAGAAGGCGCTGGTGCGCGAATTGCTGGCGACGCCGGGGCTGATGGCGGAAGTGCTGAAGACCGAGGCGCGGCTGGAGCCGGTGGCGCGCGACGTCGCCCGCGCCTCCAGCGTGCTGTACATCGGCCGCGGGACGATGTTCCCGCTGGCGATGGAAGGCGCGCTGAAGCTCAAGGAGCTGTCCTACATCCACGCCGAGGGCTATGCGGCGGGCGAGCTGAAACACGGACCGATCGCGCTGATCGACTTCTCCATTCCGGTGATCGTGCTCGCGCCGCCGGATGCGAGCCTCGAAAAAACCGTCTCCAATTTGCAGGAGGTTGCGGCGCGCGGCGGACATCTCGTGCTGATCGGCCCGCAGAGCGCGCGGCAGGCGGCGGCGGCCGATCTCGCCGGCTTCATCGAGACGCCGGAAAGCGCCGCGGGGCCGTTCGCGGCGATCGTCTACGCCGTGCCGGCCCAATTGCTGGCCTATCACGTCGCTGTTTTCATGGGCAAAGACGTGGACCAGCCGCGCAATCTGGCGAAGAGCGTGACGGTCGAATAGCGGCGCTCGCCGGGCGCACGGGCCGGATTTGCAAAGGCCCGGCATTGACAGAGGCGGGGCCGAGCTGGTCTATGCGGGGTCAAGCGCAGCTTACCCCGCGAAAGGAGGCCTCGCCTGTCGATCGATTCCATCTCCCCGAGCACGTTTCTGCTCCCTTTCCAGCGCGCCTGGCGCCACCGGGAATTGATCAGGGCCGTCGCTCGGCGCGAATTCATCTCGCGTTTCCGCGGCTCCATGCTGGGGCCTCTCTGGGCGGTGATCTCGCCGCTCTTCATGCTGCTGACCTATACGGCGCTCTGGACGGTCACCGTGCCGCAGCTCGTCGAGGGAAAGACCATCGCCGATTATTCGGCCGAGGTGTTCATCGGCCTCATCACCTTCAACTTCTTCAGCGAATTGGCCTATCGCGCGCCGATGCTGCTGCATGAGCACGCCAATTTCGTCAAAAAGTCGATCTTTCCGAGCGAGACGATCGCCTGGACCGCGCTGATCCGCTCGGGGACCTACGCCCTCGTCGCTTTCGGCGTCTTTCTGGCGTTCCGCCTCGTCACGCATGGCTCGCTGCCGGGCACGGCGTTGCTCGCGCCGTTCGTGATCGCGCCTTATGTCCTCTTCATCCTTGGGATCGTCTGGTTCTTCATGGCGCTCGGCGCCTTCACCCGGGACGTGGCGCATATCATGGCGTCGATCGTGCCGATGCTGATGTTTGCGACGCCGGTCTTTTATACTTTCGACCAAGTCCCGGAGAAATATCATTTTCTCCTGCGACTCAACGTCGTCGGGGACTATATCGTGATGCTGCGCGCCGTCGCGATCAACGGGGAGTGGCCGGGACTCTTCGCCTATCTCCTGCTGTTCGCCGCCTCCTACGCGGTGTTCCTGCTCGGATATCAGTTCTTCATGCGCTACAAGTCGGTTATCGTCGATGTCATCTGAGCCGATCATTCGCTGTTCGGGCGTGGGCAAGGCCTTCCAGCTCTACGCGCATCAAAACGACCAGCTCAAACAAGTTCTCTTTGGGATGTGGAAGCAGTTCTACAAAGAGAAATGGGTTCTTCACGACGTCAGTTTCGATGTGAAGAAGGGCGAGCGGGTCGGCATCGTCGGGCGAAACGGCGCCGGCAAGACCACGCTGTTGCAGATCATCTGCGGCATCACCCGTCCGACCAAGGGGGACTTCGAGGTCAATGGCCGCATCGCGCCGATTCTGGCGCTCGGCTCGGCCTTCGACGGCCTGTTGACCGGGCGCGAAAACGCCCGCATCGGCGCGGCGATCCTCGGCCTCCCGCACCGCGAGATCGACAAACGCCTCGAGTCCATCGCCGCTTTCGCGGACATCGGGCCGTCCTTCGACGCGCCGATGCGCACCTATTCCTCGGGCATGGTGGCGCGCGTCGCCTTTGCGATCTGCGCCCATGTCGACGCCGAGATATTGATCGTCGACGAGGCGCTATCGGTCGGCGATCAGACGTTTCAGGACAAGTGCGAGAACTTCATCCGGGACTTCGGCAAGACCGGCACGGTGCTGCTCGTCTCCCACAGTCTCGTGTTGTTGAGTGAGATATGCGACCGGATCTTGTGGCTCGACAATGGCGTCTTGCGCATGTCCGGCGATCCGCAGACCGTGCTCAAGCACTATCGCCGGGAGATGGGCGTGACCGCGCCCGCGTCGGCGCCGGCGGCGTGAGTCGCCGCAGAGCCGCGCCGTCGCCTGCGTAAATCGCGCGGCGGCGGGCTCAGGCGGCTGAGACGGTGGCGGCCCGCGGCTCAGGCGCGCTGGCCGGGCGGGAGGGCGCAAGGCGAACCGCCGGCGCGCTCCTGTTCAGCCGCGCGATCATGAAAGCCGAGACCAGCGCCTCCAGCGCCGCCAGCGCAATCAGCAATATGGCGAAGCGGGCGTTGACGCGCAGCAGCGATTCGAGCGCCACCAGAAACAATATATGCGCCGCCGGCACGGCCGCGACGATCAGCGAGCCGGCGGAGCCGCGTCGGCCGGTGATGTTGCCGAAGGTCAGCACCAGCGCCATGCCGAGCAGCGTATGGCCGATGGCGAGCGCCGGCACGCCGAAACGCTTTGCGGCCTCCGCCATCCATTCTCCCATCTGGCGATGATCCGCTTTCACGACCGCAAGCTGGGCGAAAAATTCCGGCGCGGAAAGCTCGTAGACGCCGCGCCAGTCGCGCGCCGGCAGGCCGCCGCTGCCTTGCATCGGCAGCGCCATCGCGTATTCGTCGAAAGCGGTGATGCGCACGGTCTTATCGTCGCCGCCCGTGAGCTTGCGCGTTTGCATGCTGCCATTGGTCAGCGCGACGATCACTCCCGAGTCGTTGCGGCGAAATTCGGCGCGGGCCGCGGTGATCGTCTGCTCCTCCATTTTTTCGGCGTCGAGCTTGCGCATGAAAAGATTGACGGCGATGTCCGGCGTCTCCCACCTCTCGAGATAGAGCGTCTTGGCCCCTGTTTCGAAAGTGTAGAAATGCGCCGGCTCGAGCATGCGGTGATTGAGCGAGTTGCGCACCACGTTGAGCACGTCCTGCATGCTGCCGGCGTAATGCGGCGCGACGAAATTCGCGAGGACGTAGCCGAGCAGGCAGGCGCCCGCCGCCAGAGTAAGCGCCGGCCGGCAGATGGCCCAGGCGGAGAGGCGCAGCGCATAGAGCACGGCGATCATGCCTTCGCCGGACATGCGGGAGAATTCGAGCGCGGTCGCGACGCCCACGGCCATCGGCAGCGTCACATAGGCGACCGTCGGCGCCGTGCCGACCAGCGCCGGCATCACGAGGCCGCCGCGCACCGCCGCCGGCGGCAGCGAATAAAGCAGATAAGAGAGGACGACCGGAACCGAAAGCGCGAGCTGAATCACCAGCGCGCCGGTTCCGACGCGCTTGAGCAGGTGGAGAAAGAGCAGGCGGGGCATCAGGGTCGCCTTTTCGCCTCGAAAACGGGCCGGGAGAGCTTTCGCGCCGGAACGGAGCCGGTTTGGCGAAAGCGCTCGGAACAAATCAGACCCTTCGCGCCGACGCAACGGCGACGCAAAGGGCGTTGGTTTCGCCGCGGGATGGCGCGAGGCGGCGAAAAGACGCAGCGCCCCGTCCCGCCGCGCGTCATTTCTTGAACCGCGCCCAGGCGGCCTGCGAGAACTCCTTCCAGGCCGCGTCGAAGACGCCGCGCGAGGGCAGGGCGGTCGCGCCCGCCCAATGCGCGAAGTAAATCTCCCGGCCGTCCTGATCGAGCGGCTTGCCGTTGGCGAAGGTCACGCCCGGCGCCTTGTAAAAGCTCTCATGCGACGCATTATCCACGCAATCGGGCAGAAGCTTGATTTTCAGCCCGCGCCGATGGACGACGAAATTGACGAGCGGTTGGGCGAAGAGCTGTCCGCGCTTGCGCACATCGTGGAAAATCTCGGCGTCGCGGGCGATGGTCTCGGTGAAATCGGAGAGCTTGAGATAGTTGTTCGACGTGACCCAGAAGCCGTCGTTGAACAGCAGCACGTCGTCGAGGAAGGGATAGTTCCGCCGCCTGTCGTTATAGACATATTCAAAGCTCGGCGAAGCGACGATGAATTCGCACGCGCCGGCCGAAAGGCGGCCGAAGGCCGGCGTAAAGTCGCGAAATAGCACCACATCCACATCGACATAGGCGACTTCGTCGAGCGGCAGGGCGAGCGCCTGGAGCTTGCGCAGTCGGCGGCGGTTGTTGTTGAACAGGCCGGGATAGAGCTCATGCGACAGCCGGTCGATCTCGACCGGCTCCTCCTCCACGAAGGTCGCGCCGTAAATCTCGGCGGCGCGGCGGGTCATGGCGACATTGTCGTCGTAGGGGATGAGATAGAGCGGCAGCGAGGAATTGGTGGCGAGATAGCTTTCGAGGAAGGGCAACAGCCAGTCGATGATTTTGTCGTTGCCGACGATGGCGATCCCATAGCGCTTGCCGGCCGCCGGGCCGGCGCCTTCGGCGTCCGGCGCAGCCGGGGGCGAAAAAAGTGGATTCGAGGGTCTAAGGGTCATAAAACCCGGTCTAATTGGAAAAATGCGTCAAGAGCAAGGGGCGGATCTCTTGGAGGGCGGCTGCGAAACGCGCGACGGCGCGCGACCGGAGGAAGGGGAGGCGCGCCCGCTCGCGGGCAAGACGGTGGCGGTGATCCACGCCGCCTGGCATTCCTGCGGCAGTTATCAGGTCAATGTCAGCCAGCTCGCCGCCTATCGGGCGCTGGGCGCGCGGGTCGTCTCCGTCGCGATGATGGACGATCTCGCCGGCGCTCCCCCAAAGTCGCCGCGCTGGCGCGATTATATCGCCGCCACGATGGATCTTCCGGCCGACCGGCGCTTCTACACCGGCGCGCCGGTCTCGAGCCTTTGGACCAGCGCGCTGCTGAAGGACGGCTGGTGGCCGCTCATCCATGGCGATCAAGCCTCCTGGCTGATCGCGCTCGCAAGACGCGCGCCCGCGCCCGCCGGCGTCGACTCCGAGACGATCGACCTCATCCACGCCAATCATTATTTCACTCTGCCCCTCGCCTTGCGCCTCGCGCGGGGGCGGGCGCCGGTGATCGTCGAGACGCAGGATATACAAGCGCGTCAATATATGCTACGGAATAAGGGCGGGTTTTTCATCCCGCCCTATGCGACCTATGACGAGATGCTTGCAATCGAGCTCGACTGGATGAAGCGCGCCGACCTCTGCGTGCATTTGAATGAGGAAGAGCATCTCGCCTTTCAGCGAATGCTGCCGCAATCGCGCCATGCGCTGATCTACCCGGCCGTGCCGCCTGCCCCGCTCGCCGCAAACGGCAAGAACATCATCATCGTCGCCAGCGACAATTACGGCAATTACATGAGCCTGCGCTGGTTTCTGCAAGAAGTCCTGCCGCTGGCTGAGGGCGTCCCGGTCGCCATTTACGGCAATATCGACTCCGGCGTGAAGCGCCGCGACAAGGCGCTCTTTGAGGCGAATCGCGCTTTGTTCAAGGGCCGCGTCGCCGATATTGGCGCCGTTTATGCTGGCGCGGGCTGCATTCTGTTGCCGACGACCGAAGGCCATGGGCTGTCGATCAAGGCGGTCGAGGCGCTCTCCTGCGGCGCGCCGCTCATCGCCACGCGCCAGGCGTTTCGCGGCATGGGCGTCGATCCGGCGGGACTTCGCAATGTCGTCCTCGCCGAAGACGCCGTGAGCTTCGCCGACGCCATGCGCGTCGCGGCGGCGCGGCTCCAGGCCGGCGCAGCGCCGGCGCCTTGCGGGGACAGCGACACGCGCCGCCTTTATGAGCAAAGCTTCAGCGCCGAAGCCTACGCCCGCGCCCTCGCCGGCGCGGCGGTTCCCTTGCTCGCATGAGCGGACCGCTTTCCGGGCGCAACGTCGCTCTCGTTCATCCCGCCTGGCACAGTTGCGGCACTTATCGCGTGGTGCTCGGCCAGATCGCCGCCTATCGCGCGCTCGGCGCCAAGGTCTCTCCGGTCGCTGTCAGCACCGATCCCGGGTTCAAGCCGGGCCGTCGCTGGCTGTGGCGCAGCTTCATCGAGGCGACGCCGGAGCTGGACGCCGGGCCGCGTTTCTTCGCCGGCGCGCCGTTGCGCGCGCTGCTCGAGCCGCGGTTTCTGCGCGACGTCGTCTGGCCCTATCTGCACGGCGATCAGGCGGCGATCCGCGTCGGCTTTTCCGAAAACGCGCTGCTTTCGCCCGATCTCGAAACGCGCGGCTTCGACCTCGTCCATTGCAACCACTTCTTTCTGATGCCGATCGCGCGGCGGCTGGCGAAGGGGCGGGCGCCGATCCTTTTGGACAGTCACGACATCCAGGCCCGGCAATTCGCGCTGATGAACGAACGCACGCCCTGGCTGGCGCCGCGCGTGTCCTATGAGGCGATGCTCGCCGAAGAGCTCGCGCAAATGCGCGCGGCCGACCGGCTCATCCATCTCAACGCCGAGGAGGACGCGGAATTTCGCGCGCTGCTGCCGGAAAAATCCCATGCGCTGCTCTATCCGGCGACGCCGGAGGCGCCGACAGGGCCGGGCGGCCCCGACATCGTGCTGGTCGCCAGCAATAATTCCGCCAATGTGGAGAGCGTGATCTGGTTCCTGCGCGCCGTCGCGCCGCGCCTTGCCGGCGTCACCGTGAAGATCGTCGGCAATGTCGATGCGGGCGTGCGCGCCCGCGCGCCGGCGGACTACCAGCGATATAGGTCCTGGTTCGCAGGGCGGGTCGAAGATCTTTCATGCGTCTACGCCAGCGCCCGCGTCGCGCTGCTGCCGACGATCAGCGGTCATGGCCTGTCGATCAAGACCGTCGAGGCGATGTCGAGCGGCCTGCCGTTGATCGCGACGCCCCTGGCCCTGCGCGGCATGCCGGCGCAGGCGACGGCCCTCGCCAACGTCACGCTGGCCGAAACGCCGGAACGCTTCGCCGAAGCGCTGCTGCGCGAATCGACGGCGCTGCGGATTTCGTCCGAGAGCGACCGCCGCGGTAGCGCGACGCGCGCCTTCTACGAGGCCCATTTCTCGCCGCGCGCTTACGAGAGCGGGCTCGCGACTCTCGCCGCGCCGCTCCTAAACCACTGACACAAAAGACGAAATAGCAAGGTGTGACGTATCGGCAACGATGCGCCGTTTTCGCGCATACGCGGGCTTCGCCGCATATCTTCGCACCCGGGCGAATGGTATTTTCATGTCCGAATAACGGCGGGAACGCAGTTGCAAAGCGCGACGCCCTCAGGGTCGCGGAGCGGAGATGACGATGAAAGCGAAGTTGGCGATCCTCGGGGCTTTTGCCTCCCTCTTTTCGATCGGCGCGGCCAGCGCGGCCGACCTGCCGAGCCGTAAGGAGGCGCCGGCTTATGTTCCCCCGCCGCCCGCCTTCAGCTGGTCGGGGTGGCGCGTCGGCATCAACGGCGGCTGGGCCGGCGGCGACGTGACCACGAATGCGGTATTTTCGGCCTTCCCGGTCGGCGGGGCGCCGGGCTTCGCCACCGCTGCGACGACCAACACCAACCTCAGCGGCGGCATCGTCGGCGGAACGAACAGCTTCCTGTGGGAGCTGCCCGGCCATGTCGTGCTCGGCTATGAATCGGACTTCCAGTGGAGCGGCGTGACCGGCCAGCGCAATGATTGGTTCGGCGGTCTTGCGACGCGCGGCGCCATCGACTGGTTTGGCACCGAGCGCGCCCGCTTCGGCTACGCCTTCGGCCGCATCCTTCCCTATGTGACCGCTGGTCTGGCCTATGGCCAGCTCCGCAGCAATGTCGGCCAGGCTTTCGGCAACGCCGCCTTCTGGGGCTCACGCTCGACGACGCAGGCCGGCTGGGTCGCGGGCGGCGGCGTGGAATACGCCTTCACCGACCATATCTCGGTCAAGGCCGAGTATCTCTACATGCAGCTGCAGGGCGTGCGCGGCTATGGCGCAGGCGTCGCCTTCGCCCCGACCGGCGAGGCGGTTCTCGCCCCCTTTCAGTACAACTCCGGCGTCTTCGGCACGCATATCGCCCGCGCCGGCGTGAACTACAAGATCGACAGCCTCGGCGGGCTGCTCGGCATCGCCGGCCTGCCGTTCTAAGCCGCCTTTTTTTACCAATTTCGGAGCCCGGCCGCGCGCCGGGCTTTTTATTGGCGAAACGGGCCTGTGTCCTCTCCGCGAGCGATGCGCTATTCTCTCGTCATGGTTTCGACACGTCCGCCCATGTCGCCCCCGACCTTCGACCTCGCGCAGCTCAGCGACCGGTCGCGCGAAATTTTCCGGCAGATCGTGGATTCCTATTTGGCCTCGGGGGAGCCGGTTGGCTCCCGTCAGCTGTCCCGCCTGCTGCCGATGACTCTGTCGCCGGCCTCGGTGCGCAATGTGATGCAGGATCTGGAAGAGCTCGGCCTCATCTACGCCCCGCATATCAGCGCCGGACGGCTGCCGACCGAAATGGGGCTGCGCTTTTTCGTCGATTCCCTGCTTCAGGTCGGCGACGTGGACGCCGCCGAGCGGGCGCGCATCGAATCGCAAGTCATCGCAGCCTCGAAGACCTTCGATCTCGAGGGCGTGCTGGCCGAGGCGACCAGCCTCTTGTCGGGCCTCACCCGCGTCGCCGGCGTCGTCGTCACGGGCAAGGCGGACGCCCGCCTGAAACAGATCGAATTCGTTCGGCTGGAGCCGGAGCGCGCGCTGGCGATACTCGTGGCCGAGGATGGCGCGGTCGAGAATCGGGTGCTGCCGGTGCCGCGCGATCTGCCGGCCTCGGCGCTGGTCGAGGCGGCGAATTATCTCAACGCCCGCATCCGTGGCCGCACGCTGAACGAGGCGCGCTCCGAGATCGAGACGTCGCGCCGGGCGGCGCAAGCGGAGCTCGACGAGCTGACCGCGCGGCTGGTGGAGGCGGGCCTCGCAAGCTGGGGCGGCGCCGGGCGCCAGCTCATCGTGCGCGGGCAGGCCCATCTCCTCGAAGACCTCACCGCCATGGAGGATTTGGAGCGCATCCGCCTGCTCTTCGCCGATCTTGAGACAAAGACCGAGGTGATCGACCTGCTCGAGCGGGCGGAAGACGGCGAGGGCGTGCGGATCTTCATCGGCTCGGAGAACAAGCTCTTTTCGCTCTCCGGCTCGTCGATGATCGCGGCGCCCTTGCGCGACGCAAATCGCCGCATCGTCGGGGCGCTGGGCGTCATCGGCCCGACGCGGCTGAATTACGCGCGCATCGTGCCAATGGTCGACTATACGGCGAAGGTCGTGGCCCGCGTCGTCGGCGGCGCCTGATGGACGGCCTGTCGGCCGCCCGGACGCTTACCGATCAGCGCCAGCGGCCGTGCCCGCCATGCCAGCCATGCCCGCCCCAGCCGCCGCCGTGCCCGTACCAACCGCGATGGCCGTAATAGCCGCCGCGGTAGCCCCAGCGGCCGCCGTAATAGCCGCCGCGATATCCGCCATAATAGCGCGGGCCGCCATAATAATAGGGGCTCGGCCGCCACCAGCAGCGGCCCCAGGCGTCGCAGACCTGCACCGTCTTCTCGACGCCGGGAGCCGGCGCGACCACATCTTTCGGAGCCGCCGGCGTCGCAGAAGCGCTCGCCAGGCCGAAAGTAAAAGACAAGACAGTCGCAGCGAGAGCGGTTTTGGTGAAGCGTGTCATTTGCTGGTCCCTTCCAATCGCGGCCCCTGCGGCGTCATCTGCGCGCTCGGCGGGAAAAGGAAAGCGCGCGCTCGATGATCCAGCCGCGCTGTCTAACTACTTCCCCCTATCTGAACAGGAGCTGACCGCCGCGGCCGAGGTTGCGCCATCAGCTGCCCTTTGCAGCGAAGTCGTTAAAAAAAGCTGATCGGCTCGACGTCGACCTGCACCCGCACGCTGCCCGTGGGCTTTGGCGCCGCCGCCAGCATGTCGCGCAAAAAACCTTGCAAGTCTGCGCTTTTCGGGGCCTTGACCAAAAGCCGGAAGCGGAAACGGCCACGCACCAGCGCGATCGGCGCCTCGGCCGGGCCGAGAACGCTGATCTCGCCCTCGTCCGGCAGGTCGCCCATCTGCGCCACGCGATAGCGCGGCGCGGGCGGCAGCTCATGGGCGGCCGTGGCGAGCGCCCGCGCATGACTTTCCGCCGCCGCGGCGTCCTTGCCAGAGACGATCAGCGCCGCGAGGCGTCCGAAGGGCGGCAGACCGGCGCGCTCCCGCAACGCCGTTTCTTGCGCATAAAACTGCTCGGCGTCGCCGGAGAGCAGTGCGCGAATCACCGGATGTTCCTTCTGGAAGGTCTGGATCAGCGCGCGGCCCGGCTTGTCGCCGCGCCCGGCGCGGCCCGTCACCTGATTGAGCAATTGAAAGGTGCGCTCGGCGGCGCGCGGATCGCCGCTGCCGAGGCCGAGATCGGCGTCGATCACGCCGACCAGCGTCAAATGCGGAAAATTATGCCCCTTGGCGACGAGCTGCGTGCCGACGACGATGTCGAAAGAGCCTTTGGCGATTTCCTCCAATTCGCGCCGCAGACGCTCGGCGCCGCCGGGAAAATCCGAGGAGAGCACGAGCAGGCGCGCCTGCGGAAACAGCGCCGCCGCCTCTTCGGCCAGGCGCTCGACGCCGGGGCCGCAAGCGGTCAGCGAATCCTCGCTCTGGCACTCGGGGCAAATCTGCGGGCGCTTTTCGATATGGCCGCAATGGTGGCAGACGAGGGCGCGGCGGAAACGGTGCTCGACGAGCCAGGCGTCGCAATTCTGGCAGCGGAAGCGGTGGCCGCAGGTACGGCATAGCGTCAGCGGCGCATATCCGCGCCGGTTGAGAAAGAGCAGCGCCTGCTCGCCGCGCGCGAGCGTTTCGCCGATGGCGTGGGCGAGGCGCGGCGCGATCCATTTGCCGCGCGGCGGGCCGCCCGCGCGCATGTCGATCGCCTCCAGCGTCGGCATGGGCCGGGCGCCGGCGCGGGCGTTGAGCCGCAAATGGCCATACCGGCCGCGCGCGGCGTTGACGCGGGTCTCGATGGAGGGCGTCGCGGAGGCGAGCACGACCGTCGCGCCCTCGATATGGGCGCGCACCACGGCCATGTCGCGGGCGTGGTAACACACGCCATCCTCCTGCTTATAGGCGGCCTCGTGCTCCTCATCGACGACGATGAGCCGCAGATCGCGAAACGGCAGGAACAGCGCCGAGCGGGCGCCGGCGACGACCTTCAATTCGCCCGTTGCGGCGCCGCGCCAGATGCGGGCGCGCTTGCGCTCGGAGACGCCCGAGTGCCATTCCGCGGGCCTGGCGCCGAAGCGGGCGGCGAATCGCTCCAGAAATTGCGTGGTCAGCGCAATTTCCGGCATCATCACCAGCGCCTGGCCGCCCTCTTGCAGCGCGGCGGCGATCGCCTCGAAATAAACCTCCGTCTTGCCGGCGCCGGTGACGCCTTCGAGCAGGAAGGGCTGGAAGCCGCCGGCTTTTACCGCGGCGGTCAGCGCCTCGGCCGCTGCTTGCTGATCTGGCTCCAGCCGCGGCGGCTTGAACAGCGGATCGAGCGGGCCGGCGACCGGCTCCGGCGCCGCGGCGACGGTTTCGAGCGCGCCTTCGTCGACCAGCGCGTCGATGACGCTCCCCGAGCAGCCGGCCGCCTCGGCCAGCGCCTTTTTGGTGAAGGCCAACCCGCCTTGCGCGGCGGCGATCACGCGCGCGCGCGCCGGCGTAATCCGGGCGGGCGGCGGACCGGCCAGGCGATAGAGCGTGCGCGGGGTTTCTGGCGCGGCGTTCTCGGCGGCGCGGGTCGCGAGCCGCAGCGCCATGCCGCGCGGCGCGAGCGTCCAGCGGGCGAGCCAATCGATGAAGGCGCGCATTTTCTCGGAGAGGGCGGGGCGGTCGTAGCGGGCGGCGATGGTCTTCAGATTGGCGCCGGCGCCGGTGTGCAGCTCCCAGACGACGCCGTAAGCCTCGCGCTTGCCAAGCGGAATTTTGACGCTGTCGCCGGGCGCGAGCTTGAGGCCGGGCGGCGCGAGATAGGAGTAGGGCTGATCCACCGCCACCGGCGGCAGCACCTCGGCCACAATTGTTTCGCGCGGGTCCATCCGGCCGTTTTAGCATTTGCAGGCGGAAGGGCGAGGCCCATGCTCACAGAGTGACGCTGTCCAAACTACCGCCCGAAAAAATGCGTCACGCCAGCGGCGACGAACACGGCGACCGCGAAGCCGAGCGCTGTCTAATCAAGGATATGAGCATAGCCGATTGCCCGGCCTAAGCCAGGTTCGCCTCG
The DNA here is from genome assembly GCA_033853615.1 of Beijerinckiaceae bacterium. Taxonomy (GTDB): domain Bacteria; phylum Pseudomonadota; class Alphaproteobacteria; order Rhizobiales; family Beijerinckiaceae; genus Methylosinus. The sequence goes on along the minus strand of JAWOLK010000092.1, from coordinate 10,237 downwards.
CCTGTGACCCTTCGTTAACCGCATTGCGGCAAAAGCTTGACGGTATAGCGGGATCACTATACCAGTGCGCTGCAGCAATCCACAGGCGGGCGGCCGCGCGCCTGGCTCCCACCTAACTTTTTCTGGAGGCGTGCGTGACGGCTCATCCTCTCGGCGACATGTCTGGCGCGTCGGAAAAGGGGATCAAGGCCCAGCTCGTCTCCAAAATCGCCGCGCTGATGAAGGAGCGCGGCCTCAAGCAGATCGAGGCCGCGGGCCTGTTCGGCGTCAAGCAGCCGGATGTGTCGCGATTGCTGAGGGGCGATTGCCGGGAGTTTTCTGTCGAGAGATTGCTGCGTTTTCTCGTCGCTCTGGGTCAGGACGTTGAGATTGTCGTCAGGCCGCGCGGGAGCGACGCGCTTCCCGCCCTGCGGGTCGCACAGTAGAAGGACATTGAGAATGACCGCACCAGCGCGCGCTGAGGCCTTTTCCCTCGACAGCGCCGATCTTCTCGAAGCAAGCATCATCCGCGCCCGCGACGCCCTCATCGCCATGCGCAAGAGCGACGGCCATTGGTGTTTCGAGCTCGAAGCGGATTGCACGATCCCAGCCGAATATGTGCTGATGCGTCACTACCGCGGCGAGCCGGTCGATTCCGAGCTGGAGCGCAGAATCGCCGTTTATCTGCGCCGCATCCAGGGCGCGCACGGCGGCTGGCCGCTGTTTCAGGACGGCGCCTTCGACATGAGCGCCAGCGTCAAGGCTTATTTCGCGCTCAAAATGATCGGCGACGACATCGACGCGCCGCACATGGCGCGCGCCCGCGCGGCGATTCTCGCCCATGGCGGCGCGGCGCAGAGCAATGTCTTCACCCGAGCGCTGCTGGCGCTCTATGGCCAAATCCCCTGGCGCGGCGTTCCGGTCATGCCGGTCGAGATCATGCTGCTGCCGAAGTGGTTTCCCTTCCACCTCGACAAAGTGTCCTATTGGGCGCGCACGGTGCTCGTGCCGCTCCTGGTGCTGATGGCCAAGAAGCCGCGCGCCGTGAACCGCCGCGACATTCATATTCGGGAACTCTTCGTCACGCCGCCGGAGGAGGTGCGCGTCTGGCCGAAGGGCGCGCATCAGACCTGGCCCTGGGCGCATATCTTCGGCGAAGTGGACAAGCTTCTGCGCCTGCTGGAGCCTTACTTCCCCAAGGCCTCGCGCGACTATGCGATCGCCCGCGCGGAGAGCTGGACCACCGAGCGGCTGAACGGCTTCGACGGGCTCGGCGCGATCTTCCCGGCCATGGTCAACAGCCTGCTGATGTATGACGTGCTCGGCGTGCCGGCGAGCGACCGCCGCGTGATCGAGGCGCGCGAATCGATCGAGCGGCTGCTCGTCATCAAGGAGGACGAGGCCTATTGCCAGCCCTGCGTCTCGCCGGTGTGGGACACGGCGCTGGCCGCCCATGCGCTGCTCGAAGTCGGCGGGGCGGAGGCCGAGGCCAAGGCGCGCGACGGCGCCGCCTGGCTTGCGCCGCTGCAGATTCTCGACGTGAAGGGCGACTGGGCCGCGCAGCGGCCCGACGTGCGGCCGGGCGGCTGGGCTTTCCAATATGGCAACGCCTATTATCCGGACGTCGACGACACGGCCGTCGTCGTCACCGCCATGGACCGGCTGGCGCGGCTCGATGGGGCCACGCCCTATGGCGAGAACATCGCGCGGGGATGCGAGTGGGTCGAGGGGCTGCAGAGCAAGAATGGCGGCTGGGGCGCTTTCGACGCCGACAACACCTATCATTACCTGAACCACATTCCCTTCGCCGACCATGGCGCGCTGCTCGACCCGCCGACCGCCGACGTCTCGGCCCGCTGCGTGTCGATGCTGGCGCAGCTCGGCGACCGCGTCGAAACCAGCGACCGCCTCAAGCGCGGCCTCGATTATCTCATCGCCGAGCAGGAGAAGGACGGGAGCTGGTTCGGCCGTTGGGGCGCCAATTACATCTATGGAACCTGGTCGTCGCTCTGCGCGCTGAACGCCGCCGGCCTGCCGCATGACCACGACGCCTACCGCCGCGCGGTCGCCTGGCTCATCGCGATCCAGAATCCGGACGGCGGCTGGGGCGAGGATCTTTCCAGCTACAAGCTTGATTACAAGGGTTATGAGCCGGCGCCTTCGACCGCATCGCAGACCGCCTGGGCCCTGCTCGCGCTGATGGCGGCGGGGGAGGTCGAGCATCCGGCTGCAGCGCGCGGCGTCGCTTATCTGCAGGCGACGCAGGCGGCGCATGGGCTGTGGGACGAATCGCGCTTCACCGCGACGGGTTTCCCCCGCGTATTTTACTTGCGCTACCACGGCTATGCGAAATTCTTCCCGCTTTGGGCGCTTGCCCGATATCGCAACCTGTTGCGGACCAACAGCAAGACCGTGGCTTACGGTCTCTAAAGGCGCGGGCGCGGCCGCAACGGCGACGCTCGCGGCTTGCGGCAGCGGCGCCGGAGTGGTACCGCTCGATTTGGATATAGGCGACGGTGAAGCGAACCTGTCCCTCTCTCGGGCCGGGCGACGATCGGAGGGGTTATGGTTCAGTCCGTCAGAAGGCGACAGAGCGCGACGCGCGCCTGCGCAAGGCGGTTTCTCGTCGTCACCGGCATGAACCGGGAGGCCGCCTGCGTCACAGGCGAGGGGCTGACGACGATCTGCAGCGGCGCCGACGTCCATCAATTGCGCGCGGCGCTCGCCGACGTCTCGCACGGCGATTTCGCCGGCGTCGTCAGCTTCGGCCTCGCCGGCGGGCTCTGCCACAGCCTAAAACCCGGCGACATGGTGATCGCCCATAAGGCCGTCGCCCATGAGGCGCATTACGAAGCCCATGCGCCCATGTCTGCGATTCTCAGAGAAGGTCTCATGAGCTCGCGGGTCGGCCGGCGCGTCGTCCTCGGCGCCATCGCCGGCGTAGACGCGCCCGTGATGCACCCGCACGCCAAGGCGGCGCTGCGCCAGCGCACCAACGCCATCGCCGTCGATATGGAGTCGCATGTCGCGGCCGAATACGCCGACCGGCGGGGACTGCCCTTCGTCGCCGTGCGGGCGATCACCGATCCGGCGTCGCGGGCCCTGCCGCCGCTCGCGGCCAACGCCGTCGATAAGCAAGGCGCCGTCAATGTGCGCCATGTCGTGCGCGAATTGAAGCGCGAGCCGCGCCAGCTTGGCGATCTGGTCCGCGCGGGTCTCGACGCCCGCGCGGCTTTTGCGACTTTAGGCCGCTGTGGACCGCTGCTCGGCCCCGTGCTTGGCCTCATGCTCGCGGATCTCGGAGAGACGCGCGACGTTCTGGTCGAAGACGTATTGAGCGGGCCGCTGCTTGTCTAACGGGATGTCGGGGGCCATCGGGCCCTCGGTCCGCACGCCGAACAGCGCCACCTGCGCCGCCTTCCACGGCCGCTGCACCGTGTCCTTCACCGCGCTCGCCTCGAAGCCGCAATGGACCATGCAGTCGGCGCATTTCTCGTAATTGCCGACGCCATAGGAGTCCCAGTTGGTCTCCTCCATCAGCTGCTTGAAAGTCGGCACATAGCCTTCGCCGAGCAGATAGCAGGGCCGCTGCCAGCCGAACACCGTGCGCAGCGGATTGCCCCAGGGCGTGCAGTGATAGGCCTCATTGCCGGCGAGGAAGTTCAGGAACAGGCCCGATTGCTCAAACGCCCAGGCCTTGCCGCCGCGGCCGCGGCGCAGAATGTCGCGGAACAGCTCCTTGGTGCGGGTGCGGTTGAGGAAGTGCTCCTGATCGGGCGCGCGCTCATAGGCGTAGCCGGGCGAGACCGTCATGCCGTCGACGCCGAGCGCCTTCACCGTGTCGAAGAAATTCGCCACGCGTTCGGGATTGGCGTCCGAGAAGAAGGTGCTGTTTATCGTGACGCGGAAGCCCTTGGACTTCGCGAGCTTGATCGCCTCGACCGCGCGCTCGTAGACGCCTTCCTGGCTCACGGCGTGGTCGTGCATCTCCTTGTCGCCGTCGAGATGGATCGACCAGGTGAAATAGGGGCTCGGCTTGAACTGGTCGATCTTCTTTGCGAGCAGCAGCGCATTGGTGCAGACGATGGCGAATTTGCCGCGCGCGATCACGCCCTGGACAATCTGGGGAAGATCCTTGTGCAACAGCGGCTCGCCGCCGGCGATGACGACGACCGGCGCGCCGCATTCATCGACCGAGGCGAGACATTCCTCGACCGAAAGGCGCTTGTTGAGAATATGGTCGGGATAGTCGATCTTGCCGCAACCGGCGCAGGCAAGGTTGCACCGGAAGAGGGGCTCGAGCATCAGCACGAGCGGATAGCGCTTTTTGCCGGTCAGGTGCTGGCGCAGGATATATGCGCCGATCTTGGCGATGTAGCGAAATGGAATAGACAAGGCAGTTCCCTTGGATAGCTGCGCGCCCGCTGCAAGGGCGGGCGGCGGGATAGCCGAAGACGCGACGCCGATGCGTTCGGCGCATGCGAACAGCCGTAGACGTCTAACACGAAAGTTTCGGGCCGGAAACCTGCGGCAATTTCTTTGAGGCTCGGCCGCGTTCGGGCCATATTGCCCGGCAAGGTTGCGCGACGTCGGCGCGGCCGCGGGGCGCTCCCGCCGCTTGGGCGCCCCGCTTGATCGGCCGGGCGCTAAGTCTTTTCCTTTCGAGCCTTTCCTCGTCGCCGGGCCGGCGTCTGCGCGCAGGAAACGCTTTAGACGCAGGCGAGGGATATGGTAAATCCTCTGTCGATGAAAAAGCGACGCGTCCCTGTTTCCCCGTCCCGCAGCCGCACGGGCGTTTGTCCTGCCGAGCACGCCGTATGAGCGAGATCAATCTGCCGCCCGTCGCCGCGCCCGCGCCCATCCCGGACATGCAAGCCGCGCCTGCGGGGCAGAGCCGGCTGCGACGCCTCATGAACGTCCTCGCAAGCCGGGCGCGGGCGCTGTGGTCCGCCGAGCTCGATCTCGGCCGCATCGGCATGGCGATCTCGATCCCCGTGCTGTGCTGGGTGTTCTACACCACCTCCAGCGGCATGGTGGACATCATGCAGAAGGAGGCCGGCGATTGGATCGGCCTCATCGGCACGCTGGTCGCAACCTCCGCCGTGCTGGTCATGCTGACCTCGACCTCCTGGTCTCTCGGCGCCGATCTCGCGAGCCTGATCGCGCGGCGCCGCATGGCGCAGGAGCGCGTGGTGATCAAGACGGCGATCACGGCGCTGGTCTTCGCCTTCGTCTTCTCGATCTCGGCCTTTTTCTCCTTTACCTATTACTACAATAATATTTTTAAGCTCTCGTCGAAGAAGATCTCCGCCGAGTTGCAACCCATGGAGCTTGCCGCCGAGGTTCTGTTGCCGGCGGCGAAGGACATAAGCGCGCGCTATGACGAGGCGAGCGCCCGCATCGTCGCGACGCCGTCGTTCAAAGCCTATGTCGACGCGCTCGACGCGCTGCTCGACACGGCGCAAAAAGCGGGCGCGGGCCTGCGCGACAGCATCCGCAAGAATCAGGAAGCGCAGCAGCAGATTGCGGCGCAGGCGGCGCAGAAGGCGGCGTCCGAGCTCGCCGAGGCGCAGGCGGCCGGCCGGCAGATCGAGGAGATTCGCGGCAAGGTCGCGACGCTCGAGCGCAACGCCGCCGATCTCGACGCGATCATTCAAGCGAAGCAGCAGGAGATCGGCGCGCTGACCACCACCGCCCGCCAGCAGGAGCAGCTCGCGGTGGATGCGTCCAAGGGGCTCGACGGGCTCGGCCCCGCCTGCGGGCCGAATTGCCTCGCGCATAAGGCCAAGGCGCAGGAGGCGTTGAAGCGCGTCGCGACGATCCGCGAGACGCTCGCTGCGCCCACGGCCGAGCGCGCCAATGCGCTGAAACAGCGCGACGCGCTCAACACCCAGGCGCTGACGCTGAAGCATAAGGCCGAGAGCGCCGCGGCGCTGGCGCAGCGCCCGGCGGTGAAAATCGAGGCCGCGCCCGATCTTTCCGCCTTGCTGCGCGATCTTGCCGCCGAGCGCGACCAGATCCGCGTCGATCCGACCTGGAGCCGCGTGCGGCAGGCGAAGCCTCTGTGCGAACCGATCCTCGCCGCGGCCCGCGCCGCCCATGCGCTGCCGGCGACGGTAAGCCCTGATTTCTCCTGCGAGCCGGGCGCGGGAGAGGCGCGCGATCTCCTTTCGGCCCGCGACGAGGCGCTCGCCGGACGCGCCGCATTCGAGCAAAAATGCGCGCTGGAAGGCACGCTGCGCGACGAGATGGCGGCGATCGCCGCGCGCATTCACGCCTCGACGGACCCGGCCGCCGGCGCCAACGGCTTCACCGAGGCAAAAAAACTCGTCGACGCCTGCGTCGTCGCCGGCAAGGCCGCGGGCCTCACGGAAAACGACGTGCGCGAGCTGTTGAAGAAGAGCGACGTGTTTCTGCGCGCCCACACCACGGAGCGCAATAAATTCGAGCTGGCCCGCGAGGCGTTCTGGAGTTTTACGCCGGACTCGACGATGGCGATCGGCGTCGCCATGGCGCAGGACGCCTTCGTCTTCATCATGAAATTCCTCTCGGAGATTTTTAAGCGCAGCTTCGAGGCGCGCGAGCGGCGCCAATTCACCCAGCCGCTCGATCTCACCGACGGCGAGGATGAGCCGGTGGAAACTCGCGCGATGAAGGCGCTGCTGCGCGCCGCACGCCCGGTGCATGGCGACATGAGCGAGATCGACCCCGACGCGCCGACGATCGCCGCGCTGCCGACGAATGTGCGGGAGAATCTCGTCGCCATGCTCAATCGGCTGGTGCGCGACGAAATCGCCCATGTCGACCGCAAGGGTTTTTATGTCGTCGACAATGTGACGGTGACGCAGATCGAAACGCGCCTTGCGGCGGCGCTGCGCCCGCGCTGGTCCGCGCGCCTGCGCGCGGCGGGCCTCGATGGGCGCGACGCGCCGGCCGATGGGCCGAAGAGCTATTACGGCGACGCGGAGGCGAGACGCCGCCGCCGCCCTAGCGCGCTGGAGCGCTATCTGACCCCGGACGCGCTGGGAGACGGGCGCGAGGCCGGCGCCTGACCTTCCCCGGGCGCGCCGCCGTCATCGCGAGCGCAGCGAAGCGATCCAGAGCCGGGGGCGGCCGCTGGATTGCTTCGCCTTCGGCTCGCAATGACGTACCCAAACCCTCTGACCCGGACGCGTCGACGGGGACGGGCGGGATGCCGGCGCCTGAAGAAGCGCAAGGGGAGACACGGCCGCCGTCATCGCGTGCGCAGCGAAGCGATCCAGAGTCGGGGGGCGGCCCCTGGATTGCTTCGCCTTCGGCTCGCAATGACGTTCCCGAAACCCTCTGACCCGGATGCGTCGACGGGGGCGGGGGGCGCGGCCCTGGCGACGGCAGCGACGGGAGATTGGGCCGCCGTCATCGCGAGCGCAGCGAAGCGATCCAGAGCCGGGGGGCGGCCGCTGGATTGCTTCGCCTTCGGCTCGCAAAGACGTTCCCGGAACCCTGTGACCCCGGGCGCGCTGACGGGAGACCGGCGGCGATGCGCGGCGCAAGGGCGCCCGCTTACCCCAATTTCCGCGTCGCCTCGCGCAGCCATTTGCGGGTCTTGGCGTCGACGAGCGGCGAGAGCGTCTTGCGCACCTCTGCGTGATAGGCGTCGAGCCAGGCGATTTCTTCCTCGCTCATCAGCGCCGGCTCGATGCAGGCGAGATCGAAGGGCGCGAGGGTGATGGTCTCGAAGCCGCGCATCTCGCGCTCGGCGCCGGAGATTTCCCGCTCTTCAACGATGACGAGATTCTCCAGCCTGATCCCATATTCGCCGGCCCGGTAATAGCCGGGCTCGTTGGAGAGAATCATCCCCGGCTCAAGGACGGCGGCCCCGGCTTTCGAAATGCGCTGCGGCCCCTCATGCACCGAAAGATAGGAGCCGACGCCATGGCCCGTGCCATGGTCGAAATCGAGACCCCCCTCCCATAAAAACTGACGGGCGAGCGTGTCGAGCTGCGCGCCGGAGACGCCCTTCGGAAACACCGCGCGGGCGATGGCGATATGGCCCTTCAGCACGCGGGTGAAATGGTCGCGCAATTGTTTTGACGCCCGCCCGACGACGACAGTGCGCGTCACATCGGTGGTGCCGTCGAGATATTGCGCGCCGGAATCGACGAGATAGACGCCGCGCCCGATTTTCAGATTGCTCTTTTCGGTCACGCGATAATGCGGGATCGCCGCATGTTCGCCGAAGGCGGAAATCGTCGGGAAGGAAATGTCGCGCAGCTCGCCGGTGTCGCGGCGGAATGTTTCGAGCGCTTGCGCGGCGTCGATCTCGGTGAGCCGACCCTTCGGCGCCTCTTCGGCGAACCAGGCGAGGAAGGAGACGAGCGCCGCGCCGTCGCGGATATGCGCGGCGCGGGCGCCCTCCAGCTCGGTCTCATTCTTGATCGCCTTCGGCAGCGCGATCGGATCGTCGCCGAGGCGCGGCTTGCCGCCGGCGGCGCGGAAATCGTCGACGAGTTTTACCGGAGCCGTCGCCTGATCGACGAGGAGCGTTTCGCCCTTCTTCCCCGCCGCGGCGAGGTCGCCAGCAAGCATTGAGGGCGCGCGCAGCTCCAGGAATTTTGCGAGCGCCGCGCCGGTTTTCGCCGAGACTTTCTCCGGCTCCACATAGAGCCGAGGAACGTCGTCCTTCGGCAGCAGCGCGAAGGCGAGCGGGATCGGCGTATGCGCCACATCGGCGCCGCGAATGTTGAAAATCCAGGCGATGGAATGCGGGTCGGAAATCAGCAGCGCATCGGCGTCGCCGAGCGATTTGCGGATGCGGGCGATTTTCGCTTTCGCCGCCTCGCCGGCGTAGCGCGGCGGATGCAGCGACAGGGCGCCGAGCGGCGCAGCCGGGCGGTCGGCCCACAAGGCGTCGATCGGATTGTCCGCAACCGCGACGAATTCGATCCGCTTGCCCTCGCAGGCCTTGGCGAAGCGCTCGATCTGTCCCGGCGTATGCACCCAGGGGTCATAGCCGATGCGCGCGCCCTCTGCCGCGTGCTCGCAGAGCCAGCGCGACGGCGGCGTCTCGAAAATATCGAGCGGCGCGATCAGCTTCTCGTCGATCTCGTGACGCACTTGCAGCACGTAGCGGCCATCGACAAAGATCGCCGCCTCCTGCGCCAACACGACGGCGAACCCGGCCGAACCGGTGAAGCCGGTGAGCCAGGCGAGGCGCTCGGCGCATTTCGGCACATATTCGTTCTGATGCGCATCGGCGCGCGGGACGAGAAAGCCGTCGAGTTTCTGCCCTGCGAGTTTTTCCCGCAGAGCCGCGATGCGGGCGGCGCTGTCGCCGCCGACCGAATCATCCGCGAAGGACTGGAATTTTGCTTCGAACATGGCTTGAGGCTAGTCCGCCGCGCGGGTTGCGGCAATGGCAATGGCTCACGCAGCTTCCGGACCACGCGCCTTCGGACGCGCTGCCCATCCTAAGATGCGCGCCCGGAAGCGCGCGGTCCTGCCGCGCCGCCGCGGCGCAGCACCAGCGTCGCCCAGCCGTCTATGTCGCCGCGCTCGCAAAGATAAAAACCCTGCGCGCGATAAGCCGCGAGCACCCCGGCGACATCGCGCCCGAGCAGTCCCGAGAGCACCAGCTCGGCGTCCGGCGCCGCCGCCCGCGCGATGCTCGGCGCGAGCAGTCGCAGCGGCTTGGCGAGAATATTCGCAAAAATCAGGTCGTATTTTCCGGCGAAATCGGCGTGCCGCAGGCCCACGGCGACGACGGGACGCACATAGGCCCCCGCATGGTTCAGCAGCGCATTTGCGCGCGCTGTCTCTACGGAAACCGGGTCGATATCGCCGCAGGCGACCGGCATGTTGAAAAGCCGCGCCGCCGCAATCGCGAGCACGCCGGTGCCGGTGCCGACATCGGCGATGCGGCGCGGGCGCCTGCGCCGGGCGATGCGGGAGAGGGCGAGCAAACAGCCGAGCGTCGTGCCGTGATGGCCGGTGCCGAAGGCGAGCGCCGCCTCGATCTCGACGCCGACGTCGTTTGCCCGGATACGGTCGCGGTCGTGCCCGCCGTGCACCAGCACGCGGCCGGCGCGAACCGGCTCCAGCCCGGCGAGCGATTTTAGCACCCAGTCTTCCTTGGCGATCTCGGAAAACTCCGCGCGGGCGGCGGTCTCGGCGTCGCTGACCGCCTCGATCAGCGCGCGGATTTGGTCCTCGTCGGGCGCCTCGGCGAAATAGACCTCGAGCGCCCAGACCGGGCCGTCGTCGACCTCGAAGGCGCCGG
>JAWOLK010000091.1:0-2831 GCA_033853615.1 Beijerinckiaceae bacterium | reverse complement strand
CTCGAGAAGCAGAAGGAAGGCAAGAAGAAGATGCGCCAGTTCGGCCGCGTCGAGATCCCGCAGGAGGCGTTCATCGCGGCGCTGAAGATGGAGGAGTAACGGGCAGGCGTGGGAGGATTATCCCTACTGGCAGGCGAATGATCCAAAGCGTCGCTGCGGGGCTCTCTGTCTGTCTGGCGGTCGCGGCGGATCGACCGCGAGCGCCGGCTCGTCTATCGCGTTCAGGACGACATCCTCATGATCGCCCAGCGGCGCTATCGCTACTGAACGCCTTCCCCCTATCCAACCGCGACGCGCTGCAATATAGGAACACGGAACACGCCGCACGTCGGCGCCAACGGTGACAGCGAGCCATGGCCGAACATTCCACGCCCCACTACCACAACCAGCCCGGCGTCAAGACCGTCCGCGTCGGCGCCAAGGAGTTCATGTGCATTGGGGCGCTGCCGCCGATGGATCATCCGCATGTCTTCATCGACATGGGTTCCGGCACGGAAGCCATCTGCCCCTATTGCTCGACGCATTACGTCTACGACGCCGCGCTGCATGGCGGCGCCGACCCGGCCGAATGCGTCTATAATGAAAGCCCGGTCGCCGAGCCGCTCTGACGCCCATGAGCCTGTCCGACGCCCGCGCGCCGATCGCCGTCGCCGGCGCCGGCATAGGCGGTCTGACCGCGGCTTTATCTCTCGCCCGGACAGGGCAGGGGGTTGCGCTCTATGAGCGCGCCCCGGAAATCGCCGAAGTCGGCGCGGGGCTGCAGATTGCGCCCAACGCGGGCCGCATCCTGCAAAATCTCGGCCTCGGGCCGGCGCTCGACCGATTCGCTTTAGAGCCGCAGGCGATCAATATCCGCAGCGCCGGCGGCGCCGTCCTGGCCCGCCTGCCGCTCTCAAACGCCCGCGACCGCTGGGGCGCCCCCTTCCGCGTCTTCCACCGCGCCGATCTGCAAGGCCTGCTGCTGGAGGCGGCCCGCGCCGATGGCCGAATCGCGATCCGCACCGGCGTCCGCGTCGGCGATTTCGAGGAAGAGGCGGGGGCGGTCCATATCCGGCTGCATGCCGAGAGAGGTCCGGAGGACATAGAGGCGCGGGCGCTGATTGGCGCCGACGGGGTTCGCTCGGCCGTGCGCGCGACGCTGTTTCGCGACAAGAAGGACGCGCCGGCCTTTTGCGGACATACAGCCTGGCGGGCGATTCTGCCGGCGGCCGCCGTCCCGCCCGCTTTTCTCGCGCGCGAAACCAATCTCTGGCTCGGGCCGCGGGCCCATGTGGTTCATTATCCGCTGCGCGACGCCTCGATCGTCAGTGCGGTGGTGATCGTCGAGAGTCCGCCGGACAGCCCGCAAACGCTTACGGGCGCGGAGCTTGCGCGCGCCATCGGCTGGCGCGGCTGGAGCGCGGAGCTGCGCGCGCTGATCGAGGCGGCGCCGGAGTGGCGGCGCTGGCCGTTGCTGCTGCGTCCGCCATTGAAGAATTGGAGCCGCGGCGCCGTGACGCTGCTCGGCGACGCCGCGCATCCGATGGTTCCCTTCCTCGCCCAGGGCGCGGCCCAGGCGATCGAAGACGCCGCCGCGCTCGGCGCCGCTTTCGAATCGAGCCTGCCGCCTGCGGTCGCCATCGCCGCTTATGAGAAAACGCGCACGGCCCGCGCGGCGCAGGTGCAGCGCGGATCGCGGCGACAGGGCGTCTATTTTCATTTTCGCGGGCCGCTGGCGCTCGCGCGCGATCTCGCCATCAAGACGCTGGGCGGCGCCGGCATGTTGGAGCGCAACGCCTGGCTCTACCGATAATCAAAATGAGGCCGTGATGTTGGAAGCCGCCGTCGCCGCTCTGCGGCAGATTCTGACGCCCCCCTTTCGCAATGTGCTGTTGAAGAGCATCGGCCTGACGCTGCTGTTGCTCGCGCTGGCCTGGGCGGGCCTCGACAAGCTCGCCCTTTCTTATGTGACGGTCGATCATTCGTGGCTGCAGACGATGCTGGCCTACGCCACCGGCGCGGGGCTGTTCATCTTCCTCGCCTTTTTGATCGGCCCTGTGTCGCTGCTGGTCGCCGGCTTTTTTCTCGACGACCTCGCGGAGATCGTCGAGCGCCAGATCTACCCGCCGGGGAAAGTCGGCCGGCCGGTCCCGGTCGCGCAGGCGGTCGCGATGTCGCTGCGATTCGCGCTCGTGTCGGCGGCCGCCAATCTGATCGCGCTGCTGCTGCTGCTGGTGCCGGGAGTCAACGCCGTCGCCTTCATGCTGGTCAATGGCTATCTCTTCGGCCGCGAATATTTCGCCCTTGCTGCGACGCGCTTTCATTCCATGGCGGAGGCGGACGACATGCGCCGCCGCTTTGCGCCGCAGCTCTTCGTCGCGGGTCTGCTGATCGCCGCCTTCGTCGCCGTGCCGGGGCTCAATCTGCTGACGCCGCTGTTCGGCACGGCTTTCATGGTGCGGCTGCACAAACAATTGGCGGAGTCGAGCCGGCGCTAGAGCGTTTTCCGCCGAAGTGGGAACCGGTTCGGGATCAAGAAAACGCTCAAAAGAAAAGAGCTAGAGCCCCCCGGGCCGATGCAATCGGACCGGAAAAGGCTCTAGTGGACCGTCGCCATCGCGAGCGAAGCGACGCGATCCAGAGCCGGGGCCGGGCCCTGGATTGCTTCGGAGCTTACGCTCCTCGCAGCGACGCCGCGCGGTGATCGCGGGCTACATTGATGCGCTCGCCAAACGCGAACTAAGCGACGCTATCCAGAGCCGGTCCCTGGATTGCGTCGCAGCTCGCGCTCCTCGCAATGACGCTGCCTGCCGAGTCCGCCTCTTTGGCGAACTCAGATTCTTTGCGCGGAA
>JAWOLK010000090.1:0-51580 GCA_033853615.1 Beijerinckiaceae bacterium | reverse complement strand
CGCCCGCGCCGCGGCCCGCGCCCGCCGCGCGGCCGGAGCCGGCGCGCAGCGAACCGCGGCCTGCTGGCCAGGGCGGCTGGCTGAGCGACATTCTCGCCCGCGCCTCGGGCGAGGAGGCGCCCGCCGCGCCGCGTGGCGAGGCCGCCCGTCCGGGCCGCCCGAACCCGCTGGACAGCCTCACGCTGGAAATCGCCCGCATGGTCGATGGCGCGGCCGTCACCGATCTGTGGCGGCGCTTCCAGCGCGGCGAGCGTGACCAGCTCTTCAACCGCCGGCTCTATTCGGCGCAGGGACGCCAGACCTATGAGGAGATTCGCCGCCGCTATCGCGCCGATACGAATTTCCGCGCGACCCTGGACCAATATGTCCATAATTTCGAGGAGTTGCTGGTCGAAACGAGCCGCACCGATCGGGACGGGGCGCGGTCGCTGGAGTTGCTGACCGGCGACGCCGGCAAGGTCTACACCATGCTGGTCCACGCCTCGGGGCGCTTCGACTAGAGCGTTGCCACCGAAGTGGGAACCGGTTCGGCGACAAGAAAACGCGACTGGCAAGGATAAAAAAAGGGCCTCCCGCTGGCGGGGGAGGCCCTTTTTGCTGAGGCGCTGCCGTCTTGCGAGGAGCGGGACGAAGCAACCGAGGGGCCGCCCCATGGCCCTGGATCGCTTCGCTTCGCTCGCGATGACGGCGCCCCGCCGTGAGCGGCGCGGCGCCGCGCCAAAGGCGACGCGGCGGGTGAGCCGCCCCGGCTAATCCGTCTGCGCCTGCGTCTCCAACTCCACGTCGGCCGCGAGACTCGCGCGGTCGCGGCCGATCGTCGCCACGGCGAGTTTGCGGCCGTTCTTGAAGTAGGCGACGGCGCAATCGCTGGTCTCCGGCTTGCCGGAGATTTCCGTGCGGTCCCAGCCGGGGGCGTGGCCGACATAGGAGATGGTCACGTCGTAATGCTGGCTCCAGAAGAAGGGAGCGACTTCGAAACGCTCCTTGCGGCCGAGCATGTTGCGGGCCGCGGTCTGCCCCTGCCGTTCGGCGAGCGCCCAATGTTCGACCCGGATGTTCTCGCCGGAGAGCGGATCGGGCCAGCGGGCGATGTCGCCGGCGGCGAAGACGCCCGGCGCGCTCGTTTCGAGAAAGGCGTCGACCAGCAGGCCGCGATCCTGCGCGAGGCCCGCCTGCTGGGCGAGCGCCAGCGCCGGCCGCACGCCGACCCCGACCACGATGAGGTCGGCGTCAATCGTCGCGCCGCTCTTCAGCGTCGCCTGCGTCGGCGTCACCGCCGCGACCGTGTCGCCGAGGTGGAAGACAACGCCGTGCTGCTCGTGCAGCGCCTGGACGAAGCGGCCGATCTCAGGGCCGAGCACCCGCTCCATCGGCACGGTTTCCGGCGCGACGACATGAACCTCGATGTTGCGCGCGCGCAAGGAGGCCGCGACCTCCAGGCCGATGAAGCTTGCGCCGATCACCACCGCGCGCTTCGCATGGGCGGAGGCGGCGATCAGCGCTTCGCTGTCGGCGAGCGTGCGCAGGTAACGGACATGCGGCAGATCCATGCCGGGGCCGTCGAGGCGGATCGGATCGGCCCCGGTGGCGAGCAGCAGCGCGTCGTAGGACAGCGTCGTCCCGTCGTCGAGCGTCACCCGGCGGGCGGTCGGGTCGAGCGTCTGGGCGCGGCGGCCGCAGCGCAGGTCGATGCTGTTGTCGGCGTAGTAATCCGGCGCGCGCAGCGGCAGCCATTCCGGCGGCGCCGAGCCGGCGAGATAATCCTTCGAGAGATTTGGGCGGTCGTAGGGCGGCTCGGGATCGGCGCCGATCATGATCAGCTCGCCGGCAAAACCCTCGTCGCGCAGCATCTTGGCGGCGGCGAGGCCGGCGGCGCCCGCGCCGATGATGACGATGCGGCCGGGCGCCCCGGGTCCGGGGCCGGGGAGAGGCGCCGGCTCGATCCGCTCGCGTGCGAAAAGCCTGGCGCCGACCCATTCGACCCGCCAGGCCGGCACGGGATCGAGCGCCGGGGCGCGCGTCGCCCGGCCGCTGCGAATGTCGAAACAGGCGTGGTGCCAGGGGCAATAGACAGTGTCGCCGACCAGCGTCCCTTCGCCGAGCGGCCCATGATAATGGGTGCACTCGCCGCCGATGATGAAGAACTCGGAGCCGCGCCGGATCAGCAGCGCCGCCGCGCCGGCGACGGAGCCGGCCAGCATCGCGCCGTCCGCCAGCGTCGAAGGATCGTAACCTTGCGCGAAATCGGGCGCCGTATGCGTATCCTCGCCGGTGTCCATGGATCTGTCCTCCTGTCGGGCGGCGCGCGCCCCCGGTCCGATTGCCGGGGGAAGCGGCTGGCGCTACGCCCGACGGCGGCTTTACGGTAATAGCTATCGGCCGATTTGGCGTGGGCCAGTGGAGGAAATTCTCGTGGTATTCTTGCAACAGGCCAGAACAAAAAATACGCGGCGGGAGATTTTGCCTAAGCGCTAGGCGCCATGCCCGTCTCTCGGACTTGCCCATATGGACCCACAAGATTGAAACTCATTGGGATAAAGATTTTCGGATTCGGAGTTCCCGCATGAAATGGTCGTTTCCCATCGGCGTGGCGGCGGCGGCGCTCTGCGCTGGCGCGGCTTTCGCCGATCACCCCGAGGCGAAGGGGGCAAAAAAGGCCCCCGAGCCGCCGCCGATGTGGCTTGACACGCTGACGATCGACGGCTTTGTCGACGCGGGCGTTTCGGTCAATCCGGGGAATCCTTACAACAACATCAACTGGGGCCACCTCTTCACCGACCGCGCCAATATGCCGGTCCTGAACCAGGCGCTGCTCACGATCCAACGTCCGCTCGACCCGAAGGCGACCGGATTCGACTATGGCTTCAAGTTCCAGACGTTCATTGGAGCCGATGCGCGCTACGCCCATTACTATGGCCAGCTCGATTATGCGATGAAGGGCCTCAACCAGATCACGATCCTGGAGGCCAATGCGCTGTTCCATCTGCCGATCCTCACCCAGGGCGGCATGGACGTGAAGATCGGGCAATTCGTAACCTACAATGGCTCGGAAGTGATCCCGGCCAAGGACAATCTCTTCTACACGCACGAATACATCTTCAACTTCGGGCCCTTCCAGCACACCGGCGTCATGACGACCACCCACGTCAATGAGTGGCTCGACGTCTACGCCGGCGTGACCACCGGCCTGAACACCAGCATCGGCTGGGCGGGCGACAATCAGAACTCGCCGTCGGCCTATGGCGGCTTCGGCCTCAACTTCTTCGACGGCAAGCTCACCATTCTCGGCTTCAGCCATTCGGGACCGGAAAACGCCAAGCAGCTCGATCCGCTCGGGGTCGGCTGGCCCTATGGCGTCGTCGGCGGCGTGCCGGCGGCCTGCGCCTGCAACCCGACCACGACGTGGCGGTTCTACAACAACCTCACGGCGACCTGGAAACCGACCGAAAATCTCACCTTCATCACCGACCTCGCCTATTATCGCGAGTCGGGGTGGAATCCGATTTCGGTCACCGGCCTGCCGGCGACCACGCTGTCTGCGCTCGACGCCGCCTATGGCACGAATTTTTCAGGCCTGCCGCAACGCCCGCAGGGCGCCGACGCCTATGGCGTTGCGCAGACGGTCTCCTACAAGCTCAACGACGTCTTCAAAATCAACGGCCGCATCGAGTTCTTCCGCGACAACAAGAATTTCTTCGTCGCCGCCTATCCCGGCTACGTCGACGCGGTGAACTATGCGCATGGCTATTGGAGCACGACCATAGGTCGTCCGGCCGGGCAAGGGACGAGCTATCTGGCGCTGACGCTCGGCACGACGATCACCCCGGAGCTGCCGAAAATGCCCTATATCACCGGCGTGATCCTGCGGCCGGAACTGCGTTGGGACACCGCGGTGAACGGCGTCGCGCCCTTCTTCGGTTCGAGCCCCGGCGCGATGAAGAAGTCCCAGGGCCTGATCTCGATGGATGTGATCGTGCCCTTCTCGATCCGCTGATACGGCAAAGGGCGGGGTTGGGGACGGCTCCGCTTCTTGGCGCCGGCGGCGCGCCGCGTCACTGGGCGGCGGGCTCCTGCTGGGCCGGCGCCTGCTCGGCGACGATCTCCACGTCGCGGTCCTGCGTCGATTGCACTTTGAAAGTGCTCTGAAAAGTCTTTCCGTCGTGACGGGCGATGGCGACATATTCGCCCTCGGCCAGGACCAGCGAGGGAAAGGCGCCGATCAATTCGCGAATCACGTCGCCGCCGGGCGTCAGCACCGAGAAATTGGTGTTGGCGAGCGCCTCGCCGCCCGGGGCTTTCACCAGTTTCAGCGTCATGGTGGCGGCGCGGTGGCGCAGGGTCGCCTCGATCAGCTTGCCGGCCGGCACGCGCAAATCCGCAGTCACCACCGAGTTGGTGGCGTTGGTCCCGCCTTGCGCGCCCTGCGTCGTGTCGAGCAGCGTCGAAACGACGTGATAGACCCCCTCCGGCAGGGCGATCGCTTCGCCGCCCTTGGCGTTGGTCAAAACGAGTTTCGCTTCCGAATTGCCGCGCTCCGGCACGTAGATCGCGATCGACAGGCGCTGCGGGGGGATGCGCGCGTCGCCGAGCAGATCGATAAGTTTCAGCCCTCCGGCGTTGAGCGTCACCCGCTCCGAGGCCGCGCGCCCGTCGAGCACGACGCGCCGCGTCACGCCGGCGAGGCCATAGGCCGCATGAACGATATAGGCGCCGTCCGGCAGCGTGAAGCTCGGCGCATGATCGGATGATTGGGCGACGAGCTTATGCGCGCCATTGGCGTCGGCGCGCTCCTCGAAGACGCGCCAGACCAGGCCGGATTTCACGCCCTGCACATCGGCCGCCGACAGCGCCGCGGTGAGCTTCAGCGTCCGCAGCTCGCCGCTCTGGTCCTGGACGGGCGTCGGCGCGGGGGCCGCGGCCGGCGCCGGCGCCGGTTTCGGCGCATGGGCGTGCGGCGGGGTCTCAGCGAAGGCTTCAGCGCTACAAAGAGCGACGGCGAGCAACAGCTTGGGGAGAAGGCGGATCATCGGGAAGAGATATGCCGCCGATCATGGCCTTTTGTCGATGGCGCCGGCGAAGGTCGCGGCGATGACGCCGATTTCCGCCGGATTTGCGGCGAGCTTGCCGGAAAAACCCTCGGCGCGGGCGCGGGCGCAGGCGGCCGCCAGCGCGGCCCTGTCGGCCTCCGCGCCTTCGATCGCCGGGACGCCGGCGGCTCGCGCCGCCAAAACGAGCAGCGAGCGGGCGAGCGCAATGGGCGGCGCGTCGGCGCCGACGCCAAGCGCTGCGGCGAGCGGCCCGGGCTCGAAGGCGAGGCCGGCGAGCCGGGGCGAGCAGCCGGCGAAAGTTTCGAGCTTGAAGACGCCGGCCGGCGTCTGCGCGGCGAGACCGACGATCTTCGTCTGGCCGTCGGCGAGCCCCGCTTCCGCCTCGGCGACGGCGAGCTTGGCGGAAAGATGCTGCACGCTCGCCCCGCTTTCGGCGCGCTCCAGGAAAATCCCGGCCGGCGCGGCCGGCAGCAGAGCGGCGAGATCCGCCGCGATCTCCGGGCTCTCGACCGGTCCGCAGCGCAGATAGGCGGGCGGCGCGGCAAGCTCGCGCGCCCGCAGCAGAATCTGCGCCGCCCAAAGCCGCGCCCGGGCCCGGTCGGAACCGCGCAGATCGAGCAACAACGCATCTGCGCCGCTCGCGGCGGCGCGGTCGAAATCGGGAGCGCGGGCTGCGCAGAGCGTCAGGCAGGCGCGCAACAGGCGTTTTCTTTCAATGCGAACCGCCACATCTTAAGGCTGGGTTTACCATGTTCTGGAAATCTTGGAGCAGAACAAACTCAGCGTATCGAGAGAGCCGCGCCGATGATCGTACGTGACTTTTTGCAATGGGCGCAAGCGGCCTCCCCGGCGCAACGGGCGGAGGGCGCGGGGGCTCTCGCCCGCGCCTATCTCTACAGCGATATCGACGGCCCGACGCGGCGCGAGATGGAGCTGGCGCTCGCCACGCTGCTCGACGACCGATCGCCGCTGGTGCGGCGCGCGCTCTCCGAGAATTTCGCCGGGGCGGCCGATGCGCCGCGCGCCATCGTCGCCGCTTTGGCCAATGACCAGGCGGATGTCGCCGCGCCGGTGCTGTCGCTCTCGCCGCTGCTGTCGGAAGCGCAGTTGATCGATTGCGCCGCAATCGGCGACGCCTTCGCCCAGACGGCGATTGCGCTGCGCGCTTATGTGCCGGCCGGCCTCGCCGCGGCGCTGGCGGAAATCGGCGCGCGCGAGGCGGCGGTCGCGCTCGCCGTGAACGCCGGCGCTGAGCTGCCGGAATTTTCGATGCGCCGGATGCTCGAGCGTTTCGACGGCGACGGGGAATTGCGCGAGGCGCTGCTGGCGCGCCCCTTTCTGCCGCCGACGATTCGCAGCCGGCTGGTCGACGCGACGGCGGCGGCGCTCACCGCCTTCGTGGTCGACTGCGCCTGGCTCTCGCCCGAACGCGCCGCGCGGCTCGCCCAGGAGACGCGCGACCGCGCCAATGTCGAAATCGTCACCGACGCCGAGCGCGGCGAAGTCGGCGACCTCGTCGCCGAGCTGCGCGAGGCCGGGCGCCTGACCACGAGCCTGCTGCTGCGCGCGCTGCTCAGCGGCGGCCGCGACTTCTTCGAGGCGGCGCTCGCTGAGTTATCCGGGCAGCGGGCCGAGCGCGTCGCCGGCCATGTGCGGGACTATCGCGGCGCCGGCTTCGCCGCGCTCTACGCCAAGGCGGGATTGCCGCCGCATCTGCTTCCGGTCTTTCGCGCCGCGCTCGACGCCCTGGTCTGTCACGCAGACCGGCGCCGCGCCGGACGGCTGTCGCTGGCGATGGTGCAGCATGTTCTGGACGCCTGCATTGCGGCCGAGGACGCCGCGCTCGACCGGCTGATCGCCTTGCTGCGGCGCTTCGAGGTCGAGGCGGCGCTGGAGGAGGCGCGCGCCGCGCGGCCGCTGCTCGCGGCGCGACTGGACCCGCCGCGCCTTCCGCCGCCGGTCGATCTCAACGCGCTGGAGACGGAAATTTCGATGGCGGCGTGAGGGTAAAGGGGCGGCCGTCATTGCGAGGAAGCGACGAAGCAATGGAGAGCCTGGGGCGGCCCCTGGATTGCTTCGCTGCGCTCGCAATGACGGGGGAACCGGACCGCGCGCCTGTGGCGCAGCCGGCTCACACCCCGCTCGATTTCGACGAAAACGTAAACCCCTCGACCATCATCGGCGGTGCCGCGGCGACGCCGCCCGCGCCGAGCGGCCGCCAGCAGCGCTGCGGCGCGCCGAGCGCCAGGATGCGCGAGAACATTTCCCCGAGCGGCTCGTTGAAGCGCAGATTGCGCGCCGGGGCGACGATGCGGCCGTCTTCGATCAGGAAATTGCCGTCGCGGGTCAGGCCCGTGAGCAGCAGACTGCGCGGATCGACCATATTCGTATACCAGAGCCGCGTGACCAGCACGCCGCGCTTCACGCCCGCAACCATCTCATCGACGCTCAAGCCGCCGCCCGCCATGGTGAAGCTGCGCGGATGCGGCACGGCCTCGGCGCCGGTGCGCTGCGCATAGGCGCGCGAGCGGTAGAAGGTTTGCACGACGCCCTTCTCGATCCAGACGCGCGGGCGGTGCGGCACGCCCTCCCAGCCGATCGCGCCCTCCGGCGACAGCGGATCGTCCGGCCCCGAGCGCAGCGTGAAGCTTTCGGAAAAGAGCCGCTCGCCCTGTTTCACGCCGCCGTCCTTCTTCGAGAAGAAGCTGCGGCCCTCTTCGGCGGCGCGGGAATCCAGACTGTTCAACACCCAGCGGGCAAGCTCCGAAGCCGCCGCCGGCTCGAAGATCACCGTGTAGCGCCCCGGCTCCAGATCGACGGGCGCCTGTTGATAGGCGGCCTTGTCGCAGGCGCGGCGCGCCAGTTCGCCGACATCGAGGCGGTCGGCGCGGTGCTCGCTGCCGCCGGCCCAGCCGGACCAGTCGTCGGCGCGGTTGCGCGCCGTGGTGGAGAGTTCGATCTCGCTGCGCCGGTCATAGGCGAAGAGGCCGTTGCTGGTCGCCAGCGCCTCGAACCGCCGGCCGCTCGACGCGCAGCCGAAAGTGTCGACGCCGCGCCGCCCGCCCTCGGCGATGATCGTTGCGGCGGCCTGCGCCAGCGCCTCGAGCGCGAGCCGGCCGGTCGACTCGTCATAGCGGTTCGAGAGGGCGTAGTCCTGCGGCCCGAGCGGCGCGACATATTCCGGGTCGACCGGCAACATGCGGGCGATTTCTTCCGCGCGCGCCAGCGCGGCGGCGAGCGCCGCGGGCTCGAGCGCCGAGGTCGTGACCGTGCCGACGCGCCCGCCGACATGGGCGGAAATGCGCAGCGTGACCTCGGCGGTCGTCATATTGGTGGTGGCGCTCGCGCGGGCAAAACGCAGGCTCTGCTCCTCGCCGCCACTGATATGAATTTCGCAGGCGTCGGCCGCGCAGCGCGCAAGCAGGCGGTCGGTGACGGCCTTGACCTCATCGGCGGAGAGAAACATTCAGACCTCGCCCCGCGCGGTGTTGAGGATCGTCACGCCGCGAAACCGCGCCGCCGGCGCGCCATGCGAGACGGGGGCGACCTGCACCGGCTCTGCCTTGCCGCAGCCGAAAGTGCCGGCGAGATGATAGGTCGTCTTATCGCCGAGCCCGTCGAGCGCATTCCAGAAGGGCAGGGTGCGGCCCTGATAGGCGGCGTCCCGCACCATCTCGCCCAGCGCGCCGTTCTTGATCTCGTAGAAGAGCTGGCCGCCGAACTGAAAATTGTCGCGCTGCTGGTCGATGCTCCAGCTTCCGGCGCCGACGACATAGAGCCCGTCCTCGACGCCGCCGATGAGATCGGCGAGCGAGCAGCGATTTTCGTTCGGCGCCAGGGAAATGTTCGGCATGCGCTGGATCGGGAAGCTCGACGGGCTGTCGGCATAGGCGCAGCCGTTGGACTGCGGCAGGCCGATGAGATGCGCCTGGCCGAGCGCCATCTGGAAATTGCGGAAGGTTCCCTTCTCGATGATGCGGAACTCGGCCGCTTGGGCGGGCGCGCCGTCATCGTCGAAACCAATGGTCGAGAGGCCGCCCGGCTGCGAGCGGTCCGCGACGATCGTCATCAGCTCCGAGCCGAACTGGAGCCTGTCCAGCATATGCGGCTTCACGAAAGAGGTGCCGGCGAAATTCGCCTCCCAACCGAGCGCCCGGTCCAGTTCGGTGGAATGGCCGATGGTCTCGTGAATGGTGAGCCAAAGATTCGTCGGGTCGATCACCACATCGCGCGGGCCGGGCGTCACGGGCTTTGCATGCAGCTTGCGCCGCGCCTCCTGCGCGGCTCGCGCCGCCTCCTCGACCAGGCCGCAGCTCAAAACAGAGTCCCAGCCGGCGCCGCGGCCGGGGACGAGGCTCTCGCGCGTCGCATAGCGGCCGCGCGCCTTGTCGATGGCGGTGACGTCGAATTGCGGATGCACGCGGGTGCGCGTCTGAAAGATGCGGCTGCCGGCGCTGTTCGCAAAGAGGCGTTCTTCGCGCGCGGCGGAGAGAGTGGCCGTGCAAAAATCGGCGCCGGCGTCGCGCGCCGCGGCGGCGACGCCGAGCAGGAAGTCGGCCTTGGCGCCGGGCGGAACCGCGAAGGGATCGACGCCCATCGGCATCGCCCATGCGGTTTCGACGACCGGCAGATCCTCGACGACGATCGGGCGCGCCTGGATCGGCCGCACGGCGCGGGCGTTGGCGAGCGCGCGCTCGACTGCTTCAAGCACGGTCTCGGCGTCGAGCCGGCGGGCGCCGTAAAAGCCCCAACAGCCGTCGAGCAGCACCCGCAGGCCAAAGCCGAGATTGGAGCGCTCGTCGAAGGTTTCGAGCCGGTCTTCGCGCGCCTTGACGAATTCCCGTCGGGTTTCGCCGAGCCGCATATCGGCGTAAGCCGCGCCGGCGCGGCGGGCGGCGGCGAGCGCCATATCGGCGAGATCATAGAGACGCGCACGCGCCTCCATGTGCGATTGACCTGCGTCTTGCGGCCGAAGCAGAACCTGCGGCGCCACGACTGCCTCCTTCCTATCCCATAGACTATGTTGGCCGCTCGGGGTCGGTTTGGCAATCGGGGGCGCGCCAAGCCCCGTGCGCGCCGCGCTCAGGCGGCGTCGCCCGGCCAGCCGCAGGCTCGGAGCGCGTCGCGCATATGCGCCGGGGCCGGCGCCTCTGCGACGACCGGCTCCTTCTTGTCCTGCATCGGCACGACGATTTTGCGCGCATGGAGATGCAGCGGCGGCGCGTCCGCCCGCTTGCCGTGGCCATAGATCGGATCGCCGAGAATGGGCCAGCCCATCGCCTGGGCATGGACGCGCAATTGATGCGTGCGGCCGGTGTGCGGCTGGAATTCGATGAAGGCGAGGTCGCGCCCTTGCGCGTCGCGGCCGCGCCCGAGCAGCCGCCAGGAGGTGCGCGCCGGCAGGCCCAAGGGATCGACCTGCATCCACCAGCCGCGGGTGGCGTCGAGCCGCCCGAGCGCAAGGTCGATTTCGCCGCTCTCGCCCTCCGGCGCCCCTTCGACCACGGCCCAATAGGTTTTTTGGACCCTGCCGCTCTTGAACAGATTGCCGAGCCGCTCCAACGCCTTGCGGTGACGCCCGAGCACCAGGCAGCCCGAGGTGTCCTTGTCCAGCCGATGCGCCAGCGCCGGCGCCCGCGGCAGGCCGAAGCGCAGCGCGTCGAAATGCGCTTCGAGACAATCGCCGCCCTTGGGGCCGCGATGAACGGGCGCGCCGGCGGGCTTGTCGATGACGAGCATCAGGCCGTCGCGATGCAGCAGGCGGGAGAGAAGATCCAAGACGAAACCCTTACGGCGTTTTACGGGGGACGGCTCTCCTTTACGCGCCCACGCCGCGCGAGGAAAGTTACCGCCTGCGCAATGTGCGGTTATGATGGCGAGAAACAGGAGAGCGGGATGGCTGCGGCAGAGACGGTCACGGCGGCGGTTCTCGTCATTGGCGACGAGATCCTCTCCGGCCGAACGCATGACAAGAATACGAATTACATCGCGAAATATCTCGCCGACATCGGCGTCGAGCTGCGCGAGGCGCGCGTCGTGCCGGATGTCGAGGAGGAGATCGTCGCGGCGGTGAATGCGCTGCGCGCCCGCTATACCTATGTCTTCACCACCGGCGGCATCGGGCCGACGCATGACGACATCACGGCCGATGCGGTGGCGGCCGCCTTCGGCGTCGAGATCGACGAGGACCCGCGCGCCATCGCGCTGTTGCTGGAGCGGATCAAGCCCGAAGATCTGAACGAAGCCCGCCGCCGCATGGCGCGCATTCCGAAAGGCGCCGATCTCGTGGAAAACAGCATCTCCAAGGCGCCGGGCTTCATGATCGGCAATGTGATCGTCATGGCGGGCGTGCCGATCATCATGCAGGCGATGCTGGACGCCGTCGCGCCCCGGCTGACAACCGGCGCGCGCGTGCTGGTGGAGACGGTCGAGGCCGGGAATATCCCCGAAGGGCGCTACGCCGCCGACCTTGCGGCGATCGCCGGGCGCTATCCGGAGGCGAGCATCGGCTCTTATCCGTCCTTCTCCAGCGCCGGCGTCAAGAACCAGATCGTTTTGCGTTGCAAGGACGCGACGCGGCTGCGGGCGGCCGCCGACGAGGTGCGCGGGCTCATCGCGACCATCGCCGGCGAACGCGCGCCGGGTTAGGAGAGTGACCATGGCCGGCGCGGCGGACAAGATTTTTCCCGTCTCCTGGGACGCCTTCCACCGCGACGCGCGGGCGCTCGCCTGGCGGCTCGCGGGCGTCGGCGGATTTTCGGCCATCGTCGCGGTGACGCGCGGCGGGCTGATCCCGGCCGGCATCGTCGCGCGCGAACTGGGCATTCGCGTCATCGAGACGGTTTGCGTCGCGAGCTATCACGAGGAGACGGAGCGCAGCGAGATCGAGGTGTTGAAGCCGCTCTCGGCCACCATTCTGGAGCGGCCGAGCGCCGAGGCGCTGATCATCGACGATCTCGTCGACACCGGCGCGACGGCGCGCGTCGTGCGCGAAATGCTGCCGCAGGCGCATTTCGCCACCGTCTATGCAAAGCCGATGGGCCTGCCGCAGGTCGATACTTTCATTACCGAAGTGTCCCAGGACACCTGGATTTATTTCCCCTGGGACACGGGCCTGACCTTCCAGCCGCCGATCGCCAAGACGAAAAGGTGAGGGGCTCCGGCGCGCGACATGGGCGCGTCGTGGCGCCTCGGCGCGGCGGACTTGCGTCGCTTGTTCCGCTCAGGCAAAAGACGAGGGCCGCCGCGCTTTCGCGCCGGCGGCCTCTCGCGGACGTGGCGAAATTGGTAGACGCAAGGGACTTAAAATCCCTCGGCCTTGGCCATGCGGGTTCGAGTCCCGCCGTCCGCACCACAGGGCGTATTGTCTGCGAGCGGATCGGAAGCTCTCGAGCCTTTTCCGGTCCCGATCGCATGGCTCTAACTCCTATGGCCGGGCGTTTTCTTTTCGCCGGCGCAAAACGCCCTAGCGGTAGTTCACCTGCACCTGGTTGAAGGCCCCGGTGGTTGGATTGGTGATGTAGACTGAATAGGCGCCATGCTGGCAGGCGAATTGTAGCTCGGTCTGATTCCCAACCAGCGGGTTGTTCTGCAGCCAGTAAAAAAAGCTGCCGTCGGTATTGAGCGCATAGACATAGGTGGCGCCGCCCGCGGCGTAGGACCGGCTTGCCGAGCAGGTGAAAGCATTCCAACCGGCGATGAGCGCGGCCCGGGTGGCGCCGGCGAGCAAGCCTCCCCCGGATTGCGACCCAGGGATCGGCGCCGGAAGCTTGGGCGGCGGCCATGTCGCAGCCTTTTGAGGCTCGGCCGAAGCAGAGGATGAGCAAATCAGCAGCGCGGCTGCTCCGGATCTTAGCATAGCTTTCATCATGGCTTGCCCGTTTTTTATGTCCGCGAGGCGAATACGCCTGCCGCAACCAGCTTGCGAAGTTTTAGACTGATGATGACTGGGCGCTGGGCCTAACAAGCGTTCTCGTTTGTGGGAAGTCCATGTGGCGCAGCGTGCTTGTCATCCATCCAGGTAAAACTGCGGTAGGAGTCGCGGCCGCCTTGTATCTGGCCCAAGAGGCGTCTCGTAAAAGAGGCGGCCCCTCTCTCAACTTCGCGCGCCGGGCGTCACGCCAAGCGAATGAAAAAAACGCGGAAAAACCACAGGCGACCAATCCAGCTTGCTGAAGTAACCTCACGCTTGTGCACGGGGGCTCTGCATGTCTTTTGCGTCGCAGCTAGGCAAACTCTCTCGGAAACATTCCGGCGTTCGGCCGTGGCTTTGCGCCCTCGCGGTATTCTCCGCCAGTCTCGCCGCCCGCCTTGCGCTCTCGCCGTGGCTCGACGCGAAGTTCCTCACCTTCTTCCCGGCCATTGCCGCATCCGCGCTCATTTGCGGATGGGCCGAAGGCGTTCTTGTCCTTGTCTTGTCCACCCTTGCCGCGTGGTATTTCCTCGCCGCGCCGACCCAGAGCTTTCAGATCAGCTCGCAGAACGACATCGTCGAGCTTGTCGGCTTTCTGCTTGCGGGCGGCTTCATCATCCTGGTCGTCGCCGCGATGCGCGAATTGGTCGCTTCGCTCGAAGAGGCGCGGCAGGTGCACGAAGATCTCTTTCGGGAATTGCAGCACCGCGTCGCCAACAGCTACCAGATCGTCCTCGGGATGCTGAGAAACGCCCATCGCGAAATTTCGGACGAAAGAACGGCGCAGGTCCTCAAGGAGGCCGAGGAGCGCATCTGGGCCATGGCCCAGCTGCACCGCCGCCTCCATGACGGCGACGCTTATCTGAATGGCCTCGAGCCGCTGTTGCAGGAGGTGCTGGCCGATGTGTTCGGCCATGCGCCGGTCAGCATCAGGCTTGAAATTCAGCCGGGGTCGAATCTGTCGCTGAACCAGATGACCGCGCTGACGCTGCTCGTGAACGAGGCGGCGATCAACGCCGAAAAGCACGTCTTCTCCAAGCATCTTGGACAATCCTTCGAGGTTTCGCTGGTCAAGCAGGGGGATGGAAGGCTCCGGCTGCTCATTCGGGACGACGGCCCGGGGATGAGCGCCGCGGCGGCCGCCAAACCCCGGACCCGTTCGCTCGGCATGGCCATCATGCAGGCCTTCGCCAATCAGCTCGGCGGGCCTCTGCGCATCACCGGCGGCGACTCCGGCACCACGCTGACCCTGGAGTTCGCGCCGGGCTGAGGTTTCTCGGCCTTCTCCTCCCGTTGCGGGGCTTACCTATCGCCAGACCCGCAAATCCCGATGCATTCTAGGGCGTATAGACGCCGAGCTGAGCAAGGGCGGCCGAGATCTCATGTGGCGATTAGAAATCCACGACAAGCGCAGAGACCTGCTGTTCTACGGCTGGTTCGCGAGCTCGCGCGACGCCGGGCAGTTCGTCGAGAATACGCTCGAGCTCTTTCTCGTCGAGCAAGCCGTGTTCTATACGCTGACGGATGGCGCCCGCCGCGTCGAATATTTGGCGAGCGAGGCCGCCGACTGTCTACAGCACAGCGGCTCGCACCTCATGAGCGGCGGCTGAACTCTGGCCGCGAGGCTTCCGCGCGGGCGCGTCTCAGTCCGCCTGACGCTCCGCCTCGTCCTCTTCCAGCGCTCTGACGCCGATGGAAATAAGGGTCGCCAATCCGATGATGAATAATTTCATGGCCAAAGCGAATCCGGTCGGGGCGGTCTCGTGCTGGCCCATGTTCAACGTCTCCGGTCTCGACTATCAAGCTATTTCATAATTGGTTCCACTTCATGCGGGAGCAATCCTGGCCGGTCTTCGACCAAGGGCCGGCGCCTCAGTCGAGCAGGCCGTTGTCGCGGGCGAGCTGGCGCAGATCCTTCAGCGGGCGGGCGCCGAAATGCGAGATGATCTCGGCGGCCGCCAGCGCGCCGAGCGCCGCGCTGTGCTCATGCGGCAGCGCCTGTGTGAAGCCTGTGAGAAAACCGGCGGCGAAGAGATCGCCGGCGCCGGTCGTGTCCACGACTTCCGCGACCGGGAAGGCGGGCGCCGTGACGATGCGGGCGCCCTCCGCGACGACGCAGCCCTTCTCCGAGCGGGTGACGACGCCGATGAGGCCGTTCTCGGCGGAAAGCGCCTTCAGCGCCGTGTCGAAATCGGCCGTTTCATAGAGCGCGTGCAATTCGCTCTCATTGGCGAAGAGAATATCGACCACGCCATCGCGGATGAGGCTCAGGAACTCGCCGCGATAGCGGTCGACGCAGAAGGAGTCGGAGAGGCTCAGCGCCACCTTGCGGCCCCTGGCGCGGCTGACTTTGGCGGCTTTCAGAAAGGCGGCCTTGGCTCCCGGCGGGTCCCAGAGATAGCCCTCCATGTAGAGAACGGCGGCGCTGGCGACGAGATCCTCGTCGATGTCGCCCGGCGCGAGCGCCTGGCAGGCGCCGAGATAGGTGTTCATCGTGCGCTGGCCGTCGGGCGTCACCAGAATGAGGCAGCGCGCGGTGGCCGGGCCGTCGATCGCGGCGGGCGTGTCGAAGGCGACGCCGGCCTTGCGGATGTCATGGGCGAATTCGCGGCCCGCCTCGTCGTCCTTCACCTTGCCGACGAAGGCGGCGCGGGCGCCGAGGCTGGCGACGCCCGCCATCGTGTTGGCGGCGGAGCCGCCTGAGGCGATCGTCGTCGGCCCCATGGCGTCATAGATTTCATCGGCGCGCGCCTCGTCGACGAGCTGCATCGCGCCCTTGCGCAGCCCCGCCCGCGCCAGCTCATCGTCGTCGGAACGGGCGAGCACGTCGACAATGGCGTTGCCGATGCCGAGAACGTCGTAGGAGAGGGTCATGTTGGAACCGTCGGCTGCGAGGAAGAAACGCCGCGCTAACGTCGCGGCGGCGCTCTCCTAACACCGCGCGGGCGGCGGGGATAGGCCGCTTTTGCAAGAGCCCGCGCGATTCGGGCGCGCCGATCGGGCGGCCGCCCGCGGGGCCCGCGGCAAGCGCCTGTTTGCGCAGGCCTCAACGAGAGCGGGTGCGCGGCGCCTAACTTTTGCCCTATAAGGAGCCGCGTATGCGGCGTGATTCCCGCCATGTCAGTTTGGCGTGAGCGGCCGCATGCTTGCCATTTTGGCAAAGCAAGCTCTTCTTTCTGCTAAAGATGGAGAAACCATGCGCGCATTCCTTTCGATCCTGGGCGCCTTGGTCGCTGCCGTGATCGGCTTTGGAGCAGGCGTCTATGTCGGGCCGACGGAAAAGGGCGCGCAGCTTCGCGCTCTCTTCGCCCCGCACCCCGGCGCAAAGACCGAGGCTCCTGCTGCTGCGCCCGACGAGGCCGCGGCTCCGGCCGAGGCCCCCAAGGACGCAACGACCGATCAAGCGACCCCGGCCGGCGAGGAGCCGAAGCCGAGCGAAGCGGCCGCTCCGGCCGAGCCGACCAATCCTGCTCCCGAGCCCGCCGCCGAGGCGCCCGCCGCCGCGCCGGCCCCGGCGCCGGAGCCCGTCGCCGTTCAGCCGGCGCCTGCGCCTGCGCCTGAACCGGCGGCCAAGCCGGCGGCCGCGGAGAAACCCGCCGCCAAGCCGGTGGTGAAAAAGCCGAAGCCCAAGCCCAAGGCGAAGCCCAAGGCGAAGCCCGCCGAGGAGTCTGCGGCCCCCGCCGACCAGCCGGCCGCCCCCGCCGAGGCGCAATAAGGTTCCGGCGCCGAGCTGACCGCGGCGCCGCGCTCGGGCGTTCTCCGCCGAAACGGGACACGGTTCGGCGAAAAGAAAACGCCAAAACAAAAAGTTGGAGCCCCCTGGCCCGACGCAATCGGACTGGAAAAGGCTCTCAAATCCAAAGAGCCGCTCGCCCCTCCGGCGCGCGGCTCTTTTTGTTGGAGCAGCGCGCTTTGGGCGCGCGCGCGCCGTCACCAGCCGTGACTTTGCTTACAGCTTATTGATAATTCACCCGCCATATCCGATGGGCCGGCAGGGCGTCGGATTTGGAGCGCGAGTCTTGGGCAGGTTGGAGTTCGATCGGCGGGCGACGGCGACAGGCGCCGCGTTCGTTCTGGCGCATGCGCCGAAAATCCTGGCGATCCTGGCTATGGCCGCGCTGTGCGGGGTCGCGCTGTGGATCTCTCTGCTGCGCTCGCGGTTTCCGCTCGATCTCTATATGTGGAGCGAGAGCCCCTTTCTCACCAATATCCTGAAGCTCGAAAGCGGCTTGCCGATTTACGGCGACCCCGAGCAGGCCAACTCCTTCGTCTACGCCCCCGGCCTCGAATATATCGACTATTATCTCTTCAAGCTTTTGGGCGTCGACCCGGCCGACATCCGGCTCCACCGGCTCATGGTGATCGTCTTCGGCGTCGCCGCATGCGTCTTGCTCGCGACGAGCCTGCCGTCGAAGCTCGCCCCGGACGCGGGCGCGCGGTTCGCCGCCGGGGCGGTGTTTTTCCTCATCCTCGCCCGCAACCCCACATTCGACGCCGTCCATCCCGACAATCTTCATGTCTTCTTCGTTTGCGCGTGCCTGTTCCTGACGCGGAAAGCGATAGACCGCGCCAGCATCGCGCTGGCTTGCGCCGCCGTCGCCGTCGGCTGCGTCGCAACGCTCGCCAAGCAGACGGGCTTTCTGCTGGCCTTTGCCGCGGCCGGCTCGTTTCTGTTTTTGCTGCGCAAGCCTCTGGTCGTGCGCGCGGCGCTGATCGCCTGCGC
Organism: Beijerinckiaceae bacterium; assembly: GCA_033853615.1. Taxonomy (GTDB): domain Bacteria; phylum Pseudomonadota; class Alphaproteobacteria; order Rhizobiales; family Beijerinckiaceae; genus Methylosinus. The sequence continues at coordinate 33,897 of JAWOLK010000090.1, read as the reverse complement.
CTGCGCCGGCGTCGCGCTCGCCGTTCTGCTGTTGTGGCGGGAGGATTACGCCCGTTTCTACACATTGGACGTCTTGGCGCGGCATTCCGTGGAATGGGCGCGGCTGCCGGAACTCTATTATTGCCTGGTGACTGTTTTTCCCTGGGGCTGGCTGCTGGCGGCGGGCGTGCTCGGCGCCGTCGCGGCCGCTGCGACGCGGGATCGAACCGCTCTCGTCTACGGCTGCTTTTTCGTCTTGGCCTGCACGCCGCCGCTCCTAGCCTTTTTGAAGCCGCTCGGAGCTTTCAACAATCTCGTCCTGGTAAAAATATGGAGCGCCCTCTTCGGGCTCTATCTGCTGCGCGGGCTCTGGGCCGCGCGGCGCGAGGGCGTCGCGGCGCTTATCATGCTTCTCTGCGCCCTTGCGGCGATGCGGCTCAAATATGCGCCGGATGACGATATGTATCGTTATCGCGCAGAGCTTTCCGCCGCCGTCGGGGCGGCCGTCTCACAGAATAGGCATGTGCTGCTCGCCCATGGCGCGACGCCGCTCATCGACAACGGCCTGCGCAAACCGCCGCTCGACCGCGCCAACAGCTATCTCGAACTCGCCAACGCCCGCCTGGAAAATCTGACCGGAACCGTGGCGCGGCTCGACGCAAAATTCTACGACGTGCTGCTGATCAATTCGCCTTGGTATGGCGAGAAGGTCGAGGCGGCCATAGCGCGCAATTACAGGCTCGTCTCGACGATCCGCGGCGCGCCCGTGCCGAAGGGAATGGAATATGGATATCTGGGCTTGTTTCAGCCGGTGAAAATATACGAGAGGCGTTGAGCGCTGCGCCGCGTCAGTGCCGCGGGCCGGCGAATTTCAGCGCCGCCTCGAGATTGAGAATGACCGGAATGATGGCCGCTTTCTCGCGCTGCGCAGCGGAGTAGAGTTCCGCGCCGCCAGCGTCTTCGACGCGCTGGAGAGCCTGCAATCGCGCGTCGAGTGTTTCGAGCAGCGTCTCCGCTTCGCGCCGCTCAAGCGTCACCTTCAGTTCGATCTCGCCGGTCATTGTCGCCTCTTCATCCTGTATAAGGCGAAAGGCCGTCGCTTCAACCGTCAATTTGAGCCGCGCGGCGAGGCGGGCGATCCTGCGCTCTGCTTTGCGCATCTGCGGCGAGACATCATGGCGCCCTAAATAAGGATGAACCGAGCCTTCGCGCTCGCCTTTTTGCGCCAAGGATTCGCCGATGAAGCATTTTCACACCCGCCGCACGGTGGATTTCAGCGCCGCGGAAATGTTCGCGCTGGTGAAGGATGTCGCGTCCTACCCGGAATTCGTGCCGCTGTGCGAAAAGGTGCGCGTGCGCGCCCGCCACAAGCTGCGCGAGGGCGTCGAGGAGCTGCTCACCGAGATGCGCGTCGGGATCAAGAACTTTTGCGAAGAGGTCGTCACCCGCGTCATCTGCGACACGACCCGGCAGGAGATCCTGGTCGAGGACGTCGCCGGGCCGTTTCGCCGCATGGAGAGCCTCTGGCGCTTCTACGAAGAGCCGCCCGGCGCGGACGGGCGCAAGCGCACGATCGTGGATTTCCATATGCGCTATGAATTGAAGAGCCGCGTGCTCAGCCTGATCGTCGGGGCGATGCTCGACAAGGCTTTTTCCAAATATGCGGACGCTTTCGTCCGCCGCGCCCAAGAGGTTTTCGGACGCCGTTGAGATCGCGCGCTTTCCCTTGCGACGGCGCGGTCTATTTCATGCGCAACAGCAAGACATAAGGAGCCGTCATGAGCAAGCTGATCGCAATCGTCGCCGCTTCCTTCCTCGCCTCCGGCGCCGTCGCTTTCGCCGCGCAGCAAACCGGCGCGACGCAGGGCCAGAACCAGACCCAGGGCGCGACCCCCGGCGCGACGCAGAACGCACCGGGCGCCAGCGAATATGCGCCGGGCCAGCAAATGAAGGAGCATCGCAGCACCGAGCCCGGCCATCACGCCAAGAAGCACAGGACCAGGCACCACTCCAAGATGCAGAAGAGCGATCACGACTGACGATCCTCTTGCGCCCTCACTGCGGCGCTGAAGCGTCATGGAGCAGGCCGGCATGGAGCAGGCCGGTAAGACCGCCTTTGTCTTGGCCGGCGGCGGCAGCCTCGGCGCCGTTCAGATTGGCATGCTGCGGGAGCTGCTCGCCGCCGGCGTGAGGCCCGATTTCGTCGTCGGCTGCTCGGTCGGCGCGCTGAACGCCTGTTATTTCGCCGGCGCGCCGACGCTCGAGGGCGTGGCGGGGCTCGAAAGGGTCTGGCTTGGCCTGCGGCGCGCCGACGTCTTTCCCTTTACGCTGCGCAGCGCGCTCGCCCTGCTGGGGCGACCCGATCACATCGTCGATCCTCGCGGCCTGCGCCGTCTCGTCGAAACCCATCTCGCCTTTGCTGCGCTCGAAGACGCAGCCCTGCCGGTGCATGTTATGGCGACCGACGCGCAGGGGCTCGCCGTGCGCTTGAGCCGCGGGCCGGCGCTGGAGGCGATCCTGGCGAGCGCGGCGATACCCGGAGTGTTTCCGCCGGTGCGGATCGGCGCGCGGACCCTGATGGACGGGGCGGTCGCGGCCAATACGCCGATCCGCCTCGCGGTGGAGCTCGGGGCGACGCGGGTCTTCGTGCTGTCGACCGGCTACGCCTGCGCGATGCAGGAGCCGCCGCAAGGGGCGGTGGCGAAGGCGCTGCACGCCATCACGCTGATGATCAACTGGCAGCTCATGCACGAGCTGGAGCGGCTTCCCGACAGCGTGCAATTGCGCCTCGCGCCGACGCTCTGCCCGCTCGCCGTGTCGCCCTTCGACTTTTCCGCCTCGCGCGCCTTGATCGACCGCGCCGCGCGCTCAACCCGCAAATGGATCGCCGACGGCGGCTTGACGCGGCAGGCGCGCGCCGCCGATCTCGCGCCGCACCGACATACGCGCAGCGAGACCGCCTGCACCCTGCGCCAGGAGGCGGCTTGCGGGCAGGAGCCCGATCAGGACGCCGCCGCAAGGAAGGGCGCCGCGCCCGAGCGCTGATGCGCCGGCTTCTCCGCCAGGCTCAGATTATGCGCCGTGTTGATCAGAGCGATATGCGACAGCGCCTGCGGAAAATTGCCGACGAGCCGCTTTTGCGACACGTCATATTCTTCCGACAGCAGGCCGAGGTCGTTGCGCAGCGTCAGCAGCCGTTCGAACATCTCGCGCGCCTCTTTTATGCGCCCGAGCAGAACGAGATTGTCGACGAACCAGAAACTGCACGACAGAAACACGCCTTCGCCGGGCGGCAGGCCGTCGGTCTGCGGGCCGGAGTCGTAACGCTTGATAAAACCCTCCCACATCAGGCGGCGCTCGATCGCTTCGACCGTGCCGCGCATGCGCGGATCGGTCGCCGGCAGAAAGCCGACGAGCGGCGTCAGCAAAAGACTGGCGTCGAGATTGGACGAGCCGTAGCTCTGCACGAAGGCGCCGAGCTCTGCGTTGAAACCGCGTTCGCACACTTGCGCATGAATGGCCGCACGCGTCTTGCGCCAGGACTCGACCGGCCCCGCGACGCCAAACCTCTCCACCGTGCGAATGGCGCGGTCGAATGCGACCCAGGCCATGATCTTCGAAAAGGTGAAATGCCGCCGTCCGCCGCGCACCTCCCAGATCCCCTCGTCGGGCTGCGTCCAAACCTTGGCGAGATGACCAAGCATGGCGCATTGCATGGCCCAGCCCGCGTCGTCTGCCTGCAATTTGCCGCAGCGCCCCTGAAACAGAGCGTCTAGAACCTCGCCGAACACATCGAGCTGAAGCTGACGATAGGCGGCGTTGCCGATGCGCACCGGCTTGGATCCTTCATAGCCGGCGAGCCAATCGGCCTCCCATTCAGCGATGCGGCGCTCCCCGTCGATGCCGTAGAGAATCTGCATTTGTTCCGGCGCGCCGGCGACAGCGCGCAGCAGCCATTGCCGCCAGGCCTCCGCCTCTTCGAAATAACCGGCGTTCATGAGCGCGAGCAGTGTGAAGGTCGCATCCCGCAGCCAGCAGTAGCGGTAATCCCAGTTTCGCTGGCCGCCGAGCTTTTCCGGAAGCGAAGTCGTCAACGCGGCGACGATGCCGCCTGTCGGGCGATGGGTCAGCGCCTTTAGCGTAATCAGCGACCTTGTGACGGCGGCGGACCATTCGGTCGGCGCAATGCAGCGGTTCGACCAGGAGCGCCAATAAGTTTCGGTCTCCTCGAGCGCGCGATAGGGGTCGATGGCGCGCGGCGGCGGCGCGAAAGAACGGCCATAGGTCAGGACCGCAGCGACGCTCTCGCCGGCGCGCACGTCGAATTCGGCGACATGCGTGCGCCCTTGCGCCTGAAGCGGCGCCGTCGTGCGCAACACGACCATATCCGGGCCGGCGATCGCTTTGATCGAATCGTCCTCGAAGCGCGTCACCCAGGGGATGAGCGCGCCATAATCGAAGCGCAGAATAAATTCCATGCGCATCGGCACGACGCCGCGCTCGCCCTTGATGATGCGCACGACATCGGAAGCCTCTCCGCGCAGCGGCATGAAATCAGTGACGGTCGCGGCGCCGGCGTTAGTTTCGATATGCGTGTCGAGGATGAGCGTCGCTTCGCGATATTGACGGCTGATGCGCGCTTCGGGGTCGCGCGCTGAGATGCGCCAGCGGCCGTTCTCGGCGGCGCCGATCAAGCCGGCGAAACATGCGCCCGAGTCGAAGCAGGGCCAGCAGAGCCAATCGAGCGAGCCCTCCCGGCTGACCAGCGCGCCCGTTTCGCAATCGCCGATGATTGCATAATCTTCAAGCCGCGCCATGCCCGCTCCTTTGAGACGCCTCTTTTGTTTCGGTTCCCTCGCTTCGAACGAGCGTCTTGATCCGGAAACGCTCAATGCCCTCTCGTGGCTCCATACACAGGCGGCGCGGGAGGGCGCCTTGGATCGGGCATATCGATCGTGAACGTCGCCCCGTGCCCGAGCTGAGAGGCGACAGACAGCCGCCAGCCGTGGCGGTCGGCGATCGACTTGCACATCGCGAGGCCGATCCCGGAACCAGAATATTCGGCCTTGGGATGCAGGCGTTTGAACGGCTCGAAGATCGTGGCGTGATATTTGGGTTCGATGCCGACGCCATTGTCGTCGATAGAAATACGCAGGCTGTCGCCCGCGCCGGCTTCAGCGCGGATATGAATGCGCGCCGGCTCGTCAGGCTTCCGGTATTTGAGAGAATTAAGGACGATGTTTTCCATCAGCCGCATGAATTGCGTGCGGTCGGCGACAAATTTGAACGACGGCGTCTCCAGCGTGACTTCGGCGTGCGCCTCTTTGATAGCCTCCGACAGTTCTGCGAGCGCATGTCTGATTTCGTGCCGCAGGTCGAGCTTTTCGAATCTCTGAGCCTCGGTGACCGTATGTGAATAAATGAGCAAATCATCCACAAGCTTGCGCGCCCGCAGCGCTGATGTCCGAAGCACCTCGTTGGCGTAGTTGATTTCCCATTGGTCCGATGTTGCGACGGCCTCCTTCAACAGTTCCGAGAAGGTGACGATCTTGCGCAGCGGCTCCTGGAGATCGTGCGACGCGACATAGGCGAAGCGCGCCAGGCGTTCATTGGCCTGTTCAAGCTCGATCGCGCGGCGCGACAGCGCGTCCTCCACCTCGCGGCGCGCGGTGATGTCGAGCACCGTCGCAAGGACCAGCATGCTTTCTTCGGTTTGAATAGGCGTGAGTCCGACCTCTACCGGAAATTCGCTGCCGTCGCGTCGCACCGCCTTGAGATCGCGGCCGACGCCCATCGGGCGCTTGCTCGGCGCGCGCAGGAAATCCATCCGCATCGCAGCATGGGCGTGGCGAAAATTCGCGGGAACGAGAATGTCGATATTTTTGCCGAGCAGCTCTTCGACCGAGTATCCGAACATATGCTCGGTCTCGACATTCACGAACTGGATCCTGCCGTCCGGACTGGTGAGAATCATCGCCGCGGGCGAGGCTTCAACCGCAAGCCGGAATTTCTTGTAGCCGCAGATGTCTTGATCGGAGCCATGCACGCTCATTGGCGATCCCTTTCCGGGTATCTCGTCGCCTTACGTAGTTTGCCTCGGATCGGCTCGCCAGCCTCCGCGCGCGCCATTCGCCGCGGGGGGAGTTTTTTTTAAAAAGGGGCGCGCCAAATACGAGCGAGGCGTGCGCCAACGACTATGCCATGCGCGTTTTCTTGAAAGTTATAGGGAGTTTCTGATGCCCGACCCCGCCGCCGCCGATTTATCGCGGCTGCAATTTGCGCTGACGGCGCTGTACCATTTTCTCTTCGTGCCGTTGACGCTTGGACTTTCCGTGCTGCTCGCGATCATGGAAAGCATCTATGTGATGACGCGGCGGCGCATCTGGCGCGACATGACGATTTTTTGGGGGATCCTATTCGGCGTCAACTTCGCCATGGGGGTTGCGACGGGAATCACCATGGAGTTCCAGTTCGGAACGAACTGGTCGTATTATTCTCATTATGTCGGCGATGTTTTCGGCGCGCCGCTGGCGATCGAAGGGCTGATGGCCTTCTTTCTGGAAGCAACCTTCGTCGGCCTGTTTTTCTTCGGCTGGGACAGGCTGAGCAGGGTAGGGCATCTCGCCGTCACCTGGTGCGTCGCGCTCGGCTCCAACCTTTCGGCGCTGTGGATTCTGATCGCCAACGCCTGGATGCAGCATCCGATCGGCAGCCGCTTCAATCCCGACACGGTGCGCATGGAAGTCACCGACTTCTTCGCCGTCATTTTCAACCCCGTTGCGCAGTCGAAATTCGTCCACACGGTGGCTGCGGGTTACGTGACCGGCTCTGTCTTCGTCCTCGCGATCGGCGCTTATTATCTACTGCGCGGGCGTCATGCCGAGCTTGCCAGGCGCTCTATGACGGTCGCGGCTTCCTTCGGCCTCGCCTCCGCGCTTTCCGTCGTGGTGCTCGGCGACGAGAGCGGCTACACGACCACCGAGAATCAGAAAGTAAAGCTCGCGGCGATGGAGGGGCTTTGGCACAGCGAGCCGCCGCCGGCGGGTCTGGTGCTGTTCGGCTTTCCAAGCCAGGAGTCGCGAGAAACGCGCTACGCGATCCACATTCCCTGGCTGCTCGGCTTGATCGCGACGCGCTCGATGACGACGATCGTGCCGGGCCTCACCGAACTCGCCGAAGACGCAAAGACACGCATTCACCGCGGGCTCGAGGGCTACGCGGCAATGCAGCGCCTGCGCGGCGCTCCTGATGACGCGCAAGCGCGCCAGACGATCGACGCGCGGCAGGATGATCTTGGCTATGCGATGCTGTTGCGGCGCTATTCGAACGACCCGTTGCAGGCGAACGAGCAGCAGATCGAGCGCGCGGCATGGGACACGATTCCGAACGTCCCGGTTCTCTTTTGGTCCTTCCGCATCATGGTCGCGCTCGGTTTCTATTTCATAGCGCTTTTCGGGATGATGTTTTATCTGACGGCGAGCCGCCAGCTCGAGCGCTGGCGCCTCTTGCTCCAGCTTGCTTTTCTTTCTTTGCCATTGCCATGGATCGCCGCGGAGGTCGGCTGGATCGTCGCCGAATATGGCCGCCAGCCCTGGATCATCGAGGGCGTTCTGCCTACTTTTCTTGCCGCCTCGCCGATCGCGGCGGGCGATGTTTGGTTCAGCCTCGGCGGCTTCATTCTATTTTACACAGCGCTCCTGATCGTCGATGTTTTTCTCATCGTCAAATATGTGCGCATCGGCCCGCAAGAGACCTGGGAGGTTCCGGACCTTGCGGCGCGTCAAGCCCCGCCGGGCGGCGTGATCGTCGATCAACTCCTCCATCCTCACCGCGCAGTTACGGAGCCGGGCCATGTCGATCCCGATCGATTATGAAACTTTGCGCGTGATCTGGTGGGCGCTGCTCGGCGTGTTGTTGATCGGCTTTGCGGTGTTCGACGGCTTCGACCTCGGGACGGCTATTCTACTGCCCTTCGTTGGTCGAAACGATCTCGAGCGCAGGGTTCTGATCAATTCGGTCGGGCCGGTTTGGGAAGGGAATCAAGTATGGTTCATTCTCGGCGGCGGCGCCTCCTTCGCCGCTTGGCCTCCGGTCTACGCCACGGCCTTCTCCGGTTTTTACATTGCGATGTTCCTGGTGCTGATCGCGCTGATCCTGCGCCCCGTCGCGTTCAAATTCCGCGGCAAGATCGACGATGCGCTCTGGAGAAATGTCTGGGACGTCGCGCTGTTCATCGGCGGCTTCGTGCCCGCGCTGATCTTCGGCGTCGCCTTCGGCAATTTGTTGCAAGGCGCGCCGTTCGACATCGATGAAGACTTGCGCGCGAGCTATAGTGGAACCTTCTTCGGTTTGCTCAATCCTTTCGCGCTCTTATGCGGCCTCGTCAGCGTCGCCATGCTAACGGCGCATGGGGCCGCTTACGTCTGCCTGAAAACGACGGGAGAAATTTTCGAGCGCGCGCGTTACGCAGGCGTCGTCTGTAGCCTTGCGACATTCGTTCTTTTCGCGCTGGGCGGCCTTGCCGTCGGTCTTTGGGTGGATGGCTATTCGATCGTCGGCTCGATAAATCCTGTGGGCGTCTCCAATCCCTTGCACAAGGCCGTTCTCGCCGCCGCCGGCGGTTGGCTCAAGAGTTACCAAACGCATCCATGGACGATGATCGCGCCCGCTCTTGGGCTCGCGGGCTCGGCAGTCGCGGCGGCAATGTTCGCCTTTCGTAGCGTCTGGGGCGCATTCTTCGCAAGCGCTCTCGCTCTCGTCGGCGTGATCGGGACGCCTGGTCTCGCGATGTTTCCTTTCATTCTGCCGTCCTCCAGCAACCCCAATGTGAGCCTCACCGTGTGGGACGCGTCATCGAGCCAGACGACTTTGTTCATCATGCTTATCGCCGTCATTATTTTCCTGCCGATCGTGCTCGCCTACACCGCATGGGTGTATCGCGTCCTGCGCGGCAAGGTGACGGCGGAGTCGGTCGAGGGAAGTCGGCAGGCCTATTGAACGACGTGGCGCGGAGCGGCCCCTTGAAACATGTTCGAATATCCGCAATTATTTCGCTATGCGGCTCGATGCTCAATCCCTCGCCAAATCCGCCGACGAAGCAAGCAGCTTCCTGAAATCCCTGGCTAACCCGATGCGGCTCAGAATCCTCTGCATGGTCGCCGAGCGTGAGGTTTGCGTGGGCGATCTCGTCAAGGCTCTGAACGTGCGCCAAAGCGTCGTTTCGCAACATCTGACATTGTTGCGCAACGACGGATTCGTCAGCGCTCGGCGCGACGGGCAGACGATTTTGTATAAGCTCGCCGATCGACGCGTCATCGGCGCGATGCGTTACCTACAGTCGATATTTTGTCCGGGCGGCGGGAATGCGCCGCCGCGGTCCCGGCATTAGCTTAACGCAACAGAGCGCGATCCACCCATGTTTGAAGGGAAGTGGCCGGCATGGCGCCCGCTTGTTGCGCGACGACTTTTCCCTGCGCAAAGACGAAAAGCGCCGGTATGCCTTGTACGCCGAGACTCGCGGCGAGTCCTTGCTCCACATCGACATTGACCTTCAAAAAACGGGCGCGCGGCTCTATCGTGCTCGCAACCTGCGCGAAGGCGGGCGCCATGCTGCGGCAGGGGCCGCACCAGGGCGCCCAAAAGTCGACGACGAGAGGGAGGTCGTCGCGCTCGAGATGCCGGCGAAAGCGCGCGCCGTCGACATCAATGGGAGCGCCCGAGAAAAGCGGCTCTTTGCACGCGCCGCAGACCGCCTGCCGCGGCGATTTTTCGCGGGGCAGCCGATTGACTTGGCCGCAGTGCGGGCAGACCGTGTTGAAGCTTTCGCTCATTGCTTCGTCTCCGCTCTCAACTCGTGATGCTTCGCGCGATGATATAGGCTCCGACGATCATGACAAACACAGCGAAAACGGCGGGGAGGGCGCTTGCGCGCGCCGCGAGCGCGCGTCTTGCCGGGAGACCGAGGCGCCCTCCGACCAGCCCGCCGATCATGAAGAACAAAGCAAGCCGCCAATCAACGAGCCCCGAAAGCGCATAACTCGTCGCAGCCGAAACGCCAAAGCCTGTGACTGCGACAAGCGATGTGCTGACGGCATGGGCGAAGGGCATTCCTGTTGCAAATATAAGCCCCGGCACGATGAGAAAGCCGCCGCCTATGCCGAAGAAGCCGGAGAGAACGCCGACGCCGAGGCCGAGGCCGAGCAAGGCTGGCGTCAGTTGCGCCGATGTTTCTCTCGTCAAGCGGACATGCGGATCGCCCGCGGCGTCGCGCTTGCGCAGCATCGTCAGCGCGATGACGATCATCAGCGCGCCGAACAAGGCGAGCAGGCGTTTGCCGTCCATCGCCTTGGAAAGATGTGCGCCGAGCAGAACGCCGGCGATCCCCGCCACCGTGAAGACGGACGCGCAGCGCCATTTGACCATGCCGCTGCGTGCATGCATGACCAGATTGCTGAGCGCGCTGCCGGCGACTGCGACTGCGCTCGTTCCAATCGCGACATGCGGCGAGGCGACGCCGACCCCGTAAATAAGCAAAGGAACGCCAAGGATCGAGCCGCCGCCGCCAACGAGCGCGAGCACAAAGCCGACGAGCGTTCCGGCGGCGATCCCTGCGGCGTCTGTTCCGAAGGCCATCATTGTTCTCCAAGGCCTTTTCAAACTACTGCGTTGCTTATATATATTCGGAGTATCGAATACAAGGGAGCCGCAGATGTCGACCAAACCGATCATCAAGCCTTTCTTCGACGAGCCCACCAACACGGCGTCCTTTCTCGTCGTCGACCCAGTGACGCGGAAGGCCGCCGTCATCGATCCGGTTTTGGATTACGACCATAAATCCGGCAAGGCTTTCTCTCACTCGGCCGATGCGATGCTCGCCGAGGCGCAGACGCTTGGCGCGACGGTCGAGTGGATTTTGGAGACTCACGTCCATGCGGATCATTTGTCGGCGGGGGCTTATTTGAAGCACAAAACCGGCGCAAAAATCGGCATAGGCGAACATGTCCTTACGGTGCAGGCGATGTTTCGTCCTATTTTCGATGCTCAGGACATGTCAACAAAGGGCGACGAATTCGATCGTCTGTTCAAGGATAATGAGGTGTTTGCGATTGGCGACATGAGAGTGGAGGTTTTCTACACGCCGGGTCATACGCCTGCCTGCGTCTCATACATGATCGACGACGCGGTCTTTGTCGGCGACACGCTGTTCATGCCGGACTATGGCACGGCGCGCACGGATTTTCCCGGCGGCGACGCGCGCGCTCTTTATCATTCGATCCGCCGGCTTCTCGCTCTCGCGCCGCAGACGCGGCTCTTCATGTGTCACGATTACAAGGCGCCGGGTCGCGATGTGTTTTCTTGGGAGACGACCGTCGCTGAAGAAAGAGCCAAGAACGTGCATATTCATGACGGCGTCGATGAGGAAGCCTTCGTGAAATTGCGGCGCGAAAGGGACGCCGCTTTGCAAGCGCCGGTTTTGCTGCTGCCTTCTATTCAGGTGAACATGCGCGCCGGGCGCTTTCCTCCGGCGGACGCCAATGGCGCGCGCTATTTGAAAACGCCCGTTAAGCTGAGCGAAAGCCTCGCCAGCGCCCTGTGACGTTCGGACGCGCCGGAGCAATCAAAATTTTGGCTTGTCGATCTTGAGCGTATCCTGCGCGCTGCTCGCGAGCGAGGTCTGGATCCTGCTCGCAAGCGTGGCGAGCAGCCATGGCAGTTGCACGTCGATGCGCAGAGATTCCGGGCCGACCTCGAGTTGCGCGGTCGTGACCTGCCCAAATGCAGTGACCCTAATGTTCGCCTTATTCGCAACCCAGACCACTTCCGACTGGGCGATTTTGTCGACATATTCGCGCCGCAGAAGCTCAACCTTTTCGGCAACGCGCTGTTGCGCGAGATCCGGGCCGAGGCTGTGCGGCATTGTGATGGTGATGGTTTTGGACATGCGTCTCCCCCGTCCGCGCTTATCTGGTGACGCTCGGGCGTGGGCGAAAGGCGGATTGTTTGAATTTTTCGCGCTGTCACAGCCCCGCTGCAGATTGTTTTGCAGCGTGGTCCGGGAGAAATTGAATAAACTTTTGGGTTGTTTCCGCAAGGAGCAACTATGACCGAAGGCTCGCAATCCGCTGATCGATAGGATAATCCCGAAAACCAGCCGCGGCGCGCGTTGAAATTAGAGGCCGGCGATCCTGACTACAGCGCTCGTCTGCAAGGGCGGGGAACCGGATTGGTGATAATCCGGTTCCAATCGCCTAATTATCGAGACGCGGTTTTCGTTGGGTGGTAACGCAAGACGGTCGCCAATCGGACGCCACGGATAATGCCTCGGGCGTGATAATAAAGGCCCCAGGAATCAATAGAAGACATGTCCGGGAAGACGCAAGCCTCCAGCACATGGTCGATCGAGCCCGCGCCTACCCATCCGCCGCCGGCTGCGCTAACGCCGCCGAAAAGGTCTGATCCGCCAAGTTGCGTGCAATAAAAGGAGGCGGGGTTGCCCGAGTTCGGCGGCTGATTCGGCCTCGGTCGCGTATAGTAAGCCAGCGCCGCCAGCGATGGCTGGGTCGTGTACAAAGTTTCGAGCAGCACGTGAATCCGGGAGCCGTCAGTTCCAGTGAACTGGCAGAATTCGGCGCTCCCCGCGAGACGGAGCCAATTCGTAACCGGACCATTGGTGTTGTAGAAAGGCGTCCGGTTGATGACCTTGCCGCCTTTCATTTGGCAGTATTGCGCCGCTTGATCGCGGCGGTTGTTAAGCGTCGTGTGGTCGTCAGCCTGTGCGGCGCCGGCGGCGAAGAGCACAGCGCTCCCCGCGAGAGCGGCTGAAATTAGATTTCGCATTTGCGACTCCCCGAACAGCATGGCCCGCCCAAAGGTCTGGCTGCCGCGGCGGCCCTCGAGGGCGATAGCGGGGACTAACGTCACATGCGCCCAAAGGTTCGAGCGTTACCACGCCCATGCGGCTTTGCGTCTGCAGGGCGAGCGAAGCGCCGGGGTCGTCGCGGCTTTTCCAAGCGTTTCCCAAGGCCCGCGCTTGCAAGCCGATCGGGCGGGCTGCCGCCCGGCTCTGTCGCTCTATTTTACTGCTCGCGGGAGATAGCCACGGAGCCGAAGATGGGCGAGAATATTTATAAAGTTGTCGAACTCGTCGGGTCGTCGACAGAAAGCATCGAGCACGCCGTTCAGAGCGCCATCAAGAGGGCGAGCCTGACGGTGAGAAACTTGCGTTGGTTTGAGGTTCTGCAAACGCGCGGGTCGGTCGACAACGGCGCAATCAACTATCAGGTTGTTATCAAGGCCGGATTCACGCTCGATGAAGGCCAGTGAAATCAGGCGGAGAGGCGCGCCTGCGCCCCGCGGTCGTCTACTTGGGACCACGACGGAACCTATTACGAGCCGTGGGCATTACAAACTGTTTCCCTCTGTGCCCAACCAATGGAGCCTGCGATGGGTTATCTTATCCCGATTGCAATGATCGTCGCTGTCGCCATCATCGCACTGACGCTCACGCGTCTTTGAGCCTTCTGGGCTAATTCACGATCGCCCAGAACTGAGCCGCTATCGAGACGATGATGGCGGCGCCGTAATATGCCGCGCTCGCGAGGCAGACGTTGCGGACCACTTCCTCTAGCATGGGGCTCGGCCTTTTTGCGTGAGTTCCGGCGCTTGCCGCTCCTCGTCGCAGACATAGGGGCCCGATCCCCGGTAAAGGAGATGGTGTAACCACGTAAGCGCGTGTCGTTTCAAGCGGCTGCGGCGACGAGTGAAGTTTTTCGTGCGCCGCGCCCGTCTTCCGCGCCTGGGCGCGGGCATTGAGAGACGTTCAATCCCTGCGCGGCGCCGTCTTGCATGAAAGCTTCAAGGACGGGGCGCCCTGTTGTCATGGTCCTCACACCGTTCGCATGATCTTCATGCAGGTTGCGCGAGGAGGAGTAGTAGAAATGAGCGCCGCAACATATTTCGGTTCTGACTTTTCCAGGCGCGCGCTGCTTACCGGAGCCGGCGCCATGCTGAGCGCTCCCGCATGGCTCGCCAGCGCTTCGCTCGGCGTTGCGGCGGCCGCCTCTCAATCGTTTCAGCCGGGATTCAACTTGCAGGAAGCGCTGGATCTTGCCCGGATGTGCAATGTCCTGGAAACCCCCGGCGCGCCGAAACCTGATAATTGGGACGTCGTCTACACCAGTCCCGATTTCACCTTCTTCGACGAGAAGTGGCAGCTCTGGAGAGCAAAATCGGCGAATGGCCCCTACGCCATCGCGATACGCGGCACGGTTTTCAACAATATCGGCAGCATCGTCGAAGACGCGCTCGCCCTGCTCATCAAGGCGCAGGCGACAATCACATTCGGCTCCCGGCAGTATGGCTATAAATTCGCGGCCGATCCGAAAGCCGGGCTCCATCTCGGATTCGCGCTCGCCGCGCTGATGCTTGCCGAACATCCGGTGAATGGCGTCCTTGCGCAATTCAAAGCCCTGAAAATTCCGCCGGGCAGCCAAGTGTTCATTGCAGGGCACAGCCAAGGGGCCTCCGTCGCTACGCTTTTGCGGTCCTACTTGCATTACAATACGATCGGCAAAGACAATCTTTACAAGACCTATGTGTTCGCGCAGCCGAAGCCGGGCAATGATTATTACGCTTTCGATTTCGAGAGTCTATTTTCGAACCAACAGCTCGCATACCGCGTGACCAATTCTCTGGATTGGGTCCCCCAAGTTCCCTTCACCATCGAGCTTCTGCGAGACCTCAACACGCCGAACCCCTTGAACCCGAATGAGGACGCCGCAGTCGCCGCGGCGCTCAGGACGTCGAGAGATCAGGTGGTTGCGCTCATAAACAGGGTGTTGTCGAAGCAAATAGATAAGCTTCGCAACCAAACCTCGGCGGTGCTCCGGAACAGATTTCCCAAGACCCCCATTCCGAACGCGGTTATTGAAGATATCATAAGATCCCTGTTAATTCAGTCCCTGAACTTCGCCGGCGCGGCAAGCGAGATCGCTCTGATCGGCAAGCCCTGCCAGGGCGGGCCGGACAAGTGCGACAGCTGGTATCAACATCATTTATATACATATGAAGCGCTGATGCGGAGCCAGCTGAGAATGTGACGTCGCCATCCCGGCGTTTCAGCGTCCACATATGCGTGTGGGCGCTTTTTTCGCCCTCGATCACAGGCCGAGGATCGGCGCTTCGCGCGGAAGATTCGGCTCCTTGGCGGAAATGCGGCGGCTTCTGTCCGATAGGCGCAGTTGGCGCCTGTCAGGGCTGTGTTAGAGTGATAGAACTCTGCGTTACGTCGCAATTCTTTGAAAAATGGCGTGAAATCGGCGAGGCGAAGCTTCGCGGCGACAGGCGCGAGAAGGCGGGCGAGACGACCGGGGGAGCGTAAGATGGCAGGATATGGACTCGTCGTTCTGGTGATCGTGGCGGCGGCCGCCACCCTAGGCTATTATTTGCTGCGCGACGATTGAGGCTTGGCGAAGGACAAGCTGCGCGCCTTGCAAAACTCACGGGCTAGAGATGGAACCGAGCAATATCGCCGTCTATGTCGGCATCGCCTGCCTGAGCTGCATGGCGGTCGTGAAGCTTAGTAAACGGGGCGTGTTTGCGCCGAGCAATATTTTTTTCCTTGCGACTATTTTTCTTGCCCTCGTGTTTTTAACGACAGGAAAGGTGCCCTTCATAAATTAGCCCATGTCGGCGCCGGCTCGGGCGCGCGTTTTGCATTTCATCTGCCCGGGCATCCCCAACACTCCGGCGATGGCGACCGGCGCGGACTGGGAGAGCGCCCCTGCGCCGGCCGGCGCAAAGTCCATCGATCGAGATTGTGATCGGCCGGCGCCCTCTATATGATGCCGCCGGCCGATGAGCCCCGCCCCGCTCACGCTCCTCGCCGGCCGCCTCCGTTTCTTGGGAATGCGCAGAAGAAAAGAAAGAAGCAATGCGGAAACTGAGCATCCTTCTCGCCGTCGTTCTTCTCGTGCTCGCCGCCGTGGCGCTCGTGCCGGACGCCAATCTGGAGCCCTATGCGGAGACGGCCCATACGGCCTTGCCTTGGGCCATCGTGGGCGTCGCCTTTCTGCTTCTTCTCGCCTTGCTGGCCGAGCGCCCCAAGGCGGCGCCGCCCGCCCCTTCGCCCGCCGAGCCGGTCGAACTCCCGGTCGCAGCGCCGCCGACCAACCAATGCGACGCCGAAGTGGTCAATTTCCTCGCGCTTCTTCAGGAGAAGGGCCGGTTCGTCGACTTCTTGATGGACGACATCGCCCGCTACAGCGACGCGCAGGTCGGCGCCGCGGGCCGCGTTCTGCATGAAGGATGCAGGGCGGTCTTGCTGGAGCATTTCGGAATAAGGCCGATGCGCGAAGAGGGCGAGGGCTCGCAGGTGGTCGTCGCGCCCGGATATGCCGCAGACGACTACCGCCTGGTCGGGAGAATCTCGGGCGAGCCGCCATTTACAGGAACGCTCATCCATCACGGATGGAGGGCGGAATGGGTGAAGCTGCCGCGTCTCGTTCGGACGCGCGGCGATCAGCCGCCGGCGATCGCCCCGGCCGAGGTCGAGCTCGGGTGAGCGCCGCGCGGTCACAAATGCAGCAGCACTCGGAACGTTTTGTTTCCGGTTTCCGCTTCGGCGGATAAGGCAGCAGTCGAAACTCGGCGCGTCACCATGGCCCCTCGGTTCAGTCTCGGCATTGATCTCGGCACCAGCAACAGCGCCGTCGCGGCTGCGCGGGTCGAGGACGGCCAGCCGGAAATCATCGAGATCACACAGGCGCTTGGGCCGGGCCGGATCGGCGAGAAGGCGACGCTGCCGTCCGCCGTCTACATCCCGCACCCGGATGAATTTCCCGAAGGCGCCTTCTCTTTGCCCTGGCGGACGGCCGATCGCGGCGCGCCGATCATCGGCCATTTTGCGAGAGACCATGGCGCGCTCGTTCCCGATCGGCTGATCGTCTCGGCGAAATCATGGCTGTCTAATCCGCACATCGACCCACGGGAGCGGCGTCTTCCGTGGAAGTCCGAGATCAAAGAAGAGAAGCTGTCGGCCTTCGACTGCGCGCGGCTCTATCTGGAGCATGTTCGGGAAAGCTTCGCTTACGCGATGCGGAACCGCGGCGAAGACGCCGCCTTGTCGGACGCGCAGATCGTCGTCACCGTCCCTGCCTCTTTCGACGAGATCGCGCGGAATCTGACCGCCGAGGCCGCGGAAGCGGCGGGCCTTGGAAAAGTGACTTTGTTGGAGGAGCCGCTCGCCGCCTTTTACGCATGGACGGCGCAAGCCGGCAAGGATTGGCGCGCGCAAGTGCGCCCGGGCGATATCGTCCTCGTTTGCGACGTCGGCGGCGGCACAGCCGATTTCAGCCTGATCGCAATTTCGGAGAAAGAGGGAAGCCTCGACCTCAACCGCATCAGCGTCGGCGAGCATATCCTGCTCGGCGGCGACAATATGGATCTCGCGCTCGCCTATACGCTGCGCGCCAATCTGGAGGCGGAGGGGAAATCGATCGGCGAGACGCAGTTTCTGGCGCTGAAACACGCGGCCGGAAAAGCCAAGGAGGCGATGCTCGAAGACGAGTCGATCGCGGAGCTTCCGGTCGCTGCGCCCTCGCGCGGGTCCAGCCTGTTCGGCGGCGCCGTCTCGACCAAACTCGACCGGCGGACGCTGGAACAGGTCGTCGTCGAAGGCTTCTTTCCGAAGACTGCGATCGCCGATCTGCCGAAGCAGAGCAGGCGCGCGGGCCTGCAGGAATTCGGACTGCCTTATGCGGCGGACCCGGTCATCAGCAAACATCTCGCCCGTTTTCTCACCCGCAGCCGGGAGAATGTGCAGGCGAGCGAGGCGCTGCGGGCGCTTGTCGGCGCCGAGGCTCTTTCCAAGCCCTTCCTCGCGCCGACGGTGGTTCTTTTCAACGGCGGCGTGTTCAAGGCCGCGCCGATCCGGCGCCGCATTCTCGAACTGCTTGCGGACTGGAACGATGGCGAGACCGTGCGTGAGCTTGCCGGGGTCCAACTGGATCTGGCGGTGGCCAAGGGAGCGTCCTTCTTCGGATGCAATCGCATCACCGGCAAGGGAATACGCATCAAGGCCGGCGCCTCCCGCTCCTATTACATCGGGCTCGAATCCTCTATGCCGGCGGTGCCGGGTTTTACCCCGCCGCTGAAAGCGCTCTGCGTCGTGCCGCAGGGGATGGAGGAGGGCTCGGAGTTTTTGATCGAAGGCGGCGACCTGGCGCTCGTCACCGGGCAGCCGGCGGAGTTCAGGTTCTTTTCCTCGCAGGTGAGAAGCGGCGACGCGCCGGGACAAATTCTCCCGGACGCGGAACGGGAACTCGAGGAAATCAGCCTTCTCGAAGTCGACCTGCCGACGATCGAGGGCGTTCCGCCCGGACAGGCGATCCCGGTGCAGATCAACGCGGTCCTCACGGAGCTTGGCGCGCTGGAGCTGTGGATGAAACACACGCAATCCGATCGGCGGTGGAAGGTCGAATTCCAGGTGCGCACGGAATGAGACGCGGCCCGTCGGCGCGGCCGGCCGGTCCTTGAGAGCAGGGGGCGCCGTTGCGGGCCCTCTCAGCGCAAGGCATGGCGGTCCTTGAAAAACGTCAAATTACGCGTAGCTGTTGCGAGCGAGAACGCCGAGGATGGGCGCGGAATTCCGCCGCCGGCAAGTCCCGCGCGGAGGGCGCCCGGCGAAGCCCGATCGGGTGAGGGGGTCGCTCCGCGCTCTTTGGGATTCGCTTGCGCCCCAAGCTTTTAGGCTGCGCGCATTGCCCGGCGCCCCCGGCCGGAGCCGCATGATCCCGCGCGTTTTTCACCGGAAAGTCCTGCGCAGGCGGGAAGGAGGCGGCTGAGGATGACAGAGGCCAAATTCAGCATCGGCATCGACCTCGGCACCAGCAACTCCGCTTTGGCCTTTTGCCCGCTCACGAGCGCGCAAGGCTCGCAGATTCTTGCAATCCCGCAATGGGACACGGCGACGACGGTGATCGAGTCCGAGATCCTGCCCTCCTTCCTCTATTTGCCGGAAGAAGCGATCGCCGCGCAGATGCGCGGTCAACACGGCGGCCTTGGTTCGAGCGCCTGGGTCGTCGGCCGGCTGGCGCGCCGCAAGGCCGGCGAAACGCCGGGGCGCGTCGCCCAATCGGCCAAATCCTGGCTGTGCCATCACGCGGCCGACCGATCGGCGCCCTTCCTGCCCTGGGGCTCGAATGCGCTGGCGCCGCAAGAGAAAATCTCGCCCGTTTCCGCCTCGGCGCTCATTCTCGCCCATCTGCGCAAGGCGTGGAACGACCGCTTCGCCGCGCAAGGCTTGGCCTTCGACGCGCAAGACATCACGATCACGGTTCCCGCCTCCTTCGACGCGGCGGCGCAAATGCTTACTCTCGCCGCCGCGCGGCAGGCGGGCTTCCCCGACCATGTGCGGCTGCTGGAGGAGCCGCAGGCTGCCTTCTACGCATGGCTCGAGCAGCAAGCCGGCGAGACTTGGGCCGCGCCGCCAGACGCAAGAGCGGCGCATGTGCTGGTGATCGACATCGGCGGCGGCACGACCGACTTCAGCCTGTTCGAGCTCAAGCCGCGCGAGGGGGACTTTCCCGACATAAAGCGGGTCGCGGTCAGCGATCACATCTTGCTCGGCGGCGACAATATCGACCTCGCCATTGCGCATCTCGTCGAGCCGCGGCTCGCGACGGGCGGCGGCGCCCTTTCCCCCGGGCAATGGGATCATTTGGCGGCGCAGAGCCGGTCGCTGAAGGAAAGAGTGCTGGGCGTGGAAGGCGGGCCGGACGAGGTCTTCACCGTCTCCATTCCAGGGCGCGGCTCCAATCTCATCGCCGGCGCGCTGTCCGCCGAGGTGACGCGCTCGGATTTGGAAAGGATGGTGCTCGAGGGATTTTTTCCGGACTGCGAGGCGAGCGACAAGCCGAGACGGGCGCTCGGCGCCGTAAGGGAGTGGGGGCTGCCTTACGCTTTCGACAGCGCCGTCACCAGGCATCTCGCCGCCTTTCTGCGCGGCCGCCCCGAGGTCGACGCGCTGCTGTTCAACGGCGGCTCGCTCACGCCCCGGCGTTTGCGCGAAAAGCTGCGCGCGCAAATCGGCCGATGGCAGGAGGGGCGGTCGCCGATCGTGCTGGAAAATCCGCAGCTCGACCTCGCGGTTGCGCGGGGCGCCGCCTATTCCGGCCGGCTGGCGCGGCAAAAGGCCGGGCTGATCGAGGCGGGCTCCCCGCGCGCCGTGTTTGTGGAAGCCGGCGGCGGGACTGCGGATGGCGGAGCGCCGCGCGCGCTCGTCTGCATTCTTCCGCGCGGCGCGACATCCGCCGAGGCGACAAATCTCGATCTTTATATGCGCATCAACACGCCCGTGCGTTTCCAGCTCTACACCTCGACCCGCCACGACGACAAAAAGGCGGGCGACGTCGTTGAGCTTGTCCCAGAGGAGTTCCATGCGTTGCCGCCGCTCGAGACGGAGGCGACGCTCGCCCGGCCGCCGAGCGGCAAATCGGCCGAGACGATCCCTGTCGCCTTGAGCGCCAAAGTGAATGAGCTCGGCCTGTTGCAGCTCTCCTGCCGCAGCCTCGCCGCGGATATTGCGCAGTCCTGGCCGCTCGAATTCAACCTGCGCCCGCAGGAGCGCGCCGCCGTCGCGCCAAAGCCAGAGCAAGCGCCGCAGACGCAGATCCTGCCGGACAGGCTCGCCGAAGCGAAGCGGCGCATCGCCAGCGCCTTCACACAAACGTCCGAAAAACGCGCGCCGTTGACCGCGCCGCGGCTCTTCCAGGCTCTGGAGCAGATCCTCGGCCGGTCGAAGGGCGAGTGGAACGCGATGCTGCTGCGCGAGCTTTGGGAGAGCTTAAAGGAGAATGAAGCCGGCCGGGCGCTCTCTGTCGAACATGAGGAGACATGGCTGATATTCGCCGGCTTCCTGCTGCGCCCCGGTTTTGGCGTCGCAAGGGACGAACGGCGCATCGACGAGCTTTGGCGCATTCTCGAGAAGGGGCTGCGTTTTCCCGGCAAGAGAAGCAAGCTTCAACAATATATCCTTTGGAGGCGCGTGGCCGGGGGCCTGTCGCAGGAGCGGCAGGAAGCGCTGCTCGAGGCCGAGAAGACGAGGATTTTCGAGCAGAAAAACACGCCGCCGGAACTGATCCGCATGGCCGGCTCTTTCGAGCGGATCGGGCTTGGCCACAAGACGGAGTTGATTGGGCGCTTCATCGACGTCTCCGCCGAATTGGCCGCGCAGAAAAAACATTGCGCGCCTTATCTCGCCGCGCTCGGGTCGCTCTTGTCGCGCACGCCCTTTTACGCCGGGCCGGAGAACATCGCGCCGCCCGAGCTTGTGGAAAGAGCCTACAAGGCGTTCCGCCGGCTCGATTGGAACGATCCGGAACTTGCCGAGATGAAGCCGCTGTTCCTGCGCGGAGCGCGCGTCGTCAACGACCGGCGTCTCGATCTGCCGGCGCCGCTGCGCAAGGACATCGCCGACAAATTGGAGAAGTGCGGCGTCGCGCCTGTGAGGGCCGGACGCTTGAGAGATTTTGAGCCGGTCGAGCGCGCAGAACATGTGAGTTTCTACGGCGAGGCCTTGCCGCCGGGGCTGATCCTCGGCGGATATTAGGGGCTTAAACCTAGGCTGTTCGCCAGCCAGGGATGCGGCGTCTTTCCATTCGTGGCGCCTCTTATGCTCACTGTCCGGATTGCTTGCGCCGGATCGAGAGCGCTCTTATCTCCGATTGCTTTGAGGTTCCTGGGGACCAATTTTAAAGTCACCAGACAAGCCCTATTATGAATCTTTGCGTGCGCGCCAGGCTCCAGCGCAGCTTTTTTCTTCAGGAGGCAGAATGAAAAAATATCTCATCGCCGTGCTGTTTGCGGCGCCTCTGCTCGCTCCGGCGACCTCCACGGCGAATGAGCGCGCGCTCATGAAATTCTGCAAGGCGGACGCCGAACGTCTCTGTCCAGGCGTCGAGCCCGGCGGCGGCCGCATCCTCAAATGTCTGAAAGCCAATAAGGAAGAGATGACGGTCGGATGCGCGCAGGCGCTGAAAGGCCTAAAAAGCAAACTGGGAAAATAGCGACGCGCTTTTTGAGCAAGCGGGGCGCTTCGCATGAAGAGAGCCGGCGCAGGGCCGGCTCTTTGAAGCTTTAGAACTTTACCGTCAAACCAGCGTAGAAATTCCGGCCCATGCCCGGCAGCGGCCCGGCGATGTTCGAGGCCTTGAAGCCTGAATAATAGAAACCGCCGAGCGGCGGCGCATAGAGCGTGTTGGTGATATTCTCGACGCCGAGATCGATGCGCGCATTCGCCCATTCATAGCCGGTGCGCAGATTGAGCAGCGCATAACCGCCGGTTTTCAACTCGTTGCGCTGGACGCTGACGTGGGTCTTGCTATCCACGATTTGGACGTCGATGGCGCTGAACCAGCCGCCGAGCCGATGTTCGAGGCCGATCCGCGCGTTCCAGGGCATGATGTGATAGAGCCCGTCATTGCCGTGCAGCAGCACATTCGCGAGCGTGTAGCAACGCGCGTCGCCGAATTTGCATCCGCCGACTTGGCCCGTGTCGAAGTTCTGGCCATAGGCGTAGCTCATCACCGCCGTCGCAGTGAAGCGTCCATAAACCGGATCCTCGTGCAGCTTGTAGCGGCCCGAGGCGTCGACGCCATAGAGCTGCGCCTTGTGGTTTCTGAACTGAAGCTCCTGGAAAATATAAGGAACGGAGCCGAAAGAGCCGACGCGATCCGCGTCGATATAATTTTCCACATAGCTGTAATAAGGATTGATCCGCGCCTCCCAATCGCCGTTGGGGTCGCGCCAGGCGCCGGTAAAGCCGATCGTATGCGCCACCTCGGGCTTGAGATCCACATTGCCCGTGTAGCCATTCGCGTCGCCGAACCAATTGACCATGGCCGTCGCCATCGAGCCGACGCCCCAGGCGTAGCGCTCATAGAGATTTGGCGAGCGCGTTTTGCGCGAATAGCCGAATTCATATTTGCTGGTTTCGTCCGGCTGATAACGCACGAGCGCCGTCATGTCGAAATTGACGTCGGTGCGGGAGCGGTTGCGGGCGTTGAAGATCCTCGCGGCTGTCGCGTCGGGATTGGCCATGCTCATCATCGCCATGCCCATGCCGCCCATGCCGCTCATGCCGCTCATGCCGCTCATCGGCATCGGCACGGGGTTGCGCCAATCGTAAGGCTGCGCAGGTCCGGTGTTCATCCACACGGTGTCGTTACGCACGCCGAGCAGCGAGGACCATTGCGCGTTCCAGCGTCCTTCCCATTCTGCGTAATGCGAGATGCGGTTGCGATAGCCGTTGTTGACATTCCAGAACGTGTTCGGCTGCATCATATTGAAGCGGCCAGTCAGGAGGCTCGTCTGGCCGGGAACGGGCTCCCACCAATCATTGAGCGTGAAGCCGTGAAACTCGCTGCCGATGCGCAGCAGATCCTGCTGCGAAAGTTTCGCGAAAGGAATCTCGGCCTTAATTGAATAACCGTAATCGGCGCCGGTCGTCGCCATCGGCATATAGGCGGGCTGTTTATCATAGAGAAAGCCCATCTCGTGCGTGACGTAATTCCAGTAACCGCGCGCGTCGACGAAGCCCCAGTCATAGGCGCCTTGATATTTTCCCTCGACCGTGTAGCCGCGGTTCTTGGTCATATCCATGCGCTGGTTCGGGAAGCCCTGATAGGGAATGTTCTCGACCGCGCCGCGCAGCGACAGGAAATGGCCGTTATTCTGATAGGCGAGCGTGCCGGAGTGGTTCTCCGAGATGAATCCGGTCGAGAGAATTTTGTGGCCCGCGCCGCCGGCGTGATAATCGGTCGCGCGCGACCATGCGCCATTGTAGAGCAGGCTCCAATTTTGCGTCGCGACATTGGCCGTGCCCGCAACTGTGATTCCGTTATTATTGCCGCGGAAGAAGCTGGAGATGACGCCGGTCGCGAGCACGCCGCCGTCGGGGCCGAAACGTAAGCGTCCGGGCTCGGCGAGGGGCCAGAGCGGCAGCGCCGCAATGGCTGGCGCGGGGACCGGCGCGACTTTCGGTTGGCTCGGCAGGAAGACCGGCGATTTCGGCTCGGCGATGATCGTGCCGCCGATCGAATCGCCGCCGACGCTCACCGGCGTCACGCCCGAATAGACTTGTATCTTCTTGATGTTGTTCGGGTCGATGTAGGAGAGGGGCGGATTCATGTGATTGGCGCAGGCCGAAGTAACCTTCACGCCGCCGATCTGAATGTTCAGCCGGTCGTCGGCCATGCCGTGGATCGCCGGCAGGCGCGACACGCCGCCCGCCTCATAGAGGCTCACGCCGGGCACGTCGCGCAGCAATTGCGCGGCGTCGGCCGTCGGCGGCAGCTCGCGGGCGATTTGCTGCTGATCGAGGGTCAGCGCCTCTTGCGGCGCATCCGGCGCCTGCACGGCCTGCGACGCGCCCGCGGCTGACGCAGAGGGCCGGGCCGCGGCGATTTCGATTGTCGGCAAGCCCACCTGCGCATGGGCGAACGAGGGGCAAGCGAAGGCGATCGCGCTGGCGGATGCGCCGCGCATCAAGACAGTCCGCAACATGAAAATAATCTCCCAATAGGCGCCGTGCGAAAACGGCCCTCCCTGTCCGGCGCCTGCGCGCCGGGCCTTGTGCTTCAGCGGGATGGATCAGGAGAAAGCGGGGGGCGCGCGCGGCGCGTGCGATGCGGCTCGGGCGGCGAAAACCCTGTCGCGGCTCTGGTCTGGAAGTTCCGGCAAGAGCAAGGAGCCGCGCAGCTGGAAGGCGGCGCGCAGCCCAGTCTCTAAAATTGCAATCGCCGCGTTACAAAACACGCAAAGCGCGCAAGCGCGATCATGATGCTCCTGCGCAGGCGCGCCGCCGCGGTTGTCTATGTCGCAGATCTGGGCGGAGACGAGAGGTTGCGTCTGGGCGCCTTCGGACTGGCGCACGACCCGCACGAGCGCTCCACCCTGCAGCGCGAAGGCTATCAACAGGGCGAGGATCAAGCTCAGCTGCGTAAAACGTCTCACATTAACCTGCTGACGGCGAATATTTGCTTCGACAAGCAATAGTCGGGCGCTTTGGAACGCATCAAGAGACGCGAGGCCGCAGCGAATGTTTTTCTTCCAACTGTATCCGGGAAGCAACAAGTTGATTTCATGTAATGTTTGAGGTCTTTTAAAATGCGACGAGCGCTGAACCGGAAGTCTCCCCGGGTACGCCCCGCAAGCCGCAGGCGACCAGGACAGGGGCGCAGAAAACCTCAGACGGCCGGCGGCCGTTTGGCCGAAAACGGTCGCGAAATGGCGAACTCCCGGCTGGTTCCCGAGCGGCTGCGCGACGCTAATGGAGATGTGGTCGTAACTTTCTCCCACTTCTCACCACCCTGGCTTCGCGCCGGGGTAATTTTTGGCCTTTCGCCTGCGAGGCGGGTAATGCTGTCCCACATCGAGGTTCCAATACTTGTCGAACAAATTGAGAAAGCAGCCAGATGTTCGACCCTCTCGGCGCGGGACTTGATGCTTCTCGATTATGTGAAGCTCGAATTGCTGGAAAAAGGCACGAGGGCGGTCGTCGGCGAAAACGACATAGATCGTCTCGATGATATCTTCTGCCAGAGCGGCGTCTACGCCGAGGCCGACGCCGGGCCATAGTGCGTTTTCCGCCGAAGTGGACGCCGGTTCGGCGACGAGAAAACGCTCGAGAAGAGCGCGTTTTCCGCCGAAGTGGGCGCCGGCAGCTAATCAGGAGACATCATAGCGATACAGGCAGGCGAAGCTTGCCGCGGGACAAGAAAGCACCGAAGACTTCGAAAAACCTGCTCTTGCTCCCAAGTCGAGCCAGTCCGTTTTGCGCTCCGGAAAATCGCAGCTCGTCACATGGGTCGAAATCTGCTCCCATTCCTGCGCCGTCAATCGGCTCCAGGCCTGACGATAGGTCCGCAGAAAGCGCTCCATATAATCGCTGCGGCTTTCCTCGGCGGCGCGGGTCGGCTCGTAGATGAGGCACAGTTTGCGCGTTTTCGAGCGGATTTTTGCCAGCGTTTGCAGCTTTTCTTCCGTTTGCAGATGATGGATGCAGAGGCCGCACCAGACCACGTCGCTCGTCTGCAGCGGGCCGTCGAGCCCGTCGATCAGGTCCCCATAGTAGAGATCGACAGGAAATGACGCCTGCTCCAGGGATTTGGCCGCCAGGCGCAGCGCGGGCTCCGATAAATCTATCCCCGTATAATGGGCGACCGTCGTCCCGGCGAGGATCTCTGTCATGCGGTGCGCATCGCCGCAGGCGAGATCGAGGAACGTGAAGGGATGCTCGAATTCATCGACAAGAATGCGGTGCAGCATGTCTTCCGCGCTTCGATGCGACAAGTAGTCGTTATCGAGCATCTTGCGATAGGTGTTCCACTGCTGTCGGAATATTTCCAAAGCCTGTGGGTCCAGCGCCGGCTTGCCTGATGAAAGCTGTTTTATCTCGATGCGCATGGTCTTTTGCTCGCAGCTGTGGAGCGGTCTCTCCCGATCGGAGAAGGTTTAACCTTGGTAAGGCTTTAGAGCCAAAGCCTCAAGTCGCGCATGCGCCCGGCGCGGCGGCAATCGGGCGTCCGCGGGGCTAGCGCCGCGGATGGCGATGTGTTGGATCGTAACAGATAGTCAAGGCTATGCTGGAAGACCTCGGAGCGGAGCTTTCGCACGGCGGGCATGGACATCTGATCGTGAAGCTGAACGGCGCGACGCATGGCTTCCACGACACGCATCACAGCCTGTCGAAGGACGAGGTGGCGGCCTTTCGGAAATTCTTGATGAGCGCTGGCGTCGACCCGGCGCGCGATTACCCGCTCGAGCGGAGTTTCAACTAGAGCCTTTTCCGGTCGGATTGTATCGCACCAGCGGCTCTAATGCTTTTGTTTTGGGCGTTTGCTTTCCGCCGAACCGGTTCCTGCTTCGGCAGAAAACGACCTAGAGTTTGCCTACCCTTGCGCCTTCCTCATCAGCGAAAAAATTCCTTCGCGCCATCAAATGCGCTGCGGCGCGCCGCTCTTGGGTCGAGCGAGGCCTCGGGGGAAATTCTTCCAGCGTGAGAACAGCTTATCGCAATAACAACGGAGGATCAGACTGCGCTCGATCGTTCGACAACCAGCGAAGGCTGGCTGCGTGCATCTTGCGCCCTGCAACCACGCGATAGATGAGATCCATGAAACGTTTGGCAGTGCTTGCCGCCCTCTGCATCGCTTCCGGGGCGCACGCCCAGCAGATTGCAACTTATGCGCCGCCGCCCGGCGGCGACACATGTAGCATCGACGTCGCGGACGACCTTGCCGGCTTCATCGCGAAACAGAAGAACGCCGTCTATATCCGGGCTGGCTGCTATAAGCTTTCGAAGACGGTCAATCTGACCGACGCCGGCGCCCACCATATTTTCGGCGCGGGAGAGGACACGGTGATACGGCCCGACGCCGGCGTGACCGCCTTCGTCGTCGTCGCGGCGCGCGGCTTCGACCTCCACGACCTGACGATCGCTTACGCGCAGCCAGACCAAAAGGGCGCGGCGGCGTTCGTCATCGGCGGGCCCGACGGCTCGGTGAACATCGGTTCGCGCATCCACGACAACCACATCGCTCGGGCGAATTTCGGGGTCGTCTATAACAGCACGATCCTGTCGACGATCAACAACAACTTCTTTGACGCCGTCACAATCGGGATTAATATCCGCAACGTCTATAACGTCGATTGGGGTGACAACAAGATTTACGCCAACGGCTTCACCGCGCGAAACTTTAGCGACGATGGCTATGGCGTCCTGTGGTTCTCGGGCGGCGGCTTGAACGTCCGCGACAATAAATTTCTCGGATTCAAATATGGCGTCTACCTTTACGCCGTCGACCCGAAAGTCGTGACCTCCGATTTCGTCATCGCCGACAACTCTTTCGAGCGCGGGACGAACGACGGCGCCGCCGTGTCGATCATTTATTGGAAGCCCAATCAGCTCACAAATATCTCGATAACCGGCAATCAGCAGGCGAATATGCGCGTTCCCCTCCACTGGCCCCAGGGGCAGAATACCGCCTGTTTCCGTATCGCCAACAATCTCAACGGCTGGCCCGACCAGCGGGGCGGCTGCTAGCTCAGAATAAGCTCGCCACGCATCTTCTGCGGGTTTGGCTCGATGGGTCACGAATGAATATCAGACGAGCGGCGGCGCCCGTCGCGCCGCCGCCCGTTTGCAGAAACGCCGCGCGCTTACCAGCCCGGGTAATAGCCCGGATAATAAGAGGGATAGCCGTAAGCGGGATATCCGTAAGAGGGATAGCTATAATAGTAGGATTGCGACGCGGCCGCCGCGCCGAGCATGCCGAGCGCCGCGCCTGTCGCGATCGCGGCGCCGGGATTATAATAGCCGCCGTAATAGCCGCGCCGATAGTAGCCGCCATAAGGACGGTAATAGCCTCTGCCGTAATAACCCCGGCCATAGTAACCGCGGCCGCGATACCAGACTTTTTCGACCGGGGCGGAGAGCCCGACTTTGCCAGGGGCGGCGATGGCGACGGCGCCCGCCTCGGCGGCCTGCGGCAGCGCGACGGCCAGCGCGGAAAGTCCGCACAATCCGGCGACGAAAGACAATGAATGATGACGCATTTCAACCTCTCTTCGGAGGTCGGGCGGGCGCGACCCTAAAAGCCGCGTCCAGAACCTCCATAATTTTTCATTAACACGATTTGCCGGCATATTTGCGACCATCCGGAAGTAGGCCGGTCGCTCTCAAAAAAGGGGGGCGGTCCCTTGGCGCGCCGCCCGGGCAGTGCTAAAAATCGTTGATTTCGCAGGGCTGCGCGCGCCTGCCGCGAAGCAGGATCGCTGCGTCGAGAGGTTTATATGATGCGGCACGTTATCATCGGAGGATCGGGCGGCGTCGGCGCGGCTCTCGCCCGGCGTTTGCACAACGCCGGACATGAGGCGCATCTCATCGGCCGCGACGCGTCGAAGCTCGAGCCGCTCGCGGGCGAAATCGGGGCGCGTTTCTCCGTCGCCGACGTCACCGATGCGCCGGCGCTCGCGGCGGCGATCCGCGACGCAGGCGCGCCGCTCGCGGGCCTCGCTTATTGCGTCGGCTCGATCCATCTGAAACCGCTGGCGAGATTGACCGAGGCGGATTTCCTGACGGACTTCCGCCTCAACGCGCTCGGCGCGGCGCTCGCCGTTCAAGCGGCTCTGCCGGCGTTGAAGGCGCGCGAGGGCAAGCCCGCTGCAATCGTGCTGTTTTCTACTGTGGCTGTGGCGCAAGGCTTTACGGCCCATGCCTCGACGGCGATGGCGAAAGCCGCGGTCGAGGGCCTGACCCTCTCGCTTGCGGCGGAACTCGCTCCGAGGATTCGGGTGAATTGCGTCGCCCCGTCGCTGCTGCGCACGCCGCTGGCGCAGCCGCTGCTCGCCTCCGATCAGCTCGCGACGGCGATTGCGCAAATGCATCCGATGCAACGGCTCGGCGAAGCCGAGGACGCCGCGGCTCTCGCCGCCTTTCTCCTGTCGGACGACGCGTCATGGATCACGGGGCAGATCATCGGCGTCGACGGCGGCCGCGCGACATTGCGCACGAAAGGCTAAACGCTCACGCGAGCGCGTCGAGAAAGCGCGCCGCCTCTTCAATTATTTCGGCTTTTCTCGCAGCCGGCCAGCTTGCGAGCGTGCGGTAGGGCATGGCCATGCGCGGGTTTGCCGCGAGGCGCCCGGCGTTGCGGATCAGAAAAGCCCAGTAAAGATAATTAAACGGACAGGCGCGCGGGCCGCTTTTTTCTCTCACGTCAAAGGCGCAGCCGGCGCAATAATCCGACATGCGGTTGATATAAGCGCCGGACGCCGCATAGGGCTTCGAGCCGAGCACGCCGCCGTCGGCGAAGAGCGCCATGCCATGCGTATCGGGAAGCTCCACCCAATCGAAGGCGTCGGCGTAAACGGCGAGATACCATTCTTCCACTTCCGCCGGCCGAACGCCGGCGAGCAGCGCAAAATTTCCCGTGACCATCAGCCGCTGAATATGATGCGCATAGGCGTGGCGGCGCGTCTGGCGAACCACTTCCGCGACACAGCGCATCGGCGTGTCGCCGCTCCAATAGAAAGCAGGAAGCTTGCGCCGCGCTTCGAGCGCATTGCTTTGCGCGTAATCCGGCATGTGCAGCCAATAAACGCCGCGCACATATTCGCGCCAGCCGAGGATTTGGCGAATAAAACCTTCGACAGCGTTGAGCGGCGCGCCGCCTTCGCGATAGGCGGCCTCGGCGCGCGCGCAGATTTCGCGCGGCGTGAGCAGGCCGATGTTCAGCGCCGGCGCGATCAGCGCGTGGTAGAGAAAGGGTTCGCCGGCTTTCATCGCATCCTGAAAATCGCCGAAGCGCGCCAGCCCATGGGCGATGAAATCTTCGAGAGCGGCAAGCGCCTCGGCGCGCGTGACGGGCCAGCCGAAACGCTCCGTCTCGCCGAAATGATCGGCAAAGCGCGTCTCGACGAGCCGCAGCACGTCCCGCGTAATTGCGTCCGGCGGGAAGCGCCGGCGGGCGGGGAGCTTCGCCGATTTCGGCAGCGGCTTGCGGTTCTCGGGGTCGAAATTCCACTGGCCGCCGAGCGGCGCGTCGCCCTCCATCAACAGGCCGGTCTCGCGCCGCAGCTCGCGGTAGAAGAACTCCATGCGAAGAGATTTGCGCGCCGCCGCCCATTGCCGGAAGCGCTCATGCGTCGCGAAAAAGCGGTCGTCCTCGCGGATCTCGACGGACACTCCGGCAAGCTGCGGCCAGCGCTGGACGGCGTCAACCACGCGCCATTCGCTGGGTTCCGTCAGCACAATGCGCTCCGGCCGCAGCCGCGCGACGGCGCGCAGCATTTCGCCGGTGAACGAGCCGGTGTTGTCGGGGTCGTCGAGCCGGACATAATCCACCGCAACGCCTTCCGCGCGCAAATCTTGCGCGAAATGCCGCATGGCGGAAAGGATCAGCGCGATCTTCTGCTTGTGGTGCGGCGCATAGGTCGCTTCCTCCTGCGCCTCGATCATCAGCACGCTGTCGCGCGCGGGGTCGAGATCGGCGAGGGAGGAGAGCGAGCGGGTGAGTTGGTCGCCGAGGACGACGCGCAGCGTGGTCATGCCTTCGCCCGGCGGCGCAAGTCGCTCTTGCAGCGGTCCGAGCAGGTTTTCACCTCCTCCCAAACAGCGCGCCATTTCTTGCGCCAGGCGAAGGGCCGGCCGCAGGCGGCGCAGATTTTAACCGGAAGTTCGGCTTTTTTTCGCATCTTCGCCATGGCCGCCGCTCGTCTCGAAGCTCGGCGGCGAGGCTAGCTGAGGCGCGGCGATCTTGGCAAGCGCGTTGAAATGACACGCAGAGCCGCGGCGGCGTGGCGTCCCGCGGGTTTTGCGGCTGCGGCTGTGGAGAGCCAAAATTAAATTGCCAGTTTTTTTTCGCGGACTATGGTTCGTCCCGTCCAAGCAACATGGAACCCCGATGGCACAGATGAGATTTTTCGCCTCCCGCCGCGCGCTGCTCGCCGCCGCCGCCTCCGTCGCTGTCGCGCTCACCGCTGCGCCGGCCTTCGCTCAGCGCGCTCCCGCAGGCAAGGTCTCGGTCGCCGAGCTGATGGCGCCCAATGCGTTGCCGGACGTTGTCGAGGGCAAGGCCGACGCGCCGGTCACGATCGTCGAATACGCCTCGATGACGTGCAGCCATTGCGCCGCCTTCCATCACGAGGTCTATCCGCAGCTCAAGAAGAATTACATCGACACGGGCAAGGTGAAATTCATGCTGCGCGAGTTCCCGCTCGACCCGCTGTCGACCGCCGCCTTCATGCTGGCCCGCGCGCTCGACGACAAGCGCGACGCCGCGGTCGATCTGCTTTTTGCGCAGCAGAAGAATTGGGTCACGACCGACACGCCCTTCGACAGTCTCGCCAGCGTGATGAAGCAGACCGGCCTCTCCAGCGAGAAGTTCGAGGCGACGCTGAAGGACAAGAAGCTGATGGACGCCGTCGTGGCGGTGCATGACCGCGCCGTCGAGAAATTCGGCGTGAATTCGACGCCCACCTTCTTCGTGAACGGCGACAGATATCCGGGCGAGATCAACTATGCGGATTTCGAGAAGATCATCGCCGAGCACAGCAAGTAAAGGGGCGCCCCTCTCTGTGAGGGGCGCAACCATACGGGCCAGAAGCGCTTCCGCTCGCGGGCCGGGCGCCGCGTGAAGCGCGATGGGGGCATCCGCTCCGTCAGGAAGCCGCTCAAAAATCCGTTCGCCGCTCCAGCGCGGCGGCGAGCGTGCCTTCGTCGAGATAATCGAGTTCCCCGCCGACCGGCACGCCATGGGCGAGCCGCGTCGTCTTGACGCCGAGCGGCGCCAGAAGATCGGCGATGTAATGCGCCGTCGTCTGGCCGTCGACGGTGGCGTTGACCGCGAGGATCACTTCCTGCACTCCCTCGCGCGCCCGCTCGACCAGCGCCGCGATGTTGAGATCCTCCGGCCCGACGCCGTCGAGCGGCGACAGCACGCCGCCGAGCACGTGATAGCGCGCATGCAGCAGGCCGGCGCGCTCCAGCGCCCAGAGATCGGAGACGGTCTCGACGACGACCAACGTCGCCGGATCGCGCCGCGGGTCGCGGCAGATGGCGCAGGGGTCGCTGGTGTCGATATTGCCGCAGACCGAGCAGGTCAGGATGCGCTCATGCGCGACGCGCATCGCCTCGGCCAGCGGACCGAGCAACTCGTCGCGCTTGCGCATCAGA
The DNA here is from genome assembly GCA_033853615.1 of Beijerinckiaceae bacterium. Taxonomy (GTDB): domain Bacteria; phylum Pseudomonadota; class Alphaproteobacteria; order Rhizobiales; family Beijerinckiaceae; genus Methylosinus. The sequence goes on along the minus strand of JAWOLK010000090.1, from coordinate 1,184 downwards.
TGCAGCACGGCGCGCCGCGCCGAGCGCGGCCCGAGGCCGGGGAGCCGCGCCAGCAATTGCACGAGACGTTCGATTTCCGGGCCTGCGACGGCCATGACGTCCTCATTGCGCGAAAGGCGCGACCGGACCGCGCGCCTTTACGCGCGCTTCCTCCTGCGAGCCTGAAGGCTCGCTCTCCTGATCCTGCGAGCCTTGGGCTCGCGTTCCTGGTATCGCGAGCCAGAAGACTCGCGCGTTTAAAACGGCAGCTTCATGCCGGGCGGCAGTTGCAGGCCGCCGGTGACCGCCTTCATCTTCTCGGCCATCGCCTCTTCCGCCTTGGCGCGCGCTTGCGCATGGGCGGTCACGATCAGGTCTTCGAGAATCTCGCGCTCCTCGGCCTTCAGCAGGCTCGGGTCGATGGAGATCGCCCGCAGCGCGCCCTTGGCGGTGAGCGAGACCTTCACGAGCCCGGCGCCGGCCTCGCCCTCGACGACCGTCTGTTCGAGCTCCGCCTGGGCCTCGGCCATTTTGGCTTGCATGGCCTGAGCCTGTTTCATCAGTCCCATGAAATCCATCATCGGTCTCTCCTAATCTTCCTCGGGCTCGAAAGCGTCGTCATAATGCGTCTCGCCGCCGGGGCCAGCGACCGGCTCCGGCTCCTTGCTGCGCACGGCGATGATCTGCGCGCCGGGAAAATGCGCCAGCACCTTGGCGATAAGCGGGTCGGCCTCCAGTCCCGAGCGGCGCTCGCGCTCCTTGGCCTCGCGCTGCTCCCGCAGCGTCGGCTGGCCGCCGCTCGTCACAACCGCCACCATCCAGCGTTCGCCGGTCCAGTCCTGCAAGCGCTGGGTCAGCGTTTGGGCGAGCGCCGGAGAGCCGCCCGGCGCGAGTTCGAATTCGATGCGGCCCGGCTCGAAACGCGCGAGGCGCACTTCGGCTTCCAGCGCGAGCTTCAGCCGCATGTCGCGCTTTTCGCCGGCGAGCGCGAGGAGCGCCTCGAAATTTGTGAGCGTAACGCGCCCCGCAGCCGGCTCGGCGCGAGGGGAAGGCGCGGCGCGCAGGGCGCCGGAATTGCTCGCCGCGAGCGTCATGCGCGGGGCGGCCCCACCGCCGCCGCCGGGCGCGGGGGAGGGCGCCGCCGGCCGGGCGCCGCCATGGCGCAGCATGCGCAACGCCTCGTCGAGCGGCGGCAGATCGGCGGC
>JAWOLK010000089.1:0-3898 GCA_033853615.1 Beijerinckiaceae bacterium | reverse complement strand
GTCGCCTGCTTCACATGCGGCAGGGGGCGGAAGCCCTGCGGCAGCAGATTGCGGCGGCGGATCTCATCGGGGGCGAGCGCGACGAGACTGTCCCAGCTTGCGCCGGCTGGCAGTTTGATTCGCACGCCGCCCTGCACCGGCTTGCGGCCGCCGGACATCATGACGCCGGGAATTGGCCGGTCGGAGAGATCGTAGCGTTCCTCGAGCAGCGCGCGCTGGCGCTGCAGGACGGCGGCCTTCTGCGCCTCGTCGGCGGCGCGGACAGCGTCTAGGGGCTGCGTCGGCAGCGGCCGGTAACTTGCGTCGGGCGGCAGCGATTGCGCCGCGGCGGCGGCCGGAGCCAGCGTTGCAAGCGTCGCGACGACGGCGCAGGCGAGGCGAAACACGCGCATAGCGGCAACTCCCGCGCCGCCGTCTCACGGACGACGCCCCGCATCAACGTGCGGCGTGGCGCATGAGTTGCGGCTACGCCAAAGGTTTTCCGGCAGTGACGAGCGCGCCCGCTTCCTGATATGCGCAAGCGCCTCAGTGGGTCCTGGCGCTTAAAGACGCGCGCGTTGGATTAGGAGGCGCCGTGCGCGTCAATCTTTCAACGCCAACGATCTTCCCAGAATCGCTAAAAAATGGCATCGTCTTCGCTCAGCACGAGATTCCGGCGCCTAGGCGCTGGAGAAGGATCTTAGAAATAGAAAACCCGCCACAAAGGGCGGGCTGCTTTTAAATAAACCCACGGGAACAAAAAGCGCCCATGAGGGAATTCCAGATCTCGACAATCTGAAATTCCCGCAAATCGCGCCCAAAGTCAAGACGGAAAACCCGTTTTCGTCGGGGAAAAGCAGCTACGCCTTTTCGGCGGGTTCTTTGGAACCCGAGGGAAACGCATGTCTTTTTTCAAAGTTGGCCGCTGCCGCGAAAAAGTGTTCGGGATGGGCCGCCCCTTGTCGCTCGACCGCAACGCGAAGGCCCGGATCATGACGCGGGCGCGGGTGCTCATGCGCCGCACTCGAGCCGGCAAGGCTTATGGGAGAATCACAGCCAAAGATTACGCCGTGCTCGGCGCCTTACTTTACGCCTTCCACAATAGCGCCCGCGGCTGGTGCTATCCCGGCTACAAGGCGATCGCAGATGCTGCCCGCTGCGCCCTCTCGACCGTCGCCAACGCGCTCAAGCGGTTGGAGACCGCCGGCCTGCTCTCCTGGGTCAATCGCATGAAGCGGATCCGCGAGTGGAAGACCGGTCCCATGGGTTTCCCGGTGCCCGAGGTCCGCGTCGTCCGCACCTCAAACGCCTATCATTTCCATGACCCGCAGAACGGCATTCCGCAACCTCTTGATAATACGTCTGAATCCGAAAATCAGTCGGGAACCACAAACCAAGACTCATTCTATTCGAATTATAAGAGGCAGAACCGTCCAATTTCGCCGCCAAGGGGTCCCACGCGGGAGAGATCGACCGATTTTTCGGACTTCAAGATAGAACTAAAGCCCATCACAAAGATCGGACCGACCCTAGCGCGCATGCTTGGCATCGAACCGATAGGCTAAACGGGCGCGGGAGCCCCCTTCCGGCAAGGGCGCGCAGCCCCAAGAAGGGCTCGCCGAGAGGCGAGACGGCCAAATTGCGCCTGCATGACCGAGATATCGGACGCTGATCGCGGGGTTGAAAGTAGTCCTAGACGCAGCTGGGCGCGTCTGGGAGGGCTAAGGTCGACCCTACAGCAGTGTTGGATCTGGGGCTTCAACAAGTCAGGATGTCTACAGATCTACAAAAAGCCAAGCATGCTTGGCTCTTTGTTAACAAATTGCTTTGTAAAGTTGACTGCTTGTCTGGAGGGCTACAGCATTGAAAGTGCTCTCGATTGTTTCCCAAAAAGGCGGGACCGGCAAAACTACGGCCGCACTAAACCTTGCCGTCGAGGCTCTCAGTCGCGGGCTGGAGGTCGTGATCGTGGATCTCGATCCCCAAGTCTCGGCGTCGGATTGGCGCGACATCAGGAGCGCCAATGCTCCGGTCGTCGCCGCCCCGGCCGTGCCGCACCTGGAACGGGCGCTAAAGGCCGCCGAGGCCGCCGGCGCAGACCTTGTCCTTGTCGATACGGCCGGCCGCACGAACGACGCCGCCAGCGCGGCTGCAAGAGCCGCCGACCTGGTCCTCGTGCCGCTCCAGCCGTCGCTGATCGATCTCAAGACGCTGAACGCCACTCTTGAAATCATCCGCCTCGCCGGCAGCAGGCCGGCGCGTGCGCTTCTCACACGCGTAAAGGCCGCCGGGACGCGCCACGAGGATACGACCGCATGGTTGCGTGAGCAGGGGGTCGAGGTCTGCCCCGCAATGCTGGGGGAGCGGGTCACGTTTCAGGATGCATATGCGCGCGGGCTCGGCGTTTGCGAAGCCGATCCGACCGGCAAGGCGGCGCAGGAAATCAGACAAGTCTACGAGTATGCAAGCAAGCTTATAGGATTGGAGACAGGCAGGCATGTCTAAGACCAGCGCATTGACGAGCGCCTTGCGCGGAGCTGGGGCTCGCGTGGCGGCCCCGGCGATCGAAGTCGCGCCGGTCGCGGCCGCAGCCGCCCCGCCGCCTGCGCCGCAAATGTCCCGCGCGGGGACGAAGCCGATCACGGTTCACATGCCGGAAGAAGTGCGGCGGCAGCTCAAAGTCATGGCCGGAGAGCAGGGCCGCACGGTCGAAGACATCGTCGCCGAGGCCCTTAACCTGGTTTTTGCGGCGCACCGCAAGCCGGAGATCGCGCCGCGAAAAGCGAAGTGACCGTCTTAGCGCCCGTAAGCTTTGCGGCTAGCCGCTCTTGCCATGCGCCGCCCAGGCGATCGCCCGTTTGACGCCCATCGCGGTCCAGCGGCTCTTGCCGGCGACGGTCGGAACGCCGCGCGCGGTCAGCTCGGCGGCGACGGCGCCAAGAGAAGCGCCGCGCTCCCGCAGATAGAGGATCAGCGGCGCGACGTCGGCCGCCCGCCGGGCCGCCTTGGCGCGTCGCGCCGCAACGCTCGCCGCGACGCCGCGCGGGCTCATCCCCCTGAGCGCGTCCGGCGCGCCGCCGAGCTTCGCCCCGCGCGCCTTTGCGGCGGCGAGCGCGGCGCGGGTGCGCTCCGAGATCATCCGCGCTTCATGCTCGGCGACGGCGGCGAGAATATGCAGCGTCAGCCGATCGGCCTGCGGGAAATCGACGGCGACGAAATCGACGCCCGAGTCCATCAGATTGGAGACGAAGGCGACATTGCGGGCCAGGCGGTCGATCTTGGCGATGACGAGCGTCGCGCGATACAGCCGGCACAGGCGCAGCGCCTCGGCGAGCTTAGGGCGGTCCTTGCGCCGGCCGCTCTCGATCTCGACCACCTCGGCGAGCGGCGCGCGGCCGTTGAGGAAAGCGCGGATCGCCTCCTGCTGCGCCTCGAGCCCGAGCCCGCCATATCCCTGCCGCTCGGTCGATACGCGGTAGTAGGCGACGACCCTATCGCCCATGCTTCGTTCCCTCTCGCAAATCGGCTCGCGCCTCCGCCTCATGATACAGGGCGAAGGCCAAGGCTCCAGCCGGACGGGGCGTCGGCGAAGCGTCGGCGGCGCTGAACATGCCTGTTGACAGCATCGCGCTAACTGCGTATATCGAGCCTATCGACGGCGTCGCCGCATAGCTTTTGCGGCGGACGAAGTCGTTTTCTCGTCTTTTGATGGGCGTGCCGCGCCGGCTGGTCTGTCGGGATGATGAAGCGTCTTCGGGTTTTTGGGGCCGCCAGGCTTCTGGGTCCGTCGGTTTGCTGTTTGACAAGTGAATCGGAAGAAAGAGAAACGTGGACGGCGGAGGTCCTTGCGGACGCTTCCCTCGCGAGAGGGACGTCGTAGAGAGACATCTGACGGTCACGTATTCTAAGCACACCTTTG
>JAWOLK010000088.1:0-3716 GCA_033853615.1 Beijerinckiaceae bacterium | reverse complement strand
CTAGCATCTCCCGACTAGGCCGAGGGACGCTAAGCATAGGGCCGCTACAAGCAGCTCCGAATCAACTAACAGGAAATCCCTACCCCTCCATTTCCCTCCCCGCCGAGGGCAGGCGCACCGTAAACAGCGCGCCCTCGCCGAGCTTGCTCTCGACCGAGAGCTTGCCGCGATGGCGCAGCACGATGTGCTTGACGATGGCGAGGCCGAGGCCCGTGCCGCCCTTGGCCCGGCTCTTGCCGGCGTCGACGCGATAGAAGCGCTCGGTCAGGCGCGGCAGATGTTCGGCGGCGATGCCGGGGCCATGGTCGCGCACGGCGAAAGCGGCGCAACCGCCGCCCTGTTTCAGCGACACCTCGACTTTCGCTTGGCCGTCAGCGGCGTCGGGACGACCGTATTTTATGGCGTTCTCGACCAAATTTTCGACGACGCGGGCCAGCTCGTCGCGATCGCCCGGCACGGTCACGCCCTCGTCGAGATCGAGCGCGAGGGCGAGCCCATTGTCCTCCGCCATCGGCGCCAGCGTGTCGGTGATGTGGCGCACGAGCAGCGTCAGATCGACCGGCGTTTCCGGGCGCAGATGCAGATGCTGTTCGATCCGCGACAGCGACAGGAGGTCGTCGACGAGGCGCGCCATGCGCTGCGCCTGCTCGCGCATGATCCCTAAAAACTTCTCGCGCGCCGCCGTGTCGTTCTTCGCCGCGCCTTGCAGCGTCTCGACGAAGCCGAGCAGGGAAGCGAGCGGCGTGCGCAGCTCATGGCTGGCGTTGGCGACGAAATCGACGCGCATCCGCTCGACGCGGCGCGCCTCGGTCAAATCGCGCAGGCTGACGACGGCGCCGGTTTCGAGATCGGCCACGCGCAGCGGCGCGACATGCGCCTCGAACCAGCGCTCGACCGGCTGGCGCTCGACCCACATCGCCTTTTGCGCCGCGCCGCCGCCGAGCACCCGGCCGAGCGCGTCGAGCACATCGGGCGCGCGCAAGGACCGCGCCAGCGGATCGCCGACGCGCAGCGCCGGCAGCGCCATGCGCGCCGCGCTGTTGGCGGCGACGACGCGCTCCTTGGCGTCGATCACGAAGACTGCTTCCGGCAAAGCCTCGACGAGCGGATCGAGCAGGACCTCGTCCTGGAAACGGCGCATCAACCCGGCCATGCGCCTTATCCGAACAGCCGCGACCAATCGCGCGTTTCCAGCCCCTTTGCGATCGCCCGCCGCAATTCGGCGAAGCGGCGCGGCCCCTCGGCGACGCCGAGCGCCGCGCAGGCGAAGAGGAAGGGCGCGAAATAATAGACCGCGCGAAACAGCAGCAGGGAGGCGAGCAGGCTTTCCTGCGACTGCGCCGGCAGCGCATGCAGCATGGTCGCCTCGAAAACGCCGATGCCGCCCGGCGCATGGCTGACGACGCCGAGAATGCAGGCGAGGACGTATATCGCGAGGAAGGCGGAAAAGCCGATGTCGCAGCCCGCCGGCAGCAGCACATAGAGCGCGGCCGCGGCGCAGGCCACGTCGAGCGCGCCGAGCGTCGTCTGCGCCAGCGTCGCGCGCGGACCCGGCAGCTCCATCGAATGGCCGCGTATCTTGAAGCGCCGCGTCCCCTGCCCGGTCCACAGGCAATAGGCGGCGATGCCGCCGAGCGCCGCAGCGCCGAGCAGGAAGTTCAAAAAGCCCGGCAGCCGGTCGATCTCGGCGAGCGGGGCGGCGCCGAGCACGAGCCCCAGGCCGAGCGTCGCGGTCATGCCGAGCCAGAAGGTGACGCCGGCGACCAGCGTGATATTCGCGACCTGCATTGCGGTGATCTTCGCTCGCGCATAGACCCACAGCCGCACGGCGGCGCCGGTCACGACCGGGAAGCCGAGGTTGAAGGAAAAGGCGTAGGAGGCGAAGGAGGCGAGCGCGACCAGCCGATAGGGCGCGCGAACGCCGATCTGCGCCAGCGCCGCCGCGTCATAGCCGGTCAGCGCCAGATAAGAGAGGACGGTGAAGGCGAAAGCCTCGAGGAACTGCCGGCCGCGCGTCTCGGAGATCGCCGTGCGAAGCTCGCCGAAATCGATCCCCGACAGCGTGCGGCCGAGGATGTAGAGCGCCGCGCAAAACAGCCCCAGACTCGCCGCCCCCCCGAGGATGGCGCCCCAGCCGGGGGTTTGAAGTCTTCGGCGAAACTGCATGAAAATGGAGCCCTCGCGCAACTCGGCCCGCGCGTCGCCGCTGTGCATCACGCCTCACTTTATATGCTGCTCGCCCGGGCGGCGGCAAGGTTGCGCCGCCATCACGAGCAGGTCGCGCCCAGTCAGTCAGGCGAAAGTGACAGGGCTGTGACGAAAGGCGCCAAAAATCACGGCCCTGCCATGTCCGCCCCCTGCGCCTGAGCGTCTTTCGCGGGGCGCCACAGCGTGCCGAGCGCCGCGCCGAAAAGGCACAGCGCCATTACATAGTAAAAGGGCGCCATGAGAAAGGCTTTTTGGCTCGTGAGGGCGGCCAGCGTCGCCGGCGCGGTTCCGCCGAAGATTGCGTAGGCGGTGTTGTAGGACAGCGCAAATCCGGTAAACCGCACATCGGGCGGAAAGCTTCGCACGAGCATATAGGGGCTCAGCGTGATCGTCCCGATCACAAAGCCGCCGAGCCCGTAAAGCTGCAGAAAGGCCGGATCGCCGTTCGCCAGGCGGGACGACAGCGCGCCCGCGCAGAGCAGCATCAAGGCGCCGCCGATCCCATAGGCCCGCCCCGCGCCGATTGTATCCGCCGCCCAGCCCGCGAAGACGCTGCCGAGGATCAGCATGAAAATCGCCCAGCAATTGGCGGTGAAGACTTCCGCGGCCGGATATTGCCACTGTGTTTGCAGATAGGTGGGCATATACAGAAAATACGTGACGAATATGCCGGAAAATACCCAGGTTAAGGCCATAGAGACCAGCACTTTACTTTTGTAACGCGCGAAAACCCGCGAAATCGGCAGTCTCTCGGCAATCTCGCGCCGCGCGCGCAGCTCCTCGAAGACCGGCGTTTCTTGCAGATATCGTCGCAGGTAAAAGGAGATCAGTCCGAAAAATCCGCCGATGACGAAGGGAATACGCCACCCCCAGGCGATCAGCTCTTCCGCGCCCAGCGCCGAGGTGAGAATTTTCGCCGTGAGCGCGCCCGCCAATATGCCGACGCTCAATCCCGCCATCAGCAGGCCGCAGGCGAGGCCCATGCGCGATTTATGGACGTGCTCGGCGCAAAAAATCCACGCGCCGGGCACTTCGCCGCCGACCGACAGGCCCTGAACCAACCGACAGAGCAGAAAGAACACCGGCGCTGCGACGCCGAGCGTCTCGTAATTCGGCAGGAGGCCGATGAGCAGCGTCGGCAGGGCCATCATGAAGAGGCCCAGCGTGAACATTTTCTTGCGGCCGACGCGGTCGCCGAAATGCGCGAGGACCACGCCGCCGACCGGCCGCGCCAGATAGCCGGCGGCGAAAATGCCGAAGACCTGAAGCTGCGAGACCCATGCGGGCGTGTCCTGCGGGAAGAACACCGCCGCAAGCGTCTTGGTGAAGAAGACGGCGACGATGAAATCGTAAAATTCGAGCGCGCCGCCGAGACATGCGAGCGCAAGCGTCTTCATCTCGCCGCGCGACAGATTTCGCGCGCTTAGGTCGCGCGTTGTGAGAGACTGGGTTTCGGACGTCACGGAGTTTTTCCAGGTGAAGGGACGCCCGGTTCTAGCCGAAATCGG
>JAWOLK010000087.1:0-5546 GCA_033853615.1 Beijerinckiaceae bacterium | reverse complement strand
CGCAGGCCGCCGCCGCCCTAATTGGTAAGTGAGATTGACCTCGAGAGGACGCGACTATGGCTCTCATCACGCTGCGACAGCTTCTGGACCACGCTGCCGAACATGACTATGGCGTGCCCGCCTTCAACATCAACAATATGGAGCAGGGCCTCGCCGTTCTCGAGGCGGCCTCCTCGGTCGACGCGCCAGTGATCATCCAGGCGTCGCGCGGCGCGCGCTCCTACGCCAACGACATCATGCTCGCCAAGATGATCGAGGCGCTGATCGCCATGTATCCCGATATTCCGATCGTGATGCACCAGGACCATGGCAATAGCGAAGCGACCTGCGCCAGCGCCATTCGCTTCGGCTTCTCCTCGGTGATGATGGACGGCTCGTTGAAGGCGGACGGCAAGACGCCCGCCGATTATCAATACAATGTCGACGTCACCCGCCGCGTCGTCGATCTCGCCCATTGGGTCGGCGCTTCGGTCGAGGGCGAGCTCGGCGTGCTGGGCTCGCTCGAAACCGGCGAGGGCGAGAAGGAAGACGGCCACGGCGCCGAGGGCAAGCTGTCGCACGACCAGCTTCTGACAGACCCCTCGCAGGCGGTGGATTTCGTCTCCCGCACCAAGGTCGACGCGCTCGCGATCGCCATGGGCACCTCGCACGGCGCCTATAAATTCACCCGCAAGCCGGATGGGAAGATTCTCGCGATGCATGTCGTCGAGGAGATTCACCGCCGTCTGCCGAACACGCATCTTGTCATGCACGGCTCGTCGTCGGTGCCGCAGGATTTGCAGGACGCCTTCAACGCCGCCGGCGGCCAGATGCCGCAGACCTGGGGCGTGCCGGTGGAGGAGATCCAGCACGGCATCAAATTCGGCGTGCGCAAGATCAATATCGACACCGACTGCCGCATCGCCATGACCGCGGCGATCCGCGACACGCTCGGCAAGAACAAGGGCGAGTTCGACCCGCGCAAATATCTCAAACCCGCGCAGGAGGCGATGCGCAAGGTCTGCAAGCAGCGCTATGAGGAGTTCGGCACGGCCGGATGGGCATCGAAGATCAAGCCGATCCCGATGTCGGAAATGGCCAAGCGCTATGCGAGCGGCGCGCTCGATCCGAAGGTCGCGACGAAACAGGCGGCGGAGTAAGTTCGTCTCGCTGGCGCCGTTGCCGGGCGGCGGCGCGACGGACGCGGGCGTCGCTGCGAGCGGAAGCGAAGCAATCAAGGAGCCGTCCACGGCTTTGGATCGCTTCACGTCGCTCGCAAGACGCCCCCGCGCATCCTCAAACATCGGAAAAAAAACTCGTGGCCAGCGACGTCACCATCGCCCCTTCGATCCTGTCGGCAGACTTCGCGCGTCTCGGCGAGGAGGTGCGGGACGTCGTCGCGGCCGGGGCGGACTGGATTCACCTCGATGTGATGGACGGGCATTTCGTGCCGAACATCACCTTCGGCCCGGCCGTGGTGAAGGCGTTGCGCCCGCACACGGACCGGGTGTTCGACGTGCATCTGATGATCGCGCCGGTCGATCCCTATATCGGCGCTTTCGCCGAGGCGGGCGCGGATGTCATCACGGTGCACGCCGAGGCCGGTCCGCATCTGCACCGGTCGCTGCAATCGATTCGCGCGCTGGGGAAAAAGGCCGGCGTCTCGCTCAACCCGGCGACGCCGGAAAGCGCGCTGAATTATGTGCTGGATGAGATCGATCTCATCCTCGTCATGAGCGTCAATCCGGGCTTTGGCGGCCAGAGCTTCATTTCTACGCAGCTCGACAAGATCGCCCGGCTGCGGGAGATGATCGGCCGGCGTCCGATTCGGTTGGAGGTCGACGGCGGGGTGAGCGAACAAACAGCGGCGGCGATCGTTGCGGCGGGCGCCGACACGCTGGTCGCGGGCTCGGCGGTGTTTCGCGGGACCGGCGTCGCGCGTTACACGGAAAACATCGCCGCGCTGCGCCGGGCGGCCGCCAGCGCCGGAGCGATCGAGGTCTAGGGGCGTTTCGCGCCGATTTGGAGGCGGCAAGTCTCGTGTTTTGAGCGCTTTCTGCCGCCAAACCGGTTCCTGCGACGGCGGAGAAGGCTCCGGCTCGCGCGGCGCTGTCGCTTTCGCGCGAAAAGCTGTTTGCATGGGCGCCAAGAGTATTGCGAAGACGGGCGCCTGGCAGTAAGGATCGCAGTGTCGCGCCGGCGGCATATTGGGGCGTCGCCAAGTGGTAAGGCAGCGGATTTTGATTCCGCCATACGGAGGTTCGAATCCTCCCGCCCCAGCCAATCTTTTCAAACGGTTCCGTGAAGCAGAGAGAAGGCGCGGCGATTATGTGGCGCCGAGCGCATTCATACTTGCCATAGACGGCAGTGGGCTTCTGCAAGTTCGTCATGACAGCGGGGCGCGCGCGGGCGGGGCTCTGATCGCGCAAAAGCCGCACCTGTTTTTTGCCATCTACGCGGCGTGAGGCGGGGTAAATACCCACACATGCGGCTGGCTGTCCCGTCTGGTTTGGCTACACCCGTCGGTCAAGTGGTCCAATCGACCGCTAGCAATATTTGGAATTCACGCCGGACGTATTTTGTCAGGCTTCCAAATAATGCAGTGGAGAATCACATGCGTTGTTCCATTAATTTAGGCCTGCGGCCATGCTCATGATGGGCGTTTCTTCATTGGCTGTCGCCGACCCATCGGACTCTTCTTTCCCTTCGCAGCCATATGGCCCGTCACCCAAACCGTACGATCCTAATAACTTGCACGGCTGTAATCCTACGCAATATACAAAAGGTTGGAATCAAAAGTATTGCAAGAATATTGGTCACTCCTATGTCCAGAACCACCACAGGTGGTGGATTCAGAACTATGACGGAACCTTTCTGTATTCCGATCACCCGGATGGAAACCAACCTTGGTATGATCATCATCTGATGACGGAAGCCTGTCGTCATGGAAACAAGGGATATAAGATCTGGATGAGCGATCCGCAAAAATGCGACTGGAACAGCACGCAGATCGTTTATTGAGGCTCCCGATTAATACAGCCCGGCCTCCCGGATTTATTTCTGGGAGGTCTCGAGTGCACGTCACGGAGCGCCCCGTTATCGATCGCGCTGGGCGAACGCTGTTCAAGCACGCGCTTGACGATCTCACGCCGCGCTGCGGTTGCCGGGGCGACGCGCTCCCCCATTCGAGAGCGCGACGCGTTCGCACGACGGAAATGCGTTGATGGCGAGCTAGGTTTTCCGCCGAAGCGGGAACTGGTTCGGCGAAGAGAAAATCCGACGCCATCGGACCGTCGAAAGCCTCTAAGGACGCTTGTCGACGGAGAATGAATGAAGCATCCAGTTCACCAGACGCGTATCGGTGTTCATGTGAAGCTCTTTTGGAGACTTCAGATTGAAGAAGTTGAGCTTGACGTCGAAACGGTCGGAACAGCCCGTCTGGTGAACAGGCGCTTCGATGTCCTGCTGGGACATGTCCGTCAGAACAAAATCGATCGGCGCGCCGCCGTTTATTGTGACGACCGCTCTGTCGACGCGATGTGAGCCCCACGCGAAAGGCGTGATCCGCGCGCGAAAAACGGCGTCGCCGCAGATCTCTTCGGTCATACGCGCCATCAAGACCCCCTCTGAGCCGACGCCCCAGACGGCGTCTTGCTGGGGAACGGACCAGCCGTAGCCGAGAAATTGCACCCCCTTTTGTCCCTCCGCGGCGCCGAGCGTTTCGCCCGCTTTCGCCGTCGGCGGCGGTTTTATTTCGCCGCCGAGCCGCGCCAATCCCTCGCCGAGCGTGGCCGAACAGACAAAGGCGAAGCCCGCATCGGCGCAGGCGACCCCGGCTCCACGGCTCGCCGAGGCGAGCCAGACCGGACTGACTTCGCTCTTGAGAACCACGATCAAAGGGTTGGGCCGGGTCGCGAGGGCCTTCAAGTCCTTGCCGAAGGCCTGCCATTCCGCGGGACAATCTATGTCGGAGCGGTTCATGTAGGCGGAACTCGACGGCACGGGGAGGCCGGCCGCCAATGTCGCAAGCTGGTTGAGCTGTTTCTCGGGCGGCGTCCCCGCGCAGGCGCGGCGCGGAAGGATAAGGAGTTCGTCGTGCTGCAACAGCGCGGCCTTCCATTTGTCTCGGTCGATCACATCCGCGGTGACGGCGGCCCGCGCCGAGACCCATGAGAGCAACGGACGGATGTCGGCGATCTGGAAAGACAGCAGGACGAGGGACAGGGCGACGAAACGCGCGGCCCCCAACCGGGCGTAGATCGCCGTGGCGCTCACAAAGACGAGCAGATAGGCGAGTGGCCAGAAAAACCGCCCGCTCGATCGGAATATGCCGGTGATCTTGGCGACCGGGCCGAAGGCGTCATAGGGAATTTCGCCGACGAAATAATGGCCAGCATAAATCCGCGAGGATAGGGCGTAAACCGCGAGCAGGACAGCAGAGGCCAGCAGAGCGCGCGATCGGCCAAACAAGGTCGCGAGCGCAGGCCGAGCCGCAATGACGGCAGCGATCAGCAGGAGGAGAAGCCCGGCGCCAAAATAATTGAAACCTTCATATTGGCCGGAGGTCTCGTCGAGGATGAAGTTCGGGCTCTTTGCGAAGAGGCTCAGCTGCGGCCACACCGGCGATAGGAGATTCATCGAAAAACGGCCGAAGCCGTCGATTGCCGGGCTGGCCTTGTCGAGGCTGATGAAGCCGGACAGAAGGGCGCAGGCGATCACGGCGGCCGCCGTCGAGATCAATGCCAGCGCCGCCGAGGGCAGCCGCATTTTCCCGTTCAGCACTGCGTCGCAGAGGGCGGCGGCATAGATCGCGGCGACCATCACGAGCAGGTAGGGATTGATGAAGACGACCAGGACCGTGAAGACCGCCCCTCCGATCAGATAGGGCCGCAATTCTCCCCGGCTGATTTTGACATGGATCAGCAAGGCGACGATGAGCAGCCAGTGGCAGACGAGTGGGAAATGTCCGAAACGGAAGATGAACGCCGGCATGAGAAGGAATAACAGACCACCGACGAGAGCGGCGAGCTTTCTGAATTCGAACGCGCGCAGAAGGAAATAAGCGGCGACAGGCTGAAGCGCATAGGCTGCGAGAAGCCACGGCCCAAAGTAGTTCGGCAGCCAGCCTGTCGTCTTGAACGCGATCTTTCCGAGCAGCGCCATGACAGGGATGGGGTCGGCAAACAGGATGTTCACCCCGTCGGGCGGGAATAGAATAACCGTTTTGAACAGAGGCCAGCGCCAATCGTCGTGGGCAAGGGCCAGATAACCCGTCAGATTGGCTGAATTGTCGCCATCTACATGATCCCAATAGGACGGTCGGCCGAGAAGCAAATCGGATGGTAAGATCAGAAACGCCAGCACGACGCCGCAGAGAGAGGCGATGAGGGGAGCCGCCCCGGGCGCCCTCTCCAGCGAGAGATCGAGCTTACAGAAAAAATTGCGTAGAATGTCTTTGATCTTGTCAAGCATCGGGTCCTCGATCGAGTCGTTCGCGGGATCCATTTTCTGGATGCCGGAAGACTTCACAAGCCGCCGCGGCAGGTCTTTGAAGGATCTTCAGCCGA
>JAWOLK010000086.1:0-31736 GCA_033853615.1 Beijerinckiaceae bacterium | reverse complement strand
GCTACAAGTCGATCGCCAAGATGAAGGAGATTCAGCCCAAGATCAAAGAGCTGAAAGAGAAATACGGCGACGACAAGCACAAGTTCAACATGGAGCAGATGGAGCTCTACAAGCGGGAGAAGGTCAATCCCGCGAGCGGCTGCCTGCCTGTGCTGTTGCAGATCCCGGTCTTCTTCTCGCTCTACAAGGTGCTCGTGGTCACGATCGAAATGCGCCACGCGCCCTTCTTCGGCTGGATCAGGGACCTTTCGGCGCCCGATCCGACCAACATCTTCAACCTCTTTGGTCTGCTGCCCTTCGATCCGACTCACGTCGCGATCTTCGGACCCTATCTCGCGCTCGGCGTCTGGCCGCTCGTCATGGGCGTCACGATGTGGCTGCAGATGAAGATGAACCCGGAGCCGACGGACGAAATCCAGAAGACCATGTTCGCCTGGATGCCGGTGATGTTCACCTTCACCATGGGCAGCTTCGCCTCGGGTCTCATCATCTACTGGTCGTGGAACAATCTCTTGTCCATCGTCCAGCAGGGGATCATCATGAAGCGCGCCGGCGTGAAGTTCGAATTGTGGGACAATCTCCGCAAGACCTTCGGCATGGCGTAAGGTTGAAAGCGGCCGGGACGACCTCCCGGCCGCAACTTTTTTGTAGAGACATGACCGACGAGTCCGACTTCCTCGAGGACGGCCGCCTGCTCTTCGCCGGCCCCTGCGAGTTCATCTTCGCAAGCGTCAAAGCGAGCGATCTGCCGCCCCTCGGCCCGCCGGAGATCGCCTTCGCGGGCCGCTCCAATGTCGGCAAGTCCTCGCTCCTCAACGCATTGACGAACCGCAAGACGCTTGCGCGCGTCTCCCATACGCCGGGGCGCACGCAGCAGCTCAATTTCTTCGCGCTCGGCGGCCCGCCGGGAGCCGAGCGCCTACGGCTCGTCGACATGCCTGGCTATGGCTACGCCGCCGTCGGCAAGGAAAAGGTCGCGAGCTGGGGCGTGCTGATGCGCGACTATCTGCGCGGCCGCGCGTCGCTCGCCCGCCTTTTCGTGCTGATCGACGGACGCCGCGGCGTGAAGCCCGTCGACATGGAAATGCTGGACCTTCTCGATCAGTCCGCGGTTTCCTACCAGGTGATTCTCACCAAGCACGACGAGCTGAAAGCGTCCGAGCGCAAGGACGTTCTCACGGCGACGGGCGAAGCCTTATCGAAGCGGCCGGCGGCCTTTCCCGAGATTCTCTTCACCTCGTCGCATACGGGGGAGGGCATACCGGCGCTCCGCGCCGCCGTGGCGAAGCTCCTCACCGAACGGGGGGCTTGAATGTGAAGGGTTGAACGGGCTAGGTCGCTCCGCCCCCTCCCCAGCCCTCCCCCGCTTCGCGGGAGAGGGGGCAGGACGTGGCCGTTGGCAACGCGCGCGTCGCCTTTCCGCGCCGAGGGACAGGGTGAGGGCAGAGGAACAATGAACCGCTAGGACGCCCAATGACCACGCACCCCGTCGACAGCGCGCTCGAACAGGCCCGCATCCTGATGCAGGCGCTGCCGCACATGCAGCGATACGACGACGCGATTGTGGTGGTGAAATATGGCGGCCACGCCATGGGCGACGATGAGGTGGCGCGCGACTTCTCTCGCGACATGGTTCTGCTCGAGCAGTCGGGCGTGAACCCGGTCGTGGTGCATGGCGGCGGCCCGCAGATCGGCGCGATGCTGAAGCGGCTCGGGGTCGAGTCGCGCTTCGCCGACGGCTTGCGCATCACCGACGGCGAGACCATGGGGATCGTCGAGATGGTCCTGGCGGGCGCCATCAACAAGCAGATCGTCGGCTATATCAATGCGGTCGGCGGCCGCGCCATCGGCCTGACCGGCAAGGACGGCCGCATGGTGACCGCGAAAAAGATGGAGCGGCCAGACGGCGTCGATCTCGGCTATGTGGGCGAGCCGGAGAAGGTCGACACCACTGTGCTGGACCAGGTGCTCGGCCGCGAGCTGATCCCGGTGCTGGCGCCCGTCGCGCAGGGGCCGGGCGGCGCGAGCTTCAACGTCAACGCCGACACCTTCGCCGGCGCCATCGCGGGCGCGCTCGGCGCCAAGCGCCTGCTGTTCCTGACCGACGTGCCGGGCGTGCTCGACAAGGATAAGAAGCTGATCGAGGAGTTGAGGGTCGCCGACATACCGGGCCTCATCGCCGATGGCACGATTACCGGCGGCATGATCCCCAAGGTCGAGACCTGCATGTACGCCATTGAGCGCGGCGTCGAGGGCGTGGTCATTCTGGACGGCAAGCTGCCGCATGCGGTGCTGGTGGAGTTGCTGACGGACCACGGCGCCGGAACGCTGATCACGCGGTGAGACCCCCTCCCTGTCCCTCCCCCGCGTTGCGGGAGAGGGGACGCTCGCGAACAGCGATCTCTCTGAAGGCCACAATCTACTCCCTCTCCTGAAACGCGGGGGAGGGCTGGGGAGGGGGCGCCGATCGCTTCCAGCGCACCGAGAGATGAGGTGGCTTTCGTGACCAGACTCCCAATCGACAGCGCAAATGGGGACGGCGCCATCAAAGACCGCTTCGCTCATATCGACACCTGGGTGTTCGATCTCGACAACACGCTCTACCCTCAGACCGCGGACCTCTGGCCGAAGATCGACGCGCGCATCACTTTGTTCATGATGCGGCTTTTCGGGCTCGACGCGATTTCGCTGCGGGCTCTCCAGAAGCATTACTATCAACGCTACGGCACGACGCTGCGCGGGCTGATGATCGAGCACGACATCGACGCCGAGGTTTATCTCCAATTCGTGCACGACATCGACCGCTCGTCGCTCGCGCATAATCACTCGCTCGCCGAGGCGATCGCCGCGCTGCCGGGGCGCAAGCTCATTCTCACCAATGGCTCGCGCCATCATGCGATCGAGACGGCGAAGCAACTCGGGATCGACCATCTCTTCGAGGATGTTTTCGACATTATCGCCGCGGACTTCATCGCCAAGCCAGAGGCAGCCGCCTATGAGCGGTTTTTCGCCCATCTCAAGGTCGACCCCGCGCGCGCTGTGCTCTTCGAGGACATTCCCCGCAATCTGGTCGTGCCCCATGCGCGCGGCATGACGACCGTGCTGGTGTTGCCGGGGGCGGGGGAGACGGTCGAGCGCGAAGCCTGGGAGATCGCCGCCGGCGACGAGCCGCATATCGATTTCGTGACGGATGATCTCGTGGGGTTTTTGGAGAGACTAGCGAGGTAAGCTGGGCGGCGCCCGGTTGACTCCCTCGACCGTATCCCTACAACCGGCGCAGCTTTTCGCTTCTTAACGGGACATTCATGCCGCACACGGGACTCGAGACTCTCATCACCGCCGCCTTTGAAGACCGGGCCAATATCAACGCTGAGACCCAGGGCGACATCCGCCGCGCCGTCGACAGCGCGCTGCGCCTGCTCGACGCCGGCAAGCTCAGGGTCGCGGAGAAGATCGAGGGCAAGGAGGGGCCAGAGTCCTGGAAGGTGAACCAGTGGCTGAAAAAGGCGGTGCTGCTTTCCTTCCGCCTGAACGACATGTCGGTGATCGCCGGCGGTCCCGGCGGCGCCACCTGGTGGGACAAGGTGCCCTCCAAATTCGTGGGCTGGGGCGCGGGCGAACACAGCGCGGCGGGTTTCCGCTCCGTGCCGGGCGCTATCGTGCGCCATTCGGCCTATATCGCTCCGGGCGCGATCCTGATGCCGTCCTTCGTCAACCTCGGCGCCTATGTTGACGCCGGGACCATGGTCGACACATGGGTGACGGTCGGCTCCTGCGCACAGATCGGCAAGAATGTGCATCTTTCGGGCGGCGTCGGCATCGGCGGCGTGCTCGAGCCCTTGCAGGCCAATCCGACCATCATCGAGGACGACTGTTTCATCGGCGCGCGCAGCGAGGTCGTCGAGGGCGTCATCGTCGGCAAGGGCTCGGTGCTGTCGATGGGCGTCTTCATCGGCGCTTCGACGAAGATCATCGACCGCGCCAGCGGCAAAGTGCATATGGGCTATGTGCCGCCCTATTCGGTCGTCGTGTCGGGAAGTCTCCCCGGCAAGCCGCTGCCCGATGGAACGCCCGGCCCGTCGCTCTATTGCGCTGTGATCGTCAAGACCGTCGACGCGCAGACGCGCAGCAAGACCGGCATCAACGAGCTGTTGAGGGACTGATGGCGCTGGATTACGAGCGCATCAATTTTCTCTATCGCGCGGAGCAGGGCCGCATCGACCGCGAGACGTGGCGGCGCGGCGCGGCGGCGCTCCTTGCGATTCTCGCGCCGCTGACGCTGATCTGGGCGTTTCTCGCGCCCTATACGGCGCATGATCTCGCCAAGACGCCGCTGTTCGCGCCGCAGATTTTCGCCGCCTACGCCTATCTGATGTTTTACGCCGGGGCGGTGCTGCTTGCGGGCGTCAGCCTGGTCAATCTGTCGGCGAAACGCTTTCGCGCCCGCGGCGCCAAGGCGCCGATCGCGCTCGCCAGCCTGCTGCCGCTCGCCGCCTTCCTCGCCGGCGCGGCGCATGTCTGGCCGAGTCTCGCGGGGCCGGTTCCGGTCTACTTCCTTCTGCCCTTCGATCTCGTCGCGCTCGCCGCCGCGGTCTGGACGATCTACGAGCTTGGCGTCAGGGAATAGCGCCTTACGGGACCGCGCGCCTTCAAACGCGCCTGCTGTGGTCTCGCGACATGCGCGCCTGAAGGCGCGCGGTCCGGGCGCAGGCCGTGCAATTTGTGCAGAACGACGAGCGCGAAACAATGACCCTCTCTCCCGCCCTTGAACTCACCCGCGATCTGCTGCGCTGCCCTTCCGTCACCCCGGCCGACGCCGGCGCGCTGGCTGTGGTGGAGACGGCGCTGGCCGGCGCTGGCTTTCAGACGCATCGCTTGACCTTCAGCGAGGCCGGCACGCCGGACATTGAAAATCTCTTCGCCAAGATCGGGGAGGGCGGGCCGCATCTCGCTTTCGCCGGCCATACCGATGTGGTGCCGGCCGGCGATCTCGCGCGCTGGCGCTTTCACCCCTTCTGGGGCGAAATCGCCGAGGGCAAGATTTTCGGCCGCGGCGCCTCGGACATGAAGGGCGGGATCGCCGCCTTCGTCGCCGCGACGCTGGATTTTCTCAAAGACGGCGGGCTGAAGCGGGGAACCATCTCCTTTCTGATCACCGGCGACGAGGAGGGGCCGTCGATCAACGGCACCGTCAAGCTGCTCGATTGGGCGCGGGCGCGCGGCGAGACATTCGACCACTGCGTCGTCGGCGAGCCGACCAATGTCGCGGCCATGGGCGACACGATCAAGATCGGTCGGCGCGGCTCGCTGAACGGCCGCGTCATCGTGCGCGGCAAGCAGGGCCATGTCGCCTATCCGCATCTCGCGAAGAATCCGACCCCGGCGATCGCCCGCATCGTCACGGCGCTGTCGGCGCACGAGCTCGACCGCGGCACGGCGCATTTCGATCCATCCAACCTGGAAGTCACCTCGATCGACGTCGGCAATGCGGCGACCAATGTGATCCCCGCGGAAGCGCGGGCGCAGTTCAACATTCGGTTCAACGATTGCTGGACGGTCGAGACGCTGCAAGAGCGCATCCGCGTCCTCGTGCGCGAGGCGGCGGGCGACGCGCAGGCCGAAGTGGAGTTTCTGCCCTGCAATGCGGTGGCCTTCCTGACGCAGCCGGGCGCGTTCACGAGCCTCGTTGCGCGCGCGGTGGCGGAGGTGACGGGGCGCAAGCCGGAACTTTCGACGAGCGGCGGCACGTCGGATGCGCGCTTCATCACCCGCGATTGTCCGGTTGTCGAATTCGGCCTGCTGAACGAATCGATTCACGCTGTCAACGAACACGCCCGCGTCGAGGACATTGAGACGCTCACGCGGGTCTATCGGCGCATTCTGGACCTTTATTTTGCGGGTGAGGCATGACGACCCCGGCGCACGACAAATTGCGGATCGAAGTCGCGGATGGCGTCGCCCGCGTGCTGATCGACAATGCGGCGCGCCGCAACGCTTTCGATTTTTCGATGTGGACGGCGCTGCCGCCCCTGCTCGCAGAACTGGACGCGGCGCAAGAGGCGCGGGTCGTCGTGTTGAGCGGCGCGCCGGGGCTGCCGTTTTGCTCCGGCGCGGATATTTCCGAATTCTCCACCGTGCGGGCGACGGCGGCGGGCGGGCGCGCCTATGAGCAATCCAATGTCGCGGCTTTCGACGCGCTGTCGCGGCTCGGGAAGCCGGTCATCGCGGCGATCTCGGGCTTTTGCATGGGCGGCGGCATGGGGCTCGCCGCGGCCTGTGATCTGCGCTTCGGCGCGGAGGGGACCGTGTTCGGCATTCCGGCCGGGCGCCTCGGCGTCGGCTATCCGCCCTCGGCCATGGCCTATGTCGTCGCCGCGGTCGGCCCGCAGACGGCGATGGATCTGTTTTTTACCGCACGACGCATCGACGCCGCCGAGGCGAAGGCCGCGGGGTTCCTGTCGCGGCTCCTGCCGGAAGAGGGGTTCGACGCCGCCGTGCTGGAGGTCGCCCGGAAGATCGCCGACAATGCGCCGCTGACGCTGCGCGCCGCCAAGGCGGCGATCCGGGCCGCCGCCAATCTGCCGGGCGCGCCGAGCCTCGAAGAGTGCGAAAAGCTCGCCGCCGCCTGTTTCGACAGCGCCGATTACGCGGAAGGCCGCGCCGCCTTTCTGGAAAAGCGCGCCCCGCAGTTTACGGGGCGCTGACAGGAGCCGCCCGCCGCGCGGCGTCAGGCCGGCAGCTTGACCCTGTGCTTGGCGACCGGAATCATCGCCCGCACCCGCTTGATGCGGTCTATGTCGATATGGCTCGACACGATGCCTGCCCCCTCCGACGCCTTGGCGACGACCTGGCCCCAGGGGTCGCAGATCAGGGAATTGCCGTAGGTGAAGCGGGTTTCATGGCCGGCCCGGTGCGCGCCGGTCTGCGCCGGGGCGCAGAGATAGGCCTGCACCTCGATGGCGCGGGCGCGGCAGAGCACCTCCCAATGATCCTTGCCGGTCACGAGCGTGAAGGCCGAGGGCAGGGCGATCAGATCGGCGCCTTTCTCGGAGAGCGCCTGGAACAGATAGGGGAAGCGCAGATCGTAGCAGATCGCGCAGCCGACGGTGACGCCCTCGCAATCATAGGTGACGACCTCGTCGCCCGGCTTGAAGGCCGCGCTTTCGGCGTATTTGGCGCCGTCCGGGGCGGTGATGTCAAACATGTGGATCTTGCGGTAACGGGCAATTTCCTTGCCGTCGCGGTTGAAGGCGACCGACGTGTTGTGCAGCCGTTCCTCGCCGTCGACCTTCTCGAGAATCGAGCCGGCATGGATGAAGACGCGGTGTTCGCGCGCCAGATCCTGGCACATGGAATAGGCCGGCCCGCCCGGCAGCTCCTCGGCCGCCGCGATTTTCTCGGCGCGGGCGCCGCCGATGAAGTCGAAGACCTCCGGCAGGCAGATCCAGTCCGGGCGCTCCTGGCGGACGGCCTGTTCGATCAGCGCGCGGGCGCTCGCAAGGTTCGCGGCCTTGTCGCTGATGGAATTCATCTGAACCAGAGTGACTTTCATGCCCGGACTCGGAATGTTGGAGGCTGACCCATGGGCGGCGCGTCGGCCGACCCGGATTGTGGACCATACTAAACCTTTACGGAGTGGGCTATAGCGATTCCAGCATAGTCCGCAACGGCGTAAAGGATCAGCTGTTTGCGTCGCGCGGGGGCGCGCCCCGGCGCAGCGCCGCGAGGCAGAATTCGACCATTTGCGCGCTGGTCGGCTCGGGCCGGTCGGCGCATTCCACCATCAGCCGGGGATGGCAGTAGCGCACGCAGGCCGTATGCACGAGCCGCGCCGCGAGCGCCGGATCGCCTTTCGCGAATTCCCCGGCGCTCATGCCCTCGGCGATGACGCTCTCCAGCAGCGCGTCGATTTCATTGATGTGGCCGTCGATGATCGGCCAGTTTTCAACGAGCGCCGCCTCGACCATGTCGTGGATCTTGCGGTCGCCGACATAGCGGGCGGCGTTCATCGCCTCATTGGCGGCGATCATCGCGCGCAGCCGCTCGGCGGCGGCGCCCGGCCCGCGCGCGATTTTTGCAATCGCCTGCTCCACCTCGGCCATGAGATGCTGCGCGACTGCGCCGTTGATCTCGGCCTTGGCGCTGAAGAAGCGGTAGATATTCGCCGGCGACATGCGCAGTTCCCGCGCAATGTCGGCGACGGTCGTCTTCTGGAAGCCGACCTCGCGAAACAGCCGCTCGGCCGTCGCGATGATCCGCGCCCGCGGGTCGCTCTCGCGCAGAGATTGGGCGACGCTCATTCGGCCGCTCCGGAGGCGAGCGAGGCCGTCTCCAAGTCTCGCGCCCGGACCGCCGCCGGCGCCCGCTTGTCGAGATTGCGGCGGAACCACAGCGCATAGAGCGCCGGCAGGAACAGGATCGTCAAAATCGTCGCGACGAACAGCCCGCCCATGATCGTGACCGCCATCGGGCCCCAGAAGGCCGAGCGCGACAAGGGAATCATCGCCAGAATTGCGGTGAGCGCGGTCAGCGCCACCGGACGCGCGCGGCGCACCGTCGCGCCGATGATCGCCTCGCGATATTTGGCGCCCTGTTCGAGATCCTGGCGGACCTGATCGACGAGGATGATCGAATTGCGCATGTCCATGCCAGATAGCGCGATGAGACCGAGCAGCGCAACGAAGCCGAAGGGCGCGCCGGAGAGGTTCAACGCCAGCGACGCGCCGATGATGCCGAGCGGCGCGCTCATCATCACCAGGCCGAGACGGGCGAAGTTCTGCAATTGGAACATCGCGATGGTCAGCATCACGAGGCCGACGAGCGGAAACACCGCGAAGATCGATTTATTGCCCTTCTCCGACTCCTCGATCGCGCCGCCGATCTCGATGCGATAGCCGGAGGGGAGGGCCTCGCGGATATTGGCGAGCCGCGGCCAGATGCGGTTGGTGGCGTCCGGCGCCTGCACGCCGTCCTTGACGCCGGCGCGCACCGTCACCGTCATATTGCGGTTGCGCCGCCAGAAGATCGGTTCCTCATGCTCATAAACGATCTTGGCCACCTGCGCGACCGGCACGGGGACGCCGTCATTCGTATAGAGGACGAGATCATCGAGCTTCGAGAGATCGCCGCGCTCGGCCGGAATGG
The DNA here is from genome assembly GCA_033853615.1 of Beijerinckiaceae bacterium. Lineage (GTDB taxonomy): Bacteria > Pseudomonadota > Alphaproteobacteria > Rhizobiales > Beijerinckiaceae > Methylosinus. Next base: position 22,592 of record JAWOLK010000086.1, on the reverse strand, counting down.
CGCGCGCCACGACCTCGACCTGATGGATGCCGTCGCGCAGCGTCGTCAGCGTCACGCCGGAGATGATCATCCGCAGCCTCGTGGCGACGTCCTGTGGGGCGAGGCCAAGCAGCCGGGCGCGGTCCTGGTCGATGACGAGCCGCACGCTCGGGGTCTGTTCGTTCCAGTTGAGATGCGGGTCCTCGACGCCCTCGTCGCCGCGCATCACGTCGCGGACCTGATAGGCGATGTCGCGGACCTTGGCCGGATCCGGCCCGATGACGCGGAACTGGACCGGAAAGCCGACCGGCGGCCCGTAGCTGAAGCGCTCGATGCGGGCGCGGGCCTGCGGCGCGGCGCCATTGGCGATGGCTGTCTCAAGCCGCCGCTTCAGCCGCTCGCGCGCCTCTATGTCCTTGGCGACGATGACGATCTCGGCATAGGACTCGTTCGGCAGCTGCGGATTGAGGCCGAGCCAGAAGCGCGGCGGGCCGGCGCCGACATAGGTCGTGTAGAAGGCCGCGTCCGGGTCGTCCTTCAACAGCGCCTCGGCCTGTTTCGCCGTCTCCAGCGTCGCGCCGATCGAGGAGCCCTGCGGCAGTTGCAGTTGAAAGAACAGCTCGAGCCGCTCCGCGTAGGGGAAGAATTGCTTCTTGACGAAGCCGAAGCCGACGATCGCGGCGACGAAGACGCCGGCCGTCGCGCCGACCACCATGACCCGATGATCGACGGCGAAAGTAATGATCCGCCGCAGCGTCCGGTAGAAAGGGGTCTGGTAAATCTCGTCGGGATCGTGGTGCGGGTGGAGCTTGGCGAAGTCGGGGAGCAGCGCCACGCCGAGATAGGGCGTGAAGACGACGGCGACGAACCAGGAGGCGATGAGCGCGATCACCAGCACCCAGAACATCGAGCCGGTGTATTCGCCGACCGCCGAATTGGCGAAGCCGATCGGCAGAAAACCCGCCGCGGTGATCAGCGTGCCGGTCAGCATCGGGAAGGCGGTCGAGTCCCAGGCGAAGGTCGCCGCCTTGAGCCGGCCGAAGCCCTGCTCGATCTTCACCATCATCATCTCGACGGCGATGATCGCGTCGTCGACGAGCAGGCCAAGCGCGATGATCAGCGCGCCGAGCGAGATGCGCTGCAAATCTATGCCGAGCAGCGCCATGAAGACAAAGACCACGGCGAGAACGAGCGGCACAGAGAGCGCCACGATGACGCCCGTGCGAAAGCCGAGCGAGACGAAACTCACCGCGAGCACGATGACGAGCGCCTCGACGAAGGAGCGGGTGAACTCGCCGACCGCCTCCTCGACGACGCGCGGCTGATCGGCGATCTGGTCGATCTCTATGCCGAGCGGCGTGTTGTCGCGCACCTCCGCGACCGCCTGCGCGAGATTGCGCCCGAAGCTCAGCACATTGCCGCCCTTGGCCATGACGACGCCGACGACGATCGCCGGCGCGCCCTTGTAGCGGGCGAGATAGCTCGGCGGATCCTCATATCCTTCCTTCACTTCGGCGATGTCGCCGAGCCGGAACACGCGCTTGTTGGAGGCGACCGGAATCGCCGCGATCGCCGCGGCGCCGTTCAGCTCGCCGGTCACTTGCACCCGCACGCGATTGGCCGAGGTCTCGAAGGCGCCGGCGTCGGCGACGGCGTTCTGCTTTGCGAGCGAGTCGAAGATCGCCTGCGGCTCGACCGCGAGATTGGCGAGCTTCGCCTGGCTGAATTCGATGAAGATGCGCCGGTCCTGATCGCCATAGACCTCGACCTTGATCGCGTCCGGAACTTCCAGCAGCCGCTTGCGCAGCGCCTCGACGACGCCGTCGAGCTGGCGGTAGTCGGCGCCCTGGCCGCTGACCGCATAGAGCACCGTGTCGACGTCGCCATATTCGTCGTTGACCTCGGGCGGCGACACGCCGGGCGGCAACAGGCGTTGCAGGTCCGAGAGCTTCTTGCGGATCTGGTAAAAGAGATAGGGAACCTGCGCCGGCGGCGTGTTGTCCCTCAGAGTCACGTTCAGCGCGGCGAAGCCGGGCTTGGCGTAAGTGTCGATCCGGTCGAGATAGGGCACCTCCTGGAGCTTCTTCTCGACGAGGTCGACGACCTGGTCGCGCATCTCCTTGGCGGTCGCGCCCGACCATTTGACCGTGACGACCGCCACCTTGATGGTGAAGGACGGGTCCTCCGCGCGGCCCAGGCGCAGATAGGCGACGAGCCCGGCGACGCCGATCACCATCATCAAGAAAAGGACGAGCGTGGGCCGCGTGACGGCCCAGCGGGAGAGGTTGAAGCCGCTCACAGCGTCGACTCCTGGCGCAGAACGCGGACCTTCTGGCCGGGGTCGAGCTTGTGCACGCCGAGCACGACAATCTGGTCGCCTTCCGCGACGCCGCCGCGCACCAGCGCGGAATTCGCCTCATAGCGCAGCACTTTCACCGGCGTGAGGGAGAGATTGCCCTCGCCGTCGACCTTCCACAGCGCCGGGCCGGCGCCCTGATTATAGAGCGCTGCGAGCGGGACGCTGGCGACGGGCTCGGCGTCGCGCGGCTCGATGCTGAGCGTCGCGCTCTTGCCGAGAGCGACGGCGGCGTCCGGGTCGAGAATGGAGAAGCGCGCCGCGAAGGTGCGCGTCGCGGCGTCGGCCGAGGGGCTCAGCTCCCGCAGCTTGGCGCGATAGATCTTGTCCGGATTGGTCCACAGGACGAGATGCGCCTCGCCCTTGCCGGCCGCCGACGCAAAAGCTTCCGGCAGCGCCACCGCGGCCTCCAGCTCGCCGGAATGGGCGATGCGGATCGCCGGCTGGCCCGAGGCCACGACCTGTCCCGGCTCGATGAAGGTCTGCGTCACCACGCCGTCGGCGTCGGCCCGCAGCGAGGCGTAATCCAGCGAATTACGCGCAAGCTCCACGGCGCGGGCGGCGCGCTGATGGCGCCCGCGCGCCTCCTGCGCCGCGGCGCGCACGCGGTCGAGCGCCGCCTGCGCGGTCCAGCCGCGGCTCTTCAGCGCCGTGGCGCGGGCTTCATCGCCGACGGCTTGATCCAGCGCGACCTTTGCGGCCGATAATTCCGCCTCGGCCTGCTCCTTCTGGAGCGTGAGGTCGTTTTCGTCGAGCGTCGCGAGAATCTCGCCGGCCTTCACCCGCCGGCCGGCGTCGACGAGCCGCTTCATCACCTTGCCGGCGACGCGGAAGCCGTGATCGCTCTCGATTCGCGGCCGTATGACGGCGACGAATTCGCGCGCCTGCGACTGCTGGGCGTAGCGCACCGGCGCGACCAGGACCGGCCGGTTCGAGGCGCGGTCGCCCGGCTCCTTGGCCTTTTCGCCGCAGCCGGCGAGGCAGAGCGCAGCCAGACAAAGCCCGGCGCGGAACGAAGACGGCGAAAAGAATCGAAGCATGGCGTGCGGTTCTCGCTATGGACCGGAGAACCATAGTCATGACTGGTGATAAAAATCAATATTCGTCACAAGCCTGAAAAAAGCGGGGTTTCTCGGCCTTGGTCCAGAGCGGCGCGTCGGGCGCGGCCGGGCGGGGCGGGTGCTGCGCGCGGGGGCGCGGCCCGCCGACGCATGCGGCCGCTTTTTCCGCGCCCTCGGTCGCGCGCTTGCCGCCCGCAACGCCTTTATTCTATATGCGCAATCTTAGATCGACTCGCCCTTGCGCGGGGGCGGGCCGATCCCAATCTGATGCGAAGGTTCGAGGCGTGGGGCGGGCTATTGTCGCAAAGCCGCCGCGCGCCTCCGCCAGGGACCGCTACGGGGTCCGACGCAGTTGCATGGAAAGGAACGGCGATATGGCTAAGATTATCGGCATCGACCTAGGCACGACCAATTCCTGCGTGGCCGTTATGGATGGGTCGAGCCCCAAAGTCATAGAAAATGCGGAAGGCGCGCGCACCACGCCCTCGATCGTGGCTTTCACCGACGACGGCGAGCGTCTCGTCGGCCAGCCGGCGAAGCGGCAGGCGGTGACCAATCCGGAAAAGACATTTTTCGCCATCAAGCGGCTCATCGGCCGCACCTTCGAAGACCCGATGACCAAGAAGGACATCGGCCTCGTCCCCTATAAGATCATCAAAGCCCCCAATGGCGACGCCTGGGTTTCGGCGGCGGGCAAGCAATATTCGCCCTCGCAGATCTCGGCCTTCATTCTGCAGAAGATGAAGGAGACCGCCGAGGCGCATCTCGGCCAGCCGGTGACGCAGGCCGTCATCACCGTTCCCGCCTATTTCAACGACGCCCAGCGTCAGGCGACCAAGGACGCCGGCAAGATCGCTGGCCTCGAGGTTCTGCGCATCATCAACGAGCCGACGGCGGCGGCGCTCGCCTATGGCCTCGACAAGAAGAGCTCCGGCACGATCGCGGTCTATGACCTCGGCGGCGGCACTTTCGACGTCTCGATCCTCGAGATCGGCGACGGCGTCTTCGAGGTGAAGTCGACGAACGGCGACACTTTCCTCGGCGGCGAGGACTTCGACAATCGCGTCGTCGAATATCTCGCGGCCGAGTTCAAGAAAGAGCAAGGGATCGATCTCACGAAGGACAAGCTCGCGCTCCAGCGCCTGAAGGAGGCGGCCGAGAAGGCGAAGATCGAGCTGTCTTCGGCGACGCAGACGGAAATCAACCTCCCCTACATCACCGCCGACGCGACGGGCCCGAAGCATCTGACGCTGAAGCTCACCCGCGCCAAATTCGAGGCGCTGGTCGACGATCTCATTCAGCGCACGATCGAGCCCTGCCGCAAGGCGCTCAAGGACGCCGGCCTCTCGGCGGGCGAGATCAGCGAAGTGGTGCTGGTCGGCGGCATGACCCGCATGCCGAAAGTGCAGGAGGTGGTGAAGCAGTTCTTCGGCAAGGAGCCGCATAAGGGCGTCAACCCCGACGAGGTCGTGGCGATCGGCGCCGCGGTGCAGGCCGGCGTCCTCCAGGGCGACGTGAAGGACGTGCTGCTGCTCGACGTGACCCCGTTGTCGCTCGGCATCGAGACGCTCGGCGGCGTGTTCACGCGCCTCATCGACCGCAACACCACGATCCCCACGAAGAAGAGCCAGGTCTTCTCGACCGCCGAGGACAATCAGACTGCGGTGACGATCCGCGTCTTCCAGGGCGAGCGCGAGATGGCGGCCGACAACAAGCTGCTCGGCCAGTTCGACCTCGTCGGCATTCCGCCGGCCCCGCGCGGCCTGCCGCAGATCGAGGTGACCTTCGACATCGACGCGAACGGCATCGTCAACGTCACGGCGAAGGACAAGGCCACCAACAAGGAGCAGCAGATCCGCATCCAGGCGTCCGGCGGCCTCACCGACACCGACATTGAAAAAATGGTCAAGGACGCGGAGGCCCATGCGGCGGAAGACAAGGCGCGGCGCGAACTCGTCGACGCCAAGAACCACGCCGAAGCGAGCATCCATTCGGCCGAGAAATCGCTCGCCGAATTCGGCGACAAGGTGTCGGGTTCCGACAAGAGCGCGATCGAGGCGGCCATCGCGTCGCTGAAGAGCGCGCTCGAGGGCGGCGATCTCGAGCAGATCAAGGCCAAGACCAATGAGCTGATGCAGGCCTCGATGAAGCTCGGCGAGGCGATGTACAAGGCCCAGCAGGGTGGCGGCGCCGAGGCCGGCCCGCAGGCCGGTGGGGCCAAGGACGACGTCATCGACGCGGACTTCAAGGAAGTCGGCGACGACAAGAAGTAAGCGCCTTTCGCGCGACATAGCCGCCGGGCCGCGCGCCCGGCGGCGCTGCGTGCGCCATTGCCGCGGTGCGGCAAGGTCGTTTATCTATTCGCGCCATGAGACCGTCCGTCGCGCTTGAAAGAAACCGGGACGCGAAGCGAGCGGCAGTTCTTCGTTCGCGTGCGGCAAATCCTCGGGTGTGCGGTTCTGCGGGGGGAAGACGTCCAGTCGATCTGGTCACGCCTGAGGAGTTGCCGAGGCGGCTCGGCGCCGGGATAATTGCTGCGGCGGGCCCGATATGGGTGGAGGCGATCTCGTCCTTCTGCTCGACAAGCTGCGGGTCCTGTGTGACACGGCGCTTACATCGCTTCCGGAACTGGTGTATCGCCTGTCGGCAATCCGGGACGTATTCTTCTTGATGGGCTGACGCATCCGACATGGCCAGACGCGACTATTATGAAATCCTCGGCGTTACGAAGACGGCGACCGACGTCGAGCTGAAGATCGCCTTTCGCAAAGCGGCCATGCAGTGTCATCCCGACCGCAATCCGGGGGACAAGGCGGCGGAAGCGCGGTTCAAGGAGCTGAACGAGGCCTATCAGGCGCTGTCCGATCCGCAGAAGCGCGCGGCCTATGACCGTTTCGGCCACGCGGCCTTCGAGCACGGCGGCGGCTTCGGCGGCGGTTTCGGCGCGGGGGACGGCTTCGGCGCCTCGATGGCAGACATCTTCGAGGACCTCTTCGGCGACGTCATGGGCCGGCGCGGCCGCTCGAACGGCCGCGAGCGCGGCTCGGATCTCCGCTACAATATGGAGATCACGCTGGAGGAAGCCTATAACGGCAAGACCGCGACGCTGAAGATCCCGACCTCCGCGACCTGCGACGTCTGTTCCGGCACCGGGGCGAAGAAAGGCTCGAAGCCGAAGACCTGCCCGACCTGCGCCGGCCATGGCCGGGTGCGCGCGCAGCAGGGCTTCTTCGCCATCGAGCGCACCTGCCCCGCCTGCCACGGGCGCGGCGAGATCATCGACAATCCCTGCGGGTCCTGTTCCGGCACGGGCCGAAAGACGGTGGAGCGCACGCTCTCCGTCAATGTGCCGCCCGGCGTCGAGGACGGCACCCGCATCCGGCTCTCGGGCGAGGGCGAGGCGGGCCTGCGCGGCGGGCCGGCCGGCGACCTTTATATCTTCCTCTCGGTGAAGCCGCACAGCTTCTTCCAGCGCGACGGCGCCGATCTCTATTGCCGCGTGCCGATCTCTATGACCCGGGCGGCGCTCGGCGGCGATGTCAGCGTGCATGCGATCGACGGCTCCGAATGCAAGCTGAAAGTGCCGGAAGGAACGCAGTCCGGCCGCCAGCTCAAGGTGAAGGGCAAGGGCATGCCGCTGCTGCGCGGCCGTGATTACGGCGATCTGCATGTCCAGATCAGCGTCGAGACGCCACAGAATCTGACCAAGCGGCAAAAGGAGCTGCTCGCGGAATTCGAGCGCGAATCCTCGAACCACACCCATCCCGAGGCGGAGGGCTTTTTCGCGCGCATGAAGGATCTCTTCGGCGGCTGATTTTCCCCGCCTCTGCGCAAAAGGCCCGCGTTGTCTTTGCCGCACGCCTCTTCTATTGTCGCGGCCCGGCCCCGGATGCGGGGCCGTTTGCGCGTATCCGCCAAAAACAAAATTGGGAAACGCCCGTGCCGCACAGACAGAAGAAAAGCGCGCTCGCCGACGGCGCGCGCTTCATCCGCTCCTGGATCGAAAACCCGAGCGTCATCGGCGCCGTGTCGCCCTCCGGTCCGGCGCTGGCGCGGGCGATGGCGAGCTATGTCGACGTCAGGCGCCCGGGACCGATCATCGAGCTTGGACCCGGCACCGGCCCCGTCACCAAGGCGCTGCTCGCGCGCGGCATCCCGGCGGAGCGGTTGGTGCTCGTGGAATATGAGCAGAAATTCTGCCATCTGCTCGGCGAGCGCTATCCGGGCGTAAGAATCATCCAGGGTGACGCCTATGGGCTCAAGGCGACGCTCGCCGGCAGGATCGACGGGCAGATCGCCACCGTCGTCTCCAGCCTGCCGCTGTTGATCCGCCCGGAGCGCGACCGCATCGAGCTGTTGCATCAGGCCTTCGACATGATGGGCGAAGACGGCCTGTTCATTCAATTCACCTATGGGCTTGCGGTTTCGCCGATGCCGATTCACGCGCATGGCGTCGGCGGCGCCTATGTCGGCAAGGGCTCGGCCCCGATCCTTCTGAACATCCCGCCGGCGCGGGTGTGGCGCTATCGCCGCGCGGGCCATGCCGCCGGGGCGGCGCTGTGACGGCGCGCGACAAGCTGATCGTCGCGCTCGATGTCCCGAGCGTCGAACAGGCGCGCGCGCTCGTCGCGACGCTCGGCGAGGCGGTGAATTTTTATAAGATCGGCATGGAGCTGGCCTATGGCGGCGGGCTGGCGCTGGCGCAGGAGCTGAAGGCCTCCGGCAAGCGCGTCTTTCTCGATCTCAAGCTGCATGACATCGGCGCGACGGTCGAGCGCGCGACGGCGCAGGTCGCCCGGCTCGGCATGGATTTTCTCACCGTTCACGCCTTTCCGCAGACGATGCGCGCGGCGCGACAGGGCGCTTCGGGCTCCGGCCTGCGGCTGCTCGCGGTGACGGTGATGACCTCTTACGACGACGCCGACCTCGCCGAGGCGGGCTACGCCTGCGGCGTCGCGGAACTGGTGAAGCGGCGCGCCCTCCAGGCCCGCGACATTGGCGTCGACGGGCTGATTCTCTCGCCGCTGGAGCTGGCCGCGACCCGCGCGCTGATCGGCCCGGACATGCTGCTGGTGACGCCGGGCGTGCGTCCCGCCGGGGCGGACGCCGGCGACCAGAAGCGCATCATGACCCCGGCGCAGGCGATCGCCGCCGGCGCCGATCACCTCGTCGTCGGCCGCCCGATTACGCGGGCGCCGGACCCGAAAGCGGCGGCCGAGCGGATCGTCGCCGAAATCGCCGGCGCCTGAAGGAGCGGCCCCGTGCGCATTGCGAGCTGGAACGTCAATTCGGTGCGCCAGCGGCTCCAGCCGCTGCTCGCCTATCTGCGCGACGCGGCGCCGGACGTGCTCTGCCTGCAGGAGCTGAAATGCGAGGATGCGAGCTTCCCGCGCATGGAAATCGAGGACGCGGGCTATAATGTCGCGACGCTCGGACAGAAGACCTTCAACGGCGTCGCGCTGCTGACGAAACGCCCGCTCGACGATGTGACCCGCGGCCTGCCGGGTTTCGACGGCGACGCGCAGGCCCGCTATATCGAGGGGCTCGCGACCGCCGACGACGGCGCCGTCTATCGCGTCGCCTCGATCTATGCCCCGAACGGCAATCCGCCGGAGAGCGAGAAATATCCTTACAAACTCGCCTTCATGGAGGCGCTGATCGCCCATGCCCGCGCGCTGCTTGCCGGGGAGGAGCGCGTCGTGCTCGCCGGCGATTACAACATCATCCCCGCGCCGCAGGATGTCTACGACCCCGCCGCCTGGGCGGGCGACGCGCTGTTCATGCCGCAGAGCCGCGCCAAGCTGCAAGCGCTCGTCAATCTCGGCTATCTCGACGCGCTGCGCGCGGTGACGGACGCGTCCGGGCTCTACACCTTCTGGGATTACAAGGCTGGCGCATGGCAGAAGAACCAGGGCCTGCGCATCGACCACCTGATCCTGTCGCCGCAGGCCGCCGACCGGCTGGCGCGCGTCGCCATCGACCGCGAGCTGCGGGCGGGCGACAAGCCCTCCGACCATGTGCCGATCCGCGCCGATTTCGCGTAAAGCCCGGCGCTCTTTCCATCCTTGGCGGCGCGGCTTAGATTTGGGCGCAGCCGGCTCGGCGCGCGGCGCGTGATGGAGAGTGCGAAAATGCTTCCTGCCCGCTGGCGGTCCCTGGCCGCCGTCCTGCTGCTTGGCTTCACGCTGTCCGGCTGCGGCTACAACGCCATTCCGACGCTGGAGGAAAACGCCAAGGCGAAATGGTCGATGGTGCAGTCGCAATATCAGCGCCGCGCCGATCTCATTCCCAATCTCGTCGCCACGGTGCAGGGCTACGCCAAGCAGGAGAAGGAGGTGCTCACCTCCGTGGTGGAAGCGCGCGCCAAGGCGACGCAGACGCGTCTCGACGCCTCCTCGTTGACCGACCCCGAGAAGGTCAAGCAATTCCAGGAGGCGCAGGCGCAGCTTTCCGGGGCGCTGGGTCGGCTGCTCGTCGTCAGCGAGGCCTATCCCGACCTCAAATCCAACGCCAATTTTCTGGCGCTGCAATCGCAGCTCGAAGGGACGGAGAATCGCATCAATGTGGCGCGGCGCGACTACATAGAGGCGGCGCGCGCGTTCAACCTCTCGCTGCGCACCTTCCCGACCATTCTGTGGGCCAAGACGATTTTCGCCGGAACCAAGCCGATGGCGGAATTTTCCGCAAGCGAGGCCGCGCAGACCGCGCCGCAGGTGAAGTTTTGACGCGCGATCGCACGCATGCGGACCGCGCGCCCTCCAGCGCGCAAGACGTGGGAGCTTCTATGACTCTGCCGCCCGTGGGGCGCGAGCCGCGCGCCCATCTCGTCGGCCTCTGCGCCAGCGACACGCTGTTCGACCACATTCGCCGCGAGGCGGAAGAGGCGATGACGCGCGACCCGGCGCTGACGCAGCTCATGCTCGGCTCGGTGCTGAACCGCCCGTCCTTCGAGGCGGCGGTCGCGCATCGGGTCAGCGAGCGGCTCGGCGGCCCGGCCATGCCGGCGGATATGATCGAAGACGCCTTTACGCAGGCGTTGCAGAGCGACCCTGGCCTCTGCCGGGCGATGCGCGCCGACATAGCGGCGGTGATCGATCGCGACCCGGCTTGCGCGAGGCTCATCGAGCCATTGCTTTATTTCAAAGGCTTCCACGCGATCCAGTCGCATCGCCTGGCGCATTTTCTCTGGCGCAACGGCGGGCGGGACTTCGCGCTCTATCTGCAAAGCCGCGCCTCCGACACGTTCCAGTCGGACATCCATCCGGCGGCCCGATTCGGTTCCGGAATTTTTCTCGATCACGCCACAGGATTCGTGGTCGGCGAGACGACGGTCGTCGAAGACGATGTGTCGGTCTTGCAGGATGTGACGCTCGGCGGCACCGGCAAAGTGGCGGGCGATCGGCATCCGAAGGTGCGGCGGGGCGTGATGATCGGGGCGGGCGCGAAAATTCTCGGCAATATCGAAATCGGCCGCTGTTCCCGCATCGCCGCGGGCTCGATGGTGCTGCAAGAAGTCCCGCCGAATGTGACCGTCGCCGGCGTGCCTGCGAAAGTCGTCGGCTCGGCAGGCTGCGCGGAGCCCGCCCGCGACATGGACCAGATCCTGCGTGATCTCGCTTATGATTCCTTCACTTACGTGATCTAGGCCGGGTCGTTGCCGCATCCGGCCCTGCCGCTGCCGCTTGCGGCCCGCCCTGACGTAATCTTTTTTCCCAACGGGGCTTGGCGCCGCGCTCCGAGGGTGATACCAGAGCTTTATCGGCGCTGGTCGCCGCCTCGCCGGCTTCGGTGAGACACAGTGAGCGGGTGTAGCTCAGGGGTAGAGCACAACCTTGCCAAGGTTGGGGTCGAGGGTTCGAATCCCTTCGCCCGCTCCAGTCTAGTTCGACCGTCTGACGTGTTGAAATGGCGGCTATCTTCTCCGCCCCTTTGCGCCTTTGTGCGCCTTCCTGTAAATCTTCCGGTGACGAACCGGGGCCTTAACCTCTGGTTTGGCGCGGCTTTCCGCCGCCTCGCGCGGTTTTTGCGGCGCCGGCGCGGGGCGTGAGACCTGCGGTTGCGGGGCAGCGGGCGGCTGCGGTTGTGGCGGCGCCTGCGCGGGAGCCTTGGGTTGGGGCGGCGGCGCCGGCTGTTCTCCGATCGGATCGAAGGCCTTCGTCCCTCGGCCCGCGATGATCTGCATCGCTTGTTCGATCGGGATGGACACGACCTTGTCCCCCTGGCGTTCTCCTTCCAACCGCTTCTGTTGCGCAGCGCGTGTTGCGTCGAGTTCCTTCGTCTCGCCGGTAAACAGCCGCGGCGCCGGGAATTCTCGCGGCGGCGTGAAGACCCGCGACGGCGTCTGCCAACTATAAAAGCCGATCATTGCGGCGAGAGAGCCTGCGAGCAGGACGATGATCCCCCCGACGGCGACGAGGACGCGGCTGATTTGCACGCCAGGTGGGGAGAGCCCGTCCCGTTCCTTAGCTTCCATCGCGCGCGCCCCATTTTTGCAACGCTGATCGGGCCCAAGGCGTCGCCGTATAGGCCATCAACAAGCCGCCGATGGCGATCGCCGCCACGAGCGCAGCGGCGAGCGAAAGCTCTCCAAATGGCGGCGCCGTCAAATAAGCGTAGTAGAGAGCGATTCCAGTAAGCGCCACTATGCCGACGAAGCGCAGCCCGATCCGCCTGCTGCGAACACGCTCGAGGAACAGCAGCAGAATAGGCGCGGCGGCGCCCAGGATAAATGAGAGCAAGCCCAGCAATCGCCAGGGCCAGGGCTCGCGGTGCACGAGCCAGGAGACCTTATGCGGCAGGTCGCCGTACCAAATAACAAGATAAGCGATGAAATTCAGATAAGTCAGACCGAGCAGCGTCGCGAGCAGCAAACCGCCGACGTCCGCGACGCCGGTATCGTCCTCACATCCCGGCGACAGAACGGCGGCCCAAGCGAGCGCCGCCGCGAATTGCGTGAAAGCCAATGTCGCGCCGAAGGAAGTCGAGAAAAAGACGGGTTCGAGCGACAGTATCCAATCAAGACCGATAATTCCAATAATCAGCGCATGAATGGCGAGCGCGATTGCAGCGACGAGAGTCGCCGCCGCGCCGGCGAGACGCGGCAGCAAGAGCCCGACGATCGTCCAGAACGTCAGGATGCCGGCGGAGCGCGCTGTGTAGAAGGGGCGATTCAAATATAAGTGCGATACGTCGGCCGGCGCCGACGCCGCCCCGGAGGCCCAGGGGTAGAATTGCGGGAGCGCGACCAATATCGGAATAAACAGGACCGCGATCAGCAAAATAGCGCCCGCGTACGGGACGAATACGGCGGCGAATCTCCTTGCCCAGCGGCCGCCGGTCAGCGCATGGATCATTAAAGCGAAGAGGCTGCCGATCGGCATGCTGCTCCAAAACAGAAAGGCCAAAAGCCATCCGCCGACGGCGGCCCGCGGCGCGAGCCACAGGAACGCGCCCACCCCCGCGAACGCCAGCAGAGCAATGACGAGCGGCGCCCAAGGGGTGGCGCGCAACGCGGGAGGATAGCCGCCGCCGTTGCGAGGCGCAGGCTGCGGAGTTTGTATTATCCTTGTGTTTTTGATCGCAGCCGGCGCGGCGCTTTGTTCGGCGTCTCCAAGCGATTGAGGAATACGCTTGCGGTCGATCGCCGCGGCGATTGCGACCAGCACCGCCGGCCAAAGCCAAGTCCTGCGCGAGGGCTCTCCGCGCATCATGGCGTCTTTCCGCCAGCCGCCGCAGCGACCAAGGGACGACGCGTCAATTGTAGCGCGCGAATATAAGCGACGATTGCCCAACGGTCCTTTGGTTCGACACGCGCCGCATAGGAATACATCACGCCATAACCATTCGTTATCGCATCCAGAAAACGCTGTGGCGGCGAGGAAACCAGATCATCGGAATGGTAGGAGGGCGGCGTCGGAAAACCATGTCTTATAATAATGCCGTCCCCGTCGCCGGCGAGGCCGTGACAAGGCGCGCAATATATCTCAAAACGCTCGCGTCCGCGGGTGACGAGCTGCGGCGTCACGGGCGGCGGATTGGCCAATGCGGCTTCTCGCTCTAGATCGCCTTGCGCGACGACGCCCTTTGGCAGAGGTCGCGCCGATGCGCCGTCCGACCAAAAATCCGACGGCGTGTAGGTGGCGTATTTGCGCTGCTCGGTCATCGTGAGCCCGCAACCGCTCATGAAGAGCGCAAGGACAATCGCCGAGAGCGCGTTTTTTTTCACGTCTCGAATTCCACGACCGAGAGCGCCCCGGACTGTTGCAGCCACGCTTTCGCGCGCGCCCGTCCCGCCGTGTCGCTTGGCGGCTCGAGGGCGAGCAAAAAACGGTCCTGCGTCGCATTCTCGAAGCCTGGCGCGTCGAATAAAGGATGGTGCAACGACGGCAAGCCGCATTCGATCAGCAGCGCAATGAAGCCAACGAGCGCCGCGCCGAAAATGCCGACCGCGAAGGGAAACAGAACGAAAGTCGGCCAGGAGTTGAGCGGGCGCCCGCCGCTGTTGATCGGATAATCAATGAGCGCGCTCCACACTTCGGTCGCATAGGCTCCGATTACAAAGGCTGCGCCGCCGAGAAACATATAAATGCGAAGATGCGTCGAAACAGCGCCGACAAGCTCCGACACGCCTTCAACAGGAAATGGCGAGAAAGCGTCTATTAACTTACAGCTCTCGTCTTGAGCCTTTTTCGCGGCCGCGAGCATTTGCCCGGGATCGGCGAAGGCCGCGATCAACGTCCCGGTCATTGCCGCGCCTCCGGCGCGAGCAGCCGTCGCGTCTCATGCATAGAAACCATTGGAACCAGGCGACAGAGCAGGAGGTATAGAAACACGAAAAAACCGAGCGAGCCGAACATCAGCGCATAATCCCAAAAGGTAGGATAAAAAACCCGCCACATGCTGATGGCGTAGTCGTGTGAAAGCGTATTCCAGACGATATTGATACGCTCGAGCCACATGCCGATGTTGATTAGCACGCCGATCGTTACGACGGCGGCGATGTTCCGGCGTACTGCGCGGAACCAGAAAGCCTGGGCGATGACGCAATTGAAAAACAGCATAGCGTAGTATGATCCGCGATAATCGCCATTGAATTCATAGGCGACCAATCGACGCTCTGCGAGCTCACCGCCGTACCAGGCGCCGAACCACTCCGTTGCATAGGAGAAAGTCATGATGAGCGAAGCTGCCAGCAGGATTTTCGCCATGACTTCGAAGTGCTCTTTAGTGATCACCGCCTCAAGGCGAAATCCCCATCGCACGGCCGCCGCGAGAGCGATAACCATGGTGAATCCCGAATACATTGCGCCGACGACAAAGTAAGGCGGGAAGATCGTTTCCGCCCATTCGGGCATGAGGCTAGCGGCGAAATCCAATCCGACGACGCTGTGAAGCGTGACCACGAGCGGCACGCCGAGGCAAGCCATAGTGGTGTGATAAATATGAAAAACCCGCCATTGCCGCGCAGAGCCGCGCCAACCTAGCGCGAAGGCGCCGAACCAGGCGCGGGCGGCGGCGGTTTTGGCGCGATCGCGCATACAGGCAAGGTCAGGTATAAGCCCCGTATACCAAAACAGGATAGAAAAAAGTATGTAACTAAGAATCGCCCAGAAGTCCCAGATCAACGCGCTGCGCCACTGGGGCCATACCGCCATCGTATTCGGATAAGGGACGAGCCAATAGAAAAACAAAGGGCGACCGAGGTGCATGATGGGAAAGAGTCCAGCTATGCCCGCGGCGAAAAGCGTCATGGCTTCGGCAAAGCGGTTAATTGACGCACGCCAATGTTGTCGCATCAAGAGCAGCATTGCGGAAATGAGCGTGCCCGCGTTGCCGATGCCGATCCACCAAACATAGTTGGCGATTGCAAAGCCCCAGACAACCGTCGTGTTGACGCCCCAAATGCCGATGCCGCGCGCAAACAACCAGGAGGCGGAGGCGAGCATCATTACGGTCGCAAGCAGGCTGACGGCAAAGGCGATCCACCATGCGCGCCATCTCCATTCGTTGGATTTGAGCAGCGGCGCGCTGACAAGCTCCGTTATCGCCGCGTAGGATCGTCCTTGCGGCATTAGCCAACGTTCGGTTTCCGATCCAGCATCGCGCTGGGTCATGTGTCGCCTTCTCCCAACGCTGGATTCGGGTTGGTGATGCGTGCGAGATAGGTTGTGCGCGGTCGTGTGTCGAGATGATCAAGCAGCGCGTAATGATGTGGCTCTCGTCGCAGAGCGTTGACTTGCGACGAACCGTCGTTGAGATCGCCAAACACGATCGCCCGTGTCGGACAAGCGGCCTGACAGGCAGTTACTACTTCTCCATCACGAATGGTGCGGTCTTCTTTCTCAGCGGCGCGGCGCGCCCGGCTGATGCGCTGAACGCAGTAGGTGCATTTCTCCATAACGCCGCGGTCTCGAACGGTCACGTCTGGATTAAAATGCGCTTGCATCACGAGCGCGCTCAAATTTCCGTACGCTTCATCGGTCGCATAACCGAAAAAATTGAATCGCCTGACCTTATAAGGACAATTGGATTGGCAGAAACGCGTTCCGATGCAGCGGTTGTACACCTGAACATTCAGCCCCTCGCTGTCATGCACGGAGGCCGCAACCGGGCAGACGGGCTCGCAGGGCGCTTTTTCACAATGCATGCAGGGAACGGGCTGAAAGCCGCGGAGCTTATCTTCTTTTTTTGTGTAATAGGCGTCGATCCGTAGCCAATGCATATCCCGCCCCACAGCCACTTCCTGAGGGCCGACTACAGGCACATTGTTCTCTGATTGACAGGCAAGGACGCAGGCGTTGCACCCGATGCAGGAAGTGTTGTCTATGACCATCGCCCATTTGTAACTGTGATAACGCCAATCCGGCAGCAGCGTGGGCGAAGGTTCCTTCTTTGTAAGATTAACGCCGTGCTGCGACAAATCCGTGATTGAGAATTTGGGCAAAATATCATTCTCGTCCGAGTCGAGGCCGAAATGTTTTTGTGTGGTGAGGATGTCCAAACGCTGTCCGGTTTTTGAAACATTTACGCCCTGTATCGCCCAGGGAGCGTCTAGCCGCTGCAACTTATACGCATCAAAACCAATGTTGTTGCCGATAGAGCCAGCCCGGCTTCGGCCGTAGCCTAGCGTCGCGGCGATGACGCCATCGGCCTGTCCGGGATGAACATGCACAGGCGCCTCGATCGCCGATGGGCCGCTCGTCAGTCTTACGATATCTCCATCTTCGAGACGGCAAGCAGCGGCGTCCTTGGGGGACATATCGAGGGAATTTCCCCAAACTTCCTTCGTGAGCGGTTTAGGGCATTCTTGAAGCCACGCATTATTGCTGAACCGTCCATCCCAGATAGAGGGATCGGGCCTGATCACCAAAGAAAAATTGCCCGCCGCCGACGCCGCAGCAATGCTCGGCAGGTTTGCGCGCGTCATCTGCGTGCGCTGTTGCGCCGTATTTGCGATGACGCCATCGTTCAACCAACGGCGCCAAGATTTTTCAAAGTCCTGCGGAAAACGCTGGCGCCACGTATCCCGCACGAGATCGTACGACGAAGTGGAAAGCCCGCTCTCGAGAAGCGCCACCAACTCATGCGCGCTGCGCGTGTCGTAAAGAGGTCTAATCAGCGGCTGGACTACGGCCGCCGTTCCGTCGAAGCTGCGGAGATCCGACCAGCTTTCGAGCGAATGCGAAAGCGGCAGACGCCATTTGCAAAGCGCCGCCGTCTCATCGTCGCAAAGCCCGATGTGTGCGCTGAATGACGCTTTTTCAATCGCTTCGCTGATCCGCGAGTCCGCAGGCGCGGAGTAGGCGGGATTTGTGTCGATAATAAATAGGGTTTCAGTCTCTCCGCTGTTGAGTTCATTGACAAAGTTGCGCAGCGATTCCGCATGGGTCGATGGGAAGGGATCGACCGGCTCTATCAGATCCAGCGGCGCTTGGAGTTGATCGTTAATCCAATGACAAAGCGCATGCACTTCGGCCGGTTGTCCGAGACCTGCCAAAACCATGGCGTTTCCGCGCTTGGAAAGAATGTCTCTAGCTGCAGCCGAAGCGAAGCGCCGCGCTTCCTCCGGCAGATAACCAGACGTGATGTTCGCGCCCAGGGTGTTTGCTATTTCGATAGCTACATTGCGAATAAGCTCTGGCGTCAACGCCAGGCGGGCATCGGCGTTAGCTCCTGTCAGTGTCCAGCTCGGCTCGATCGCGTAAAGGCGAAGAAAGTTATCCGGCCGCAGGGAAACCGTCCGCTTCTTGGCGAAGTCGCTCCCAAGTCGAATCTGGTCTGGACCTGGGCCCAGTGGGTCTGCGTCGAGCGTTACGAGAACGGCTGTGTCGGCAAAGCGTGGAAGCGCCGTCATTGGGCGGCCGAACGCGAGAATAGCGCCTTCTCTCACGCTGTCGTCAGAGACTGGCTCGTACCGGCGCCATCGCGCGCGTGGCAGCGAATGTAGTAAGGCTTGTATTTGCCGCAGAAGAGTCGGCGACGTAATACGGCCGGTAATAAGACATAAGCCCGAGCCTTGTCGGGTCTTTTCTTTTTGCATTTGCGAGAGCAGGGCGGCGGAAAACGCATCCCAGGACGACAAGCCTCCTGCATCACGGACGGCGCTTGAACGGTCTGGGTCGTAGAGCGTCATGATCTCGGCTTGCAAGAAAATATCACTGGCGCCGAGACTCGCTGGATGGCGCGGATTGCCCTCGATTTTTGTTGGCCGTCCCTCATGCGACGTCACAAGCGCTCCGCGGCCGTAGCCTGATAGAGGCAACGCGGTCGCGTATTTCATTGGTATGCCAGGGATCAGGCCCTCCGGCATCTCCACATAAGGAACGATCTCTTCTTTGGGCGGCCCGCAGGCGCTCAACGCGAGAGCTGCGCCCGACGCCAAAAGCTTCAGCGCTTCGCGCCGGTCGGGGCGAGTTTGCAGGGCGAGTGGCGGGGGCGTTTTTATGGCTGAATCCATGCTCATCGTGACAGGCGCAACAATAAGTAAGATAGTGAACTTTGAAGCCGTGCTCCTTCGAAATCGGCGGCCTGTGCGTTCTGATCCCTGTTGAGCCTCGTCCGTTGAACATCTGGGTCACGAGACGCAGATGGCGAGACGGATTTCAATAACGGGGCAAGCTCGAGCTGTCGGCGCGGGCCCTTTGCGCCTCTTATGGGAGCCATAGCGGATGCGACAGGCGCAGGATTGCGTCGGTGACTGAATTGGTCTCGAAGATGATCGTCGAGGCGAGAACGAGCAGTGACACCAGAGTAAGGACAAGGTCGTTTGGATTGCCTGCTACAGCGAGGGAGCCGAGAATCGCGGCCGCCAAGCCGGCGATTGCTTCGATGATCGCCATGTCTGCGACATTCTCATCCCGAGCGCCCTTTGGAGTCGGCGCTTTTTGGGTGCGGCTTAGAAAATGAATTTGCCACGAGGCGTTGCTTTTTAATACAAAGCCAACGCCAAAAGCGATCGTCGCCGCCGGCGTCAGAAAACCTGGATTTACGTCACATATGGACAGTAACCCGAGCATTGCGCCAAAAAGTCCGGCAAGGAAAACTGCTGTTCCGTTGTTTACGCCAAACCCGTCCTTCCACGTGGCGTTCACGCCGCAAAACGGCGATAGCCGCGCATAGTCGGATAATATGTTGCGGCCGCTTGCAAAGAGCGACGCGCCGAGCACCAGCGCAGCGCTCGCCGCCAATATTGGCGGCGCAATCCCGGCCAATCCGCAGATTGAAATAACGAGCACCGCGACGCCTGTCGCTAGTTCAAAAAGATCGCCTGGACGGAGGGAATTTACTGCGATGGCCATGGCAGCCCCGTCGTTGATTGAGCGTCGAAGACGGCAAGTAGTATTAATCTTCGACAGGGCAAGAGTGGCCAAGTGGGGGCCGAGCGGGACGGATTTGGCCGCCCCGCAGGCGCAGGCGCAGGCGCTTTCGCGAAGCTTCAGCCTGTGCTGTGGCGCCCTGTTTCAGCATCCTGTCAGCGGACCATTCTTACGGTGCTGCCGACGCTCGGCGCTTCTTGCGTCTTTTCTCCGGATGGGGCGATCATTTCCGGGACCCAAGTGAGCGCGACGATGACAAAGGCCACCAAGCCGATGACGATTAGGGCGACCTTGCCGAGTTCCGAGTTGCTATGAACAGCAAGGGGCATGCATGCGCCTCCTCGACGTTTATTGAAGCCGGCATAGCGCTGGCGAGCGGCAAAGTAGGGTGTCGGCGGTCGTGCGACAATCGCGGGAACGATAAATTATCGGCCGTCTCCGCTAATTATTCTAAAGCGTCGCAAAAGGCTTGAGCCTAGGCGAAAAGAGAGAGCTCGAGTCTTTCATCAGGCGTCAAGGTGACGGCCGCGCCCAATTTCCGGCTTTCTCGATCAAGCGTGTCGCAGAGCCATTGCGCTTCATCCGGGCGAGGGCGAACCAACTGAAATCTGCGCATCTTGAGCGGCGTCATCGTTACGCGGCCAAGCAGGCGGCTGTCGACGTCAAGCTGCACGAAATACATCAGGCTCAGCTCGCCGTGGAATTCCTCATAGCCGGAAATGCCTTCGTAATCATTCAGAAAATCGCCACATCCATTTATGATGAGCCTGCGGTTGTAGATCTCCAAGCCTTTGGGGTGATGGGAAGAATGCCCGTGGAGGATCGAGACATCCGCTTCATCGATCAGCCGGTGCGCGAAATCTCTGTCGCGGGCTGGAATATCATACCCCCAGTTAGGTCCCCAATGTAGCGAAAGGATAATTATGTCCCCAGCCCGTCGATGTTTGGCAATGTGTTCAATCAGCAGCGTAGAGCTAGCCCTGCTCGTGTCTGGCAGAAAGGCAATTCCGGGATCCTGATTCGTAGCGGCCCATGAGTCGGGCGGGCCGCTGGTTGCTATCGCGCAGGAGAAAATAAGCACACGGGCCGCTGTTCCCTCAATTTCAAAGACGGCAGGGCCCCACGCGTCGGATTGGTTTCGTCCGGCGCCGCTCGCCTTGATGCGAAGGCGGTCGAGCGTTTCGAGCGTTTCAATTAAGCCTGCGCGGCCCCAATCAAGCACGTGGTTATTCGCCAAGGCGCAGCAGTCGACTCCGAGAGCCGAGAGACAGGCCGCGTTTTCCGGGCTTGCCCTGTAATTGATCCCCTTCGGCCAATGACGCGGGCTGCGCGTGACGCTGGTCTCGAGATTAATAATTCGCAGCTGCGGTCGAAACCGCGCGAGCTCATCAAGGGCGGCGCCCCAAATATAGGGCACAGGCGCAGGCCGGCTGATCGGTCCGTTTATGTATTCCGCAAGCGTGACATAATCGAGCGCAGAGCGAGCGTAACCTTCGTATAGGATCGGATCGCAGGGATGCGGAAGAATTTGATCGATTCCGCGTCCGATCATCACATCGCCGCAGAGAAAGATTGTTATGCTCTTGGGCGACATCGGATGGCCTCCCGTCAGCTCGAGCATCACCTTTCGAGCCGTGATTTCCTAATTAAGCGCAGGCGCGCGCCCGGGAACTTCGAAGCGGCAGGCCGAATTTTCGCGGCAAAGCGAGGGCCGGCGCAATTGCCGCGTTTGACGAAACAGGTCGCAGGGAAAAATAACGCGCTGTGATCCCCGGCGTAGTATTTCGTGAAAGCGGAGGGAGCGGGATGAGCGGAACCGGCTTGCCGACCTTCGACGAGACCGTTCAGCTTTCCAATGTCTGGCTGAACGAGCTGATGGACGCCGTAAACTGGGACGACAAGCATCGGGCCTACCGTCTGTTGCGCGCGACGCTCCACGCCTTGCGCGACAGGCTCTCCGCCCATGAAGCGGTTCACTTCGGGGCGCAATTGCCCATGCTCATCCGCGGCCTTTATTACGACGGCTGGCGCATGCCCGACCTTATATCGAAGGAACGGACGAAATCCGAATTTCTGGCGCATGTCGAGGACGCCTTCCAACAAGATCCGAACAGCGATACCGAAGGACTTGTTCGCGAGGTGTTCAGACTGCTGGCGCGCCATGTCTCACGCGGCGAGATCGACGATGTGAGGCAGATGCTGCCGGCGGAAATGCGCGAGCTTTGGCCGCTGGGGGATGGAGAGGACGTTTCTGGCGCTTGAGTGAGAGGGGCTGGAATGGAAAATTATCCAATCGACCTCGAACCGCGACAGATCGTCCGGTGGATCATTGCCGAAAGCCAGATAGCCCCGCATGAATTCAAGGCGACGGCGCGCCGGGAGGTGGAGACGCGGGCTTTGCCGACGCGAAAAGAATTGCGGCTCGGCGACGAGGAGAGGGACGATCTCAGCGAAACCGCGACGATCGCGACCCTCGAGATCGCGCCTGCGCAGGCCACAGAGGGATGGCGCCTCAAAATCACCGTCGAGGACGAGCTAGGCCCGCAGCCGCTCGGCAGATCGGCCGCAGGGCAGGAGCGCGAAATGGACGTCGCCGCGTTTTACGATTCTTTTCTCCGGCAGGACCGGGGGCTGGCGGTTGCCGCCGCCGATGTGGAGGGGCCCGAGGGCGAGGCGCATCTTGCGCGGCTTCTCGAAGACATTGAGACCAATCGGCATGGCGCAAGCCGCGCCGGCAAGCCGGCCTGATCGCGCCCCGCGCCGTCGCGTCAGGGGGCTTTCTCCGCCGTGGGCTCCGGCGCGCTCAAGGGGAAGGAAGCGAGAATCTGATAGCCCCTCGCGCCGGGCGGCGGCGACCGGAACAGCTCGATCGAAGCGACCTGCTGCGTAAACGACAGGGCCACGTCGATCGGCGAACGCCGGGCTACGGCGCGGCCATCTTCCCGAAATCGTGCGACCGTCGCGTGGGGTCGAAAGGGCCGTTCATCGCTCTGGCCGCAGACGCGCAGCAGCTCCGCCCGCAAGGCGGAGATTTGCTCATTCGCGGCACATTCGGCCCAGAGCAGGCGCGGGCGCTGCGGCTGCGGGCCGTAGCCGAGATGCTGGTAAGTGAGGACGAAAGGCGGGAATTTCTCGGCGACCGAGCGAAGCTTCTCCGTCGCTTCGCTCGATGCGGTCTCGTTCCAGGGCGGGACGAGCGTGATGTGCGTGTCGCCGCGCGCCACGAACCGGGCGGAAGGCGTTCGGCGCAAATCTTTCGCAAGTTCCGCGAGCGCGTCGGCGATGTCTGGCGCGACTTTGACGCCGACGAAGATGCGCATGCTGGCCGGGACGTCGGTCATGGGTTCCATCCCTCCCGGCCGGGCTAGCGCCGCACCCTGT
>JAWOLK010000085.1:0-15305 GCA_033853615.1 Beijerinckiaceae bacterium | reverse complement strand
CGCAGCGCGAGCCGGAGCTGCTCGCCCGCTGGGAGAAGACCGGCCTCTACGAAAAGATGCGCGAAGCCGCCGCCGGCCGGCCGAAATTCGTGCTGCACGACGGCCCGCCCTACGCCAACGGCAATATCCACATCGGCCATGCGCTGAATAAAATCCTCAAGGACGTGGTGACGCGCAGCCAGCGCATGGCCGGCAAGGACTGCGCCTATGTGCCGGGCTGGGATTGCCACGGCCTGCCGATCGAATGGAAGATCGAGGAGGAGAATTACCGCGCCAAGGGCAAGAAGAAGCCCGATTTCTCCGACCCCGCGGCGATGGTCGCCTTCCGCCGCGAGTGCCGCGCCTATGCCGAGCATTGGCTCGCGGTGCAGCGCGAGGAGTTCAAGCGGCTCGGCGTCGCCGGCGATTGGGAGAACCCCTATTCGACGATGGCCTATAACGCCGAGGCCCGCATCGCCGCCGAGATCCTGAAATTTGCCGGGAATGGCCTGCTCTACCGCGGCTCCAAGCCGGTGATGTGGTCGGTCGTCGAAAAGACGGCGCTCGCCGAGGCGGAAGTCGAATATGAGGACCACACCAGCGATATGGTGTGGGTGGCGTTCCCGATCGAGAAAGGCGCCGCGGGCGACCTCGCCGGCGCGCGGGTGGTCATCTGGACCACGACGCCCTGGACGCTGCCCGGCAACCGGGCGATCTCCTACTCGTCGAAGATCGACTACGGCCTCTATCGCGTGACCCATGCGCCGGACAACAATTGGGCGGCGCCGGGTATGAGCTTCATCCTCGCCGACAAGCTGGCGAATGAGGTGTTCAAGGCCGCGAAGGTCGATGGCTACGAGCGGCTGCACGATGTGCCGGCGGCCGCGCTGGCGGGGCTCGTCTGCGCGCATCCGCTCAGCGCGCTCGGCTATGATTTCGCCGTGCCGCTCTTCGACGGCGACCATGTGACGGACGACACCGGCACGGGCTTCGTTCATACGGCGCCGGGCCATGGCCGCGAGGACTTCGACATCTGGATGGCGAACGGCCGCGCGCTCGCCGAGCGCGGGATCGAGACGCGCATTCCCTATACGGTCGACGAGGACGGCTTCTATACGAAGGACGCGCCGGGCTTTTCCGGCAAGCGCGTGCTGACCGAAAAGGGCGAGAAGGGCGACGCCAATGACGCGGTGATGCAGGCGCTGATCGGCGTCGGCGCGCTGATCGCCCGCGGCAGGCTGAAGCACCAATATCCGCACAGCTGGCGCTCGAAAAAGCCGGTCATCTTCCGCAACACGCCGCAATGGTTCATCGCGATGGATAAGCCGATGGACCGCGCGCCTTCAGGCGCGCATGCAAGCGAGCCTGAACGCTCGCGGTCCAACGCCCCGACTCTGCGCGACATCGCGCTCGAAGAAATCGCCCGCACGCAATGGACGCCGGCCGCCGGCGAGAACCGCATCCGCGGCATGATCGCCAATCGCCCCGATTGGGTGGTGTCGCGCCAGCGCGCCTGGGGCGTGCCGATCGCCGTCTTCGTCCATAAGGAAACGGGCGAGATCCTGCGCGACGCCCGCGTAAACGCGCGGATCGTCGAAGCCTTCGGCAAGGAAGGCGCCGACGCCTGGTATGAGGCGGGAGCGGCGGCGCGCTTCCTCGCGCCGGAGCACAACCCCGCCGATTATGAGAAAGTCGCCGACGTTCTCGATGTGTGGTTCGACTCGGGCTCGACGCACGCCTTCGTGCTGGAAGACCCCGAGCATTTCCCGAGCCTCGCCGGCATTAACCGCAAGCGCGACGGCGGCCATGACGAGATCATGTATCTCGAAGGCTCGGACCAGCATCGCGGCTGGTTCCATTCGTCGCTGCTCGAATCCTGCGGCACGCGCGGCCGCGCACCCTATGACGCGGTTCTGACGCACGGCTTCGTGCTGGACGAGAAGGGCCGCAAAATGTCGAAATCGCTCGGCAATGTGGTTGCGCCGCAGAAGGTCATCTCCGATTCCGGGGCCGATATTCTGCGCCTGTGGGTCGCGGCCTCCGATTACGCCGACGATCTGCGCGTCGGTCCCGAGATTCTGAAAACCTTCGTCGAGACCTACCGCAAGCTGCGCAACACCATCCGCTGGATGCTCGGCACGCTCGCCCATTACGACGGCGCCGCCATCGATTACGCGCAGGCTCCGGAGCTGGAGCGGCTGATGCTGCATCGCCTCGTCGAACTCGACGAGCAGGTGCGCGCCGCCTATGCCGCTTACGACTACAAGCGCGTGGTAGCGGTGGTGACGCCCTTCATGACCGGCGATCTCTCGGCCTTTTACTTCGACATCCGCAAGGATGCGCTCTATTGCGACCCGCCGTCGAGCGGCAAGCGGCGGGCGGCGCTCGCGGTGATCGAGGAGATTTTCCGCGCCGTGACGCGCTGGCTCGCGCCGATCCTCGTCTTCACCTGCGAAGAGGCTTGGCTGTCGCGCTACCCGCAAGCCACTTCGGTCCATCTGGAGCTGTTCCCGCAGCCCAAGGCCGAATGGAACGATCCGCCGCTCGCCCGCAAATGGGAGGTGGTGCGCGGCATTCGCGCGGTCGTCACCGGCGCGCTGGAGATCGAGCGGGCGCAAAAGCGCATCGGCTCCTCGCTGGAGGCGGCGCCGCTGGTCCATATCGAGGATGCGGAGCTGCGCGCCGCGCTGCATGGCGTCGATTTCGCGGAAATCTGCATCACCTCGGACATTACGATCCTCGCCGACGCCGGGCGGGGCGACGCGTTCCGCTTGGCCAATGTCGAAGGCGTGGCGGTGGTCCCCGAGCGTGCGGGGGGCGTGAAATGCGCCCGCTCCTGGCGCTATTTCGACCCCGCGACGGCCGAGCCAGACCATCCCGACGTGACCCCGCGCGACGCGCAGGCGCTGCGCGAACTGGCCGCCGCGGGCCTGTGGAACGGCTGATGGCGGGGCGGCTTGGACAGCCGAGCGCGCCTGAAGACGCGCGGTCCATGGGCGCGGGCGGACCGCGCGCCCTCAGGCGCGCCCCTACCGGCGCGACATTCGGAAAGGCGGCGGACCATTGAGAGTCCTCCTCGCCTTTCTCGCCAATACGGCGGCCAATTTCATCATCGGCCTGCTGATCGCCAAATTCCTCGGCCCGGAGGAATATGGCCGCTTCGCCATCGCCTTTTCCATCACCCTGGTGGTTCAGGCGGCGCTGTTCGACTGGCTGCGGCTGTCGGCCCAGCGCTTTTATTCCGAGCGCGTGCGCGATGGGGCGCCCATGGTGCGCGCGACGCTGGACGCCTGCTTCCTCGCCGTGACGTTCGGCCTCGCCGCGGCGACGGCGCTGTTCGCCGCTATCGGGCCGCAACTCGATTTCGACGGCGATCTCATCCTGCTGGCGCTGGTCGCCGCGACGATGAACGGACTCTTCGATTATTCGACCGCCCTGGTGCGGGCGCGGTTCCGCGACGCGCTGTTCGGCCGGCTGGTGATTGTGAAGAACATTCTGGCGCTCGTCCTGATGGGCGGCGGCGCCTTTCTGTTTCATTCGGCCGGCGTGGCGCTCGCCGCCGTCAGCGCCAGTCTCTTCGGCACGGTGGCTCTGGCGGGCCGGGCCCTGAGAGACCCCGGCGCGCATCTTGCCGCCGCCCGGCGCGACACGGCGCGGACGCTGATCGCCTATAGCGCGCCGATCGTCGCCTCGCATCTTCTCTACCAGGCGATCCCGCTCGCCTCGCGCAGCGTCGCCGCCAGCGTCTATGGCTTCGCCGACACGGGGCAATTGGCGCTGGCCTATGACCTCGGCATGCGTGGCGTGCAGGCGCTCGGCATGGCGCTCGACGTGCTGCTGTTCCAGATCGCCGTCGCCGCCCATGAGGAGCACGGCGCGGCGCGCGCCAAGGCGCAGGTCGGGCGCAACATGGGCGTGGTGATCGCCTTTCTGATGCCGGCATGCGCCGGAATCTATCTCGTCATGCCCTCGATCGAAGCCTTGATCGTGCCGCATGAATTCCGCGGTCCCTTCGGCCACTACCTCGCGCTGCTGCTGCCGGGCCTGTTCGCCATGGCGGTTTGTCTCTTCGCGATCAACCCGCTCTTCCAGATCGAGAAAAAGACCGCTCCGCTAATCGGCGCGGCGCTGGTCGCGGCGGTCTCGGGGGCGGTTCTGGCGCTGGTTCTGCCCTTTGGCGCCGACCCTTCCAATCTGGCGCTGGCGCAATGCGGCGCCTATATCGCGGCGCTCGCGGCGACGCTCGTTTTCGCGCTGCGGGCCGAGCCGATCTGGCCGCGCCTCTCGGATCTCTTCGCGGCGAGCGTGGCGACCGGAATGATGGCGGCGGCGCTATGGCCGCTGCGCGACATGACGCCGGGATTTTTCACGCTGCTGTTCCAGATTGTCGTAGGGGCGGGCGTCTACGGCGCCCTGACGCTGGCCTTCGACATCGTCGGCCTGCGCGGCGTCGCCTTCGCCTGCCTGCCGCCGGCCCTCGTAAGGCTGCGCGCCCGCGCCGCCGCTGCGGCGCAAAAAACAAGGAGCTAGAGCTTTCCCGCTTCCTGCTCTAGTTTGCCGCCGAAAGGACTTACCGCCATGGTGATGCCGCTCCACGACGACGCGAAGCTCCAGCATCTGCGCTGGCCGGTGGTGAATTTCACGCTGATCGCGATCAATGTCGCGGTCTTTCTCGCCGTGCAGAGCGAAATTTTCGGCGACCCGCTCACCGTCATGCGCGGCTTTGCGATCATTCCGCGGGTCTTGTTCGGCGAGGCGCAGCTCGCCGACTGGATCGTCGGCCCGCCGGCGCCGCTGACGCTCGTCACATCGCTGTTCTTTCACTCGAGCTTCACGCATCTTGCCGGAAACATGCTGTTTCTCTATGTCTTCGGCGACAATATCGAAGACGCGATGGGCTCGTTCTATTATCTGTTGTTCTATCTGTGCTGCGGGATCGCCTCCGGCGTCTTTTACATTTACGCAGAACCGCATTCCATTACGCCGCTCGTCGGCGCCTCGGGGGCGATTTCCGGCGTCTGCGCCGCCTTTCTGATGCTGCACCCGCGTTCCAGCATTTTCGGCCTCGCCGGGATGATCATTCCGATCCATGCGCCGGCCTGGATGTTCGTTGGCACGTGGATCTTGCTGCAATTCATCCACACACTGTTCAGCACCGGCGGCCACACGGCCTGGGCCGCGCATGTCGGCGGCATTCTCGCCGGCCTTGCAATGACGCCGCTGTTCAAGCGCCGCTCGATCCCGCTCTTTGCCGACCCCAGGCCGAAGGCGCCGCCGCCGGCGTTGCAGCCCGCCCCGTCGGAGACGCCGCCGCCGCAGACGCCGGGGGCGTGACGCGCCTTACCCTCTCTGGGTGGGCATGGCCCAGAGAGGGAGTTTGCACCATCCCTCGGGAAAGCCGGTCTGACTCAGAGAGACGCCCGGGGCGTCCGGAAAACTGTCGAGTATGCTCTTCAGGCGCGTGGGCCATGAGGTTCCGGGGTTGATCGTCAGCAACAAGAAACGGATGGCTGCCGCCGCCCCGTAGAGGCGAGTCTGAATGAAGCTATCCTGCGCAACGTGCTCCAACTCCGGCAGGCCGTGCGGAAACCGGCCCTGTCTCCCCAAGGGGCGATTCCACAATCGGCCGTGATGGGCGCAAATGTTGCGCACATCGTTGATTGATTGAAGCCATGAGGCAAGAACATCCGGGTCGGGCACACGATATTGCAGTGAAACAGCCTTTCGGTCCGAAAAAAGCATTCCTTGATAAAAACGGGACAATAAACCAAAGTCCCACAGCTCGGTGGCGATCCAGACCGGTGGCGGATCGTCGGGATATTTGCTTTTGAAATGTTTTGCGAAGTCTTCTTTCGACTGCTCGAAAGCGGCGTCAAGCTTGGAGAGCCACGCCTTGTGCCCGGTTTGGCCCGTTCTTCCGACCGACTTCGTGAATTTGCCGTCGAGCCTGGATGGATCGCGATGCGACCAAGGGCCATGTCGCTCGCCCATAAGCAGGGCGATGCTCGTCCGCAGACCAATCTCGACGCGCTCTATGCCGTCGAGTATGGCGAGCCGCAGCTTTTTATCGAAAACGTAAAGATCCACGATATGACGAAATTCGACGCCGGGTTTGAAATCGTCGCCGAGGCGCGGCCGCCCGTCGCCGTCAATCGTCACGACGACACGGAAGGGATAGGCGTAGCCGCTCAGGCGATAGTAGCCGATACGTTCGAGATAGGCGCGGGCCTTCTGCTCGTCCGAGACGATGAGCCCGCGGGCCTTGAGTATGTCGATCTGTTGTGGCGGGCTTTGAAACGGCTTGCTGTAGCGCATAATCCGAGCGCCATAGCCTAAGCCATTGAAAAAAAGAAGACCGACCCTTGAGCTTTCGCATCAGAGGGGCCGGCCGTAACAGTCGGAAGATGGAGCGCCGGGCGGATGGATGCAAGCGCAAAGTTGATCGTCCCCCCCCGCCGCCGCAGACGCCGGGGGCGTGACCGTGAGGGTTTGACTTGGACAAAAGCGCCCGTTACCAGAACGGCGCAGAAGAGCGTTTCCAGCCGATAGCCGCGGCCGGTCCGGCGCGGGTCGCGTCGGATGGGGGACCCGGCGCTTTCGGAAAAAAGCGCGCTCCACC
The DNA here is from genome assembly GCA_033853615.1 of Beijerinckiaceae bacterium. Lineage (GTDB taxonomy): Bacteria > Pseudomonadota > Alphaproteobacteria > Rhizobiales > Beijerinckiaceae > Methylosinus. Next base: position 8,707 of record JAWOLK010000085.1, on the reverse strand, counting down.
TCGCCGGGAGTTTGAGCGATGAAGATACTCGTGCCCGTGAAACGGGTCGTGGACTACAACGTCAAGATCAGGGTCAAGGCCGACGGCTCCGGCGTCGATCTCGCCAATGTGAAGATGTCGATGAATCCCTTCGACGAAATCGCCGTCGAAGAGGCGCTGCGCCTCAAGGAGGCCGGCAAGGCGACCGAGGTCGTGCTCGTCACCATCGGCCCGGCCAAGGCGGACGAGACGCTGCGCACCGGCCTCGCCATGGGCGCCGACCGCGGCATTCTGGTCAAGACCGACGACACGGTGGAGCCGCTCGCGGTCGCCAAGATCCTCGCCAAGATCGCCGCCGAAGAGCAGCCGGGCCTCATCATTCTCGGCAAGCAGGCGATCGACGACGACAGCAACCAGACCGGCCAGATGCTGGCGGCGCTGCTTGGCTGGGGCCAGGGCACTTTCGCCTCCAAGGTCGAGATCGGCGACGGCTCCGTCGACGTCACCCGCGAGGTGGACGGCGGCCTGCAGACCGTGTCGCTGAAACTGCCGGCGATCGTCACGACCGATCTGCGCCTCAACGAGCCGCGCTATGTGAAGCTGCCGGAGATCATCAAGGCGAAGAAGAAGGAGGTCGCCGTGAAGGCGCCCGCCGATTACGGCGTCGACGTCGCGCCGCGCCTCGAAGTGCTGAAAACCGCCGAGCCGCCGAAGCGCAAGGCGGGCGTGAAGGTCGGCTCGGTCGCCGAACTCGTGTCGAAACTCAAGGAAGCGGGAGTTCTCTGATATGCCGACGCTCCTCATCGCCGAAACCGCCGGCCACGCGCTCGCCCCCGCGACCGCCAAGGCGCTGACCGCAGCCAAGGAAATCGGCTCGGGCCCGATCCATATCCTCCTCGCCGGCTCCAGCCTCTCGGCGGCCGCCGAACAGGCGGCCAAGCTCGCCGGGGTCGACAAGGTTTTCCACGCCGACGACGACGCCTGCGACCATATGCTGGCGGAGCCGGTGGCGGCGCTGATCCTCAACCTCGCCGGGTCTTACGACGTCATCATCGCGCCCTCGACCAGCGCGACGAAAAATGTGCTGCCGCGCGTCGCGGCGCTGCTCGACGTGGCGCAGGTGTCGGACATCATCAAGGTCGTCGCTCCCGACACCTTCGAGCGACCGATCTACGCCGGCAACGCCATTCAGACGGTGCGCGCCAAGGACGCCAAGAAGGTCATCACCGTCCGCACCACGGCTTTTGCTGCGGCGCCAGAAGGCGGCGCGGCCCCGGTCGAGAAGATCGCCGGCGCCGGCAATCCGGGCGTCTCGTCCTTCAAGAGCGAGGCGCTGGCGCAGTCGGAGCGCCCCGAGCTGACGGCGGCGAAAATCATCGTCTCCGGCGGGCGCGGCCTCGGCAGCTCGGAGAATTTCGCCAAATATATCGAGCCTGTAGCGAATAGGCTCGGCGCCGCGATCGGCGCTTCGCGCGCCGCGGTGGATGCGGGTTACGCGCCGAACGACCTTCAGGTCGGCCAGACCGGCAAGGCCGTTGCGCCCGATCTCTATATCGCCGTCGGCATTTCCGGCGCGATTCAGCATCTCGCCGGCATGAAGGATTCGAAGATCATCGTCGCGATCAACAAGGACGAGGAAGCGCCGATTTATCAGGTCGCCGACTACGGCCTCGTCGCCGATCTCTTCACCGCCCTGCCGGAGCTCGGCGAGGAGCTGGCGAAGATCGGCAAGTGACACGCTGCGGGCGGCTCGGCTAAAAAGCCAACCGCCCGCAGGCTTTACGGCGCCCCGGCGGGGCGCGGAACGCGTTGGTTGCGTTTTGACGGTTTTTTGCAGAGTTTGCCGGTTTTCACACAGCCCTTTCGCGCGCTATATTGCACTGCATCGTAATCGACGGCATTGCCGTTCCTCGCTCGTGGTGTCGCAGAAATGAGCTTTGAAATCCGGAAGATCGCCGTTATCGGCGCGGGCCAGATGGGCAAGGGCATTGCTCAGGTATGCGCCCTGGCGGGGTTCGAGGTCGCGCTCAACGACATTTCCGCCGACCGCATCGCCGCAGGGCTGGAGGGGATCGGCGCGCAGATGCACAAGGCGGTGGAGCGCGGCCAGCTCGAAGCCGGCGCTCTAAAGGAAGCGGTCGCGAGGCTGCGCCCGGCGCCGAGCCTCGACGACCTTCGCGACGCCGATCTCGTCATCGAGGCGGCGACCGAGAATGAGGAGGTCAAGCGCAAGGTTCTCGCCGACGCGTCGAAGGTTTTGAAGCCCGACGCGATGATCGGCACCAACACCTCGTCGATCTCGATCACCCGGCTCGCCTCGGTGACGGGGCGTCCGGAACGCTTCATCGGCATTCATTTCATGAATCCGGTGCCGAAGATGCAGCTCGTCGAGCTGATCCGCGGCATCGCCACCGAGGACCGCACCTTCGAGGAGGCGAAGGCCTTCATCGCCAAGCTCGGCAAGACCGTCACCGTCTCCGAGGATTTCCCGGCCTTCATCGTCAACCGCATCCTGCTGCCGATGATCAATGAGGCGATCTACACGCTCTACGAGGGCGTCGGCTCGGTGGAGGCGATCGACACGGCGATGCGCCTCGGCGCCAATCACCCGATGGGGCCGTTGCAGCTTGCCGATTTCATCGGCCTCGACGTCTGCCTCTCGGTGATGCAGGTGCTGCATGAGGGGCTGGCGGACTCGAAATACCGCCCCTGCCCGCTGCTGGTGAAATATGTCGAGGCCGGCTGGCTCGGCCGCAAGACGCAGCGCGGCTTCTACGACTACCGCAGCGGCACGCCGATCCCCACGCGCTGAGCGGCGCCGATTGGCCGGCGTCGTCATTGCGAGGCGCGTCAGAGACGAAGCAATGCCGCCCCGCGGCTCTGGATCGCTTCGCTGCGCTCGCGATGACGGCCCAGGGCGGGCCGGTCCGGGCGCCTTTGCGCGTGCAAGGCGAGCCGGAGGCTCGCGGTCCATGAGGCGGCCACGTCATTGCGAGGAGCGGCAGCGACGAAGCAATCCAGGGGCCGCCCCGCGGCTCTGGATTACGTCGCTGCGCTCGCGATGACGGCGCGGGGCGGCCCAAAAATCTCGCCTAAATCCCCGTCTCGACCGGCTCGCCGGCCCCGAGCCAGCCCAGAATGCCGCCGCCAAAGTGGGTGTCCACGTCCGCGCGGCCGGCGAGGCGCGCCTGCTCCATCGCCGTGACCGAGCGGCGGCCCGACCGGCAATAGACAACCACCTTCTGCCCCTGCGCCGCGACGGGAAGCTTCGCCGGGTCGAAGCTCGACAGCGGGTTGAACAGCGCGCCCTTGATATGGCCGGCCGCATATTCGTCCGCCTCGCGGACATCGACGAGCAGGATGGAGCCCTCGGCGAGGCCGGCCTTCAGCTCGTCGAGGGAAATGTCGTGCAAACCGGCGGGGAGCGTCATCAGCCTGTCCTCGAAATGGCGTCCCGATCCTTTGCCACGCCGCCCCGCGGCTTGTCCACCGCGGCTACTGCGGGTTCTCCAGGCTGAAGGCCTGGGCGCTTTCGTCATAGGCGAAAATCTCGCCATAGCGGCCCCAGGTCGTCACGCTGCGCAGCGTCATCTCGGCGTAGTCCTCGCTCATGTAATCTTCCAGCTCTTCGCGAAAGCGCGTCGCCGGCGCGTAATGCGAGGGGCGCTCGTCGAGCACGCGGCGGATGCGCTGGGCGAGCGGCACATAGGAAAGCAAATGGTCGCCGAAGAGCTTTTTGCGCTGGTCGACGTCCATCTCGGCGAAGCGCCGGCCGGCCGGCGTCAGTTTGATGTCGCCCTCGGCAAGCTCGGCGAAGCGCAGCAATTGCAGCGTCTCGGCGGCAGGGAACAGCTCGTCGATCTCGAGTTGCAGACTGTCGGCCAGCGCCGGAAGATCCGCCTTGCCGTCATAGGGCGGCGCGGCCACCTCCTCGATCAGGCCGGCGAGCGTGTTGGTCGAAACCATCGGCAGCGCCATGCCGAGGCCGAAGCCCGGAAAGGCGCCAATGCCCGGCCGCTCGGCGCGGCGCGTCATCAGCGCGTAGATCTGGTCGACGAGCTGGCGGAACTCGGGATCGAGCCGGTTGCGCGGATGCGGCAGCGTCACCCGGATTTCCGCCGCGACGCGACCGGGGTTGGAGGAGAGCACGAGAATGCGGTCGCACATCAGCACCGCCTCCTCGATGTTGTGCGTCACCATCAGAATGGATTTGATCGGCATGCGCCCTTCGACCCACAGGTCGAGAAGATCGGTGCGCAGCGTCTCCGCGGTCAGCACGTCGAGCGCCGAAAAGGGCTCGTCCATCAGCAACAGGCTCGGCGCGACGACCAGCGCCCGGGCGAAGCCGACCCGCTGCCGCATGCCGCCGGAAATCTCCTTCGGATAGGCGTTCTCGAAACCGTCGAGGCCGATGATGTCGATCGCCTTCAGCGCCCGGCGGCGCGCCTCCTCCTCGGAGACGCCCTTGGCGCGCAAGCCCAGCTCCACATTGGCGAGCACGGTCAGCCAGGGAAACAGCGCGAAGGTCTGGAAGACCATGGCGACGCCGTCGACCGGCCCCGCGACCGACGCGCCGCGATAGAGCGCGGCGCCGCTCGTCGGGTGACTGAGCCCGGCGACGATGCGCAGCAGCGAGGATTTGCCGCAGCCGGAGCGCCCGAGCAGGCCGACGATCTCGCCCTCGTTCAGTGTCAGAGAAACATCGTCGAGCACCAGGGCGCCGCGCTCGGCGCCGCCGCGGCCGTAGGATTGCGACACAGAGCGCAGTTCGAACAAAGGCGCCATGGATGATCCTCACATCAGCCGCAGGCGCCGCTCGGCGAAGACCGAGAGACGGCGCCAGAAGAGCCGGTTGAACAGAATGACGAAGAGACTCATCACCGCGACGCCGAGCACGATGCGGGCGTAATCGCCGGCGGCGGTCGCCTGCGCGATATAGGCGCCGATCCCCTGCGCCGCGACCGTGTCGTCGCCCCAGCGCACATATTCGGCGACGATCGAGGCGTTCCAGGAACCGCCCGAGGCGGTGATGGCGCCCGTGAGATAATAGGGAAAGATCGCCGGCAGAATGACATGCTTCCACCAGATCCAGCCGCGCACGCCGAAATTCCGCGTCGCCTCGCGCAGATCATTGGGGAAGGCCGAGGCGCCGGCGATGACGTTGAAGACGATATACCATTGCGTGCCGAAGATGATGAGCCCCGACAGCCAGATGTCGGGGTCGAGCCGGTAGCGCAAAATGCCGACGACGGCGATGGGAAATACGACATTGGCCGGAAAGGCCGCGAGAAACTGCGCGAGCGGCTGCACCTTTTCGGCGATCTGCGGCCGCAGCCCGATCCAGACGCCGACAGGAACCCAGACGAGCGATGCGAGCGCGATCACCGAAACGACGCGCAGCATGGTGTAGAAGGTCAGACGCACGGCCGTCGCGACCTCGGCGAGCGTCACATTCTCGCGCAGGAAGGAGAAGATGAGCTGCAGCGAGTAAAGCGCCATAACCGCGATGAGCGCATACCAGACGAGATCGGCGACGATCGACAGTTTCGGCGCGCGGCCGCGCCGCGGGAAAAATTCGAGCCGCCAGAACGCGGCGCGCCGCAGGACGGCGGCGGGCGCCTGCATCAGCCGGCGCAGCCAGCGCGTGCGCAAAAAGAGATCGCGCACGAAGGAGTCCGGATGGCTCTCCGACGCCGATAGCTCGACGCGGAATTTTTCCGCATAGGCGACGATCGGGCGAAACAGCAATTGGTCATAGGCGAGAATGATCGCCGCCACCGCGACGATCGCGGCGACGACGCAATCGATGCGGCGCTGCTCGATGGCGAGCGCAAGATAGGAGCCGACGCCCGGCAGCCGCACCTGCACGTCGCCCACCGAGATCGCCTCGGAAGCGACGACGAAGAACCAGCCGCCGGACATCGACATCATCGCGTTCCAGATGAGGCCGGGCATGGCGAAGGGCGTCTCCAGCTGCCAGAATTTCTGCCAGCCGGAGAGGTGAAAACTCGCGGCCGACTCCTCGAGATCGCGCGGCACGCTGCGCAGCGATTGGTAGAAGGAGAAGGCCATGTTCCAGGCCTGGCTCGTAAAAATGGCGAAGATCGCCGCGCATTCCGCGCCGAGCGTCGAGCCTGGGAACAGCGCCAGGAAGAAAGTGACGGTGAAAGACAGGAAGCCGAGGATCGGCACCGACTGCAACACGTCGAGCAGCGGAATGAGCGCCATTTCGGCGCGCCGGCTCTTCGCCGCCAGAGTCGCGTAAGTGAAGGTGAAGACGAGCGAAATGGCCATGGCGGCGAACATCCGCAGCGTCGTGCGCAAGCCGTAATAGGGCAGTTCCCAATAATCGAGCGACAGGCCGGCCGCCTCGGTGGCGCGCAGCGGCGTGGCCATGTCGCGCGAGCCGAGGCCGATCAGCAGGAAAAAACCGAAAACCAGGACAAGCGCGACGACGTCCCACAAATTCGGCGCGTTCAGGCGCGCGCCCCCGGTCTTTCCTGCAAAGGTGTGGATCATTGGAACTCCAAGTCGCGGCGCGGAGCCAGCGCCGTTGCGCCTGTCGAACCCGCCGGCGTTTCAGCGGGTCGCGTGACAAGGGCGGCCCTGTGTGACGCGCGGTTGTGACGCTCCTGTGACGGGCGCGCGGTTTTGCCCGGGCGGTCAGAACGGCCGCTGGTCGATGACGCCGCGGGTCGTCACCACGACCCAGCCGGGGCCGCGCCGCTCGATCGCGGTCACGCGCCCGACGCCGGGCAGCGTGTCGCCCGGTATCACCTCCTCGAGCGTGCCGTCGCCGCGCTCGATCAGCGCCACGCCATGGGCCACGTCGCGCAGCACGAAATCACGCGCCGGATTCTTGCGGCCGGACCGCTCGGCCGCCTTGGCCACGGGCTTGGGCGCGCCCGAATCGGCTTTCGTCAGCGCGCCGGTCGGCGTCGGATCGACGCCCTCGAGCCGCGCGAGCCGCTCCTCGAGGCGGTCGAGCCGCGGCCCCAAAGCGGCGGCGGCGTCGCGGCCGGTTTCCAGCGCGCGCAGGCGCTCGGCCAGCCGGGCGTTTTCGTTTTTGTGCAGCAGCGCCTCGACCTCTGCGCGCAACGTGCGGACGTCGTCGAGAAGCTGGCCGATCTCGCGGCTTTCGCCGGCCGCCGAGGAAATCTCCTTCTTCAACGGGAGCGCTTGCGTCAACGCCGCCTGACCGGCGTCGGCGGCGGGCTTCAGCGCCGCGCGCACGCCGGCGAAGCCGAGCGCCAGGCCGCAGACGATCGAGACCGAGAGCAGCGCGAGCCGCAGCCGGCCTTTGCGCGGGGCGCGCGCGCCGGGGCCGGGGCGCGCCGCTCTTGCCGCCGGGGAAAAGCCCAGAGCGCGGGCGCCGGCGGCAATCAGGGAGGCTTCCGTCGCCTCGCCGCGCGAAACCGGATCGTCGGGGGTCATCGCCAGGGCTCCAGTGAGGGCGCGTCGCCAATCGCGCCGAAAAAGGCTAACGAAGTCTGAGCAGTCAAGGTTAATGGCGCGTTAACCGGTCCCGGCGATGCGGCCCGGCGCGAGGATGCGACCTTTCGACGCGGGAAGCGGAACCTGCGGCGGTTGGAGGGAGCGGCGCAATCGTGTATCGGGGCCAGGGCGGCCTAAACAAGGAATAATAAGCATGTGCTGGAGTGGGGAAGCGTCTACGGTCTTTGCGGCGATCGGCATATCGGGAGCGGCCTATTCGGCGCTCAAGAAGAATCCCGAGCCGATGGCGCTGTGGGTATGTCTTCTCTACTTCGCCAGCATGGAGGCGTTGCAGGCGGTCAGCTATACGGTCTTGAACCAATGCGACTCGCCATTAAATCAAATGATGACATTATTTGGCTATTTACACATAGCATTTCAGCCGTTCTTCATTAATGCGGTCGCGCTCTACTTCATGCCGAAGGATGCAGCGAAGAAAATCGCGCCCTGGGTCTACGGCGCCTGCTTCGTTGGCGCGATCACCATGCTGGTGCAGCTCTATCCGTTCAACTGGGCCGGCCATTGCGCGCTGGGCCGGCCGCTGTGCGGCGATGTGCTGTGCACGGTGAAGGGCGAGTGGCACATCGCCTGGCTGGTGCCGACCAACGGCATTGGCAACAGCATGGCCGACAACGCCTGGCTCGGCCGCGGCTTCCTGTCCTATCCGCTGACGGCCTTCCTGTTGCCGGCGCTGATCGGCAGCTGGCGCTTCACCCTGTTCTCCTACGTCGCCGGCCCCTTCGTCGCCGGGCTGACGACGAGCAACATCAACGAATGGCCGGCGGTGTGGTGCCTGTTCAGCATCGGCCTGGTCCTCGCCATCATCAAGACGCCGCTGCGCGCGCATCTGCATGTTGGCGAACCCTGGTGGGCGATGCTCGGCCGCTGGCGCGCCGCGCGCAAGGCGCCTTCCGTGACGCGCGCCGTGGCCCACCCCGAGCCCGCGCTGCTGCGCGAATTGGAAGACGCGCCCCCCGCGGAATGATTTTTTCCCCTCCCGCTGCGCTGCGGCGGGAGGGGGCGGGCGCCGTGAGCGGGCTCTACTTTTCCGAGCCCCTACGGCAATCGCGGGTCTAGAGCGTTTTCCGCCGAAGTGGGAACCGGTTCGGCGATAAGAAAACGCTCAAAAGAAAAGAGCTAGAGCCCCCGGCCCGATGCACTCGGACCGGAAAAGGCTCTAGCGATGACTGCCGCCCTCCTCGCCGCCCGGGCTGACGGGAGGCGGCGATTCGTC
>JAWOLK010000084.1:0-16569 GCA_033853615.1 Beijerinckiaceae bacterium | reverse complement strand
ATGACCGTCACATCCGGCTTCAGACCGGCCTTGCGGCACTTGATGTCGAAGAATTTCTCCGCGCCGAGATCGGCGCCGAAGCCGGCCTCCGTCACCACGTAATCGGCGAGCTTCAGCGCCGACTTTGTCGCGATCACCGAGTTGCAGCCATGCGCGATGTTGGCGAAGGGGCCGCCGTGGATGAAGGCCGGATTATTCTCGAGCGTCTGCACGAGATTGGGCTTCAGCGCATCCTTCAGCAGCGCGGCCATCGAGCCGGCCGCCTTGAGCTCGCTGGCGCGAATGCTCTTCTTGTCGCGGGTCTGGCCGACGATGATGTCGCCGAGACGGCGCTGCAAATCCGCAAAATCGCTGGCGAGACAGAAGATCGCCATCACTTCCGAGGCGACGGTGATGTCGAAACCATCCTCGCGCGGATAGCCGTTGGCGACGCCGCCGAGAGACGAAACGATCGAGCGCAGCGCGCGGTCGTTCATGTCGACGACGCGGCGCCAGCCGATGCGGCGGCTGTCGAGGCCGAGCGGATTGCCCCAATAAATGTGGTTGTCGACCAGCGCCGACAGCAGATTGTGCGCGACGCCGATCGCATGGAAGTCGCCGGTGAAGTGGAGGTTGATGTCCTCCATCGGCACGACCTGCGCATAACCGCCGCCGGCCGCGCCGCCCTTGACGCCGAAGCAGGGCCCGAGGCTCGGCTCGCGCAGGCACATGATCGCCTTCTTGCCGATGTGGTTCAGCGCGTCGCCGAGGCCGACCGTGGTCGTGGTCTTGCCTTCGCCGGCCGGGGTCGGGGTGATGGCGGTGACGAGAATGAGCTTGCCGTCGGGCTTGTTCGCCAGCGACGCGACGTAATCGAGGGAGATCTTCGCCTTGTAGTGACCGTAGGGCTCGACAAATTCCGCCGGAATCCCGAGCTTTTCGCGCGCCACGTCGACGATCGGCCGCATCTCGGCGGCCTGCGAAATCTCGATATCGGACTTGGGCGAAAGATGCTGATTGTCTTTCCCGCTTGCGCTTGGCGAAGATGCCGACATTACAATTTCACTCCCTCTGGGGATCTTTCGACCCCGAATCGCCGCGGCGCTCGGCTGGAGCTTTGTTGAAGCAACTCCGGCCCTGCATCCGCGTCGCGTCGCCGAACCGGCGCCCGCTCGGCAAGAATACGGTTTCTATGGGCGGATGAAGCGCAATGAGAAACAACTGCGCCCGGCTCCCGCCCCCAACGGCAGCCGCGCCAGGATCCGACGGATCCAGCAAAGTTCAGCGACCGTAGAATCTAATCCTGCGACCTTCAAGGGATCGGCCGCGCCGAGGGCCGGACCCGAGAGCCGTCGCCGCCGCCCGCAACCTCTCGCCCAGACGCGCGCAGCGAAGCTCCTATTGATGAATGCGCACGTTCCGTCAAGGGGGCTTGCGGCGCATTCTGCGCGGGATTCCGGGACTTCCCGGGCCTCGGCCAGCATGGCGGCGCGGCTCTTCTCCCTGCCGAAAGGCGGGGCGACGCCCCATCCTTCGCCCACCCTCATGGGCAGGGAATGGCGCCATCCGGCTGAGGGGCCAAGCATGGCCGAATCCGCGGCAAAAGGCCGCTTGTCTTGCGGCGCCGACTGCTGATACGGCGGGGCGCCGGGGCCAGCGGATCGTGGCTTTCGGCGAGCCCGTGGGATGCCCGCCCCATCTGCGCAGATGGGCGCCGGAGCGTCTTTTTGACGCGGCGAAAAAAAATTCCGGCGCAGCTTCGCCGCTCAGGCGGGCGTGAATTTCAACGCGACGCCGTTGATGCAATAGCGCAGGCCGGTCGGCGGCGGCCCGTCATTGAAGACATGTCCGAGATGCGAGCCGCAGTTGCTGCAATGCACTTCGGTGCGGACCATGCCATAGCTGAAATCGCGGTTCGTCCCGAGCGCGCCGGGGAGCGGATCGAAAAAGCTCGGCCAGCCGGTGCCGCTGTCGAATTTCTTCGCCGCGACGAACAGCGGCTGGTCGCAGCCGGCGCAGGAGAATGTCCCGGCGCGCTTCTCGTGGTTGAGCGCACAGCTCCCGGGCCGCTCGGTGCCGTGCCGGCGCATGACGTCATATTGCTCGGGCGTCAGCAGCGCCCGCCATTCTTCGTCCGTGCGGGTGACGGGAAAGCGTTCGTCAGACATTGGAAAGCCGCCTCGCTTGAATTAGAACCGCTATGTATGCGGGTCGCCGATCTTTTGCGAGCGGCTTTTCAGCGGCGCTCCTTCCCAAGCGGATTTTCCAAATGACCGAGGCAAAAAAATTCGACGCGGTGGTGATCGGCTCCGGACTGGGCGGGCTCACCGCCGGCGCGCTGCTGGCCAAGGCCGGCTACAGCGTCTGCCTGTTGGAGCGCAATTTCAGCCTCGGCGGGGCGGCCTCCGTCTACAAGGTCGGCGGGCTGACGATCGAATCCTCGCTGCACCAGACCTCGGACGCGCGCAATCCGCGCGACCTCAAGCACCATATCTTGCGCGAGCTCGGCATATTGGACGAGATCGAGTGGCTGCCGACGCCCTCGCTCTACAAAGTCAGCGGCGGCCCGGTCGGCGAGGCGCTGGAGTTGCCGGCGGGTTTCGACGCCGCTTATGAAACGCTCGCCGCGCGCTTTCCCGACAAGGCCCATGCGATCCGGCGCTTCCTGCGCGACATGGAGCAGATCTACGATTCGTTGTGGACGCTGAAACAGGCGCGCGAAGAAGGGTCGATGGCGAAATTCACCCGTGGCCTGTGGGAGTTGCAGCCCGCGGCCGAAGGGTGGAATCTCACCCTCGACGAAGTCATGGATAGCGCCTTCGGCAATTGCGAGGCGCTGAAATGCGCGCTCGGCGCGAATCTTCTCTATTTCGGCGACGATCCGGGCCGCACCTGGTGGATTTATTACGCGCTGGCGCAAGGCGCCAACATCGCTTCCGGCGGCGCATACATTAAAGGCGGCTCGCGCCAGTTGAGCCTCAAACTCGCCAAGGCGATCACCAAGGCGGGCGGCGTCGTGCGCCTGGGGCGGCTCGCCACCAGCATTGAAACCGACGCCGACGGCTTCGTGACGCGTGTGCGCCATGTCGCGCGCAAGACGGGCTCTGATGAGGAGGAGCTTTCCGCGCGCGTCGTGATGGCGAATTGCGCGCCGACGGTCGCGGCCGATCTGCTGCCGGCGGCGGCGGGGGCGCGGATGCGCGAAGTCTTCGGCGCCCGCGACTTATCGACCTCGCTGTTTTGCGCCAATTTCGGCCTCGCCCAAAAGCCCGCCGCGGTGGGCCTCACCGATTATTCCGAGATCGCGCTGCCCGCGGGGATGACGCGCTTTTGCCAATATGGCGACGGCGCCGGCGCGATGCGCGCGGACCCGTCCGGCGCGCTGCCGCTCTATTCGATTGCGAATTTCACCGCGCTCGACTCCGGCCTGTGGGAGGAGCCGCCGGTGCTGCTCAGCGTGCTCGGGCTCGACCGGCTCGACAATTGGAAGGGGCTCTCGCGCGAGGAGGCGGTCAGCCGGCGCGACCGCTGGCTCGACGCCTTTCAGGCGGAATTGGAGCGCAAACATCCGGGCTTCGCCGGGCTCGTGCAGGAACGCGTTCTGCTCAACGCCTATTCGATGTCGTCCTATCTCAACACGCCGGAGGGCTCCGTCTACGGCTTCGCGCCGCTGCCGCCCGATCTGCCGATCCTCGCCGGCTTCCCGCGCACGCCGCGCACGCCGATCGGCGGGCTCTATCTCGCCTCGGCCTTCGGCGGCGAACATGGGTTCAACGGCGCCATGCTGTCGGGCGCGGAAGCCGCGCGGCTGGCCATGGGCGAGCTTGCGGGGGCGGCGCAGGATTGATCCTTGCGACGGGGCCTGTAGAGTGCGCGCATGCGCATGCTTCTCCTCGCCCTTCTCGTCATCGCCGCGCCCGCCTCTGCGGGCGATCTCAATGACTACCCCACCGCCGCCCGCGCCGATTACGTCTTCGCCTGCATGAAGGCGAATGGCGACACGCGCCTCGCGCTGGAGCAATGTTCCTGTTCGGTCGACGTGATCGCGAGCCTCGTGCCCTATGAGCGCTATGTCGCGGCGGAAACCGTCGCCAGCATCGGCCAGCAGGCCGGGCAGATCGGCGGCATGATGCGCAACACCGGAACCTTGCGAGATTCGCTCGACGAGCTGCGCCGGGCGCAGGCCGAGGCGCAGGTGCGCTGTTTCTGACTTTAAGGGGCGACCATGCTCATCATGATTCTCGGCCTCGTCCTGCTGCTCGGGACGCATGTGTTGACGACTTTCCGCACGACCCGCGCCGAGCTGATCGAGCGCTATGGGCTCAATGCCTATCGCGCCGCCTATTCTCTCGCCTCCCTGGCGGGCCTCGCGCTGATCGTCTGGGGCTTTGGGCGCTACCGGGCGGAGGGCTGGGTCCAGCTCTGGACGCCGCCCGCCTGGGGCCGGCATCTCGCCATGCTGCTCGTCTGGTTCGCCTTCGTCGCGCTGGCGACCGCCCACGCCAAGGCGTCGCGCATAAAAGGCTGGCTGCGGCATCCGATGGTGATCGGCGTCACGGCCTGGGCCCTGGCGCATCTTCTCGCCAATGGCGACCTCGGCGGGCTGGTGCTGTTCGGCTCCTTCCTCGCCTGGGCGATTTACGACCGGGTCGCGGTCGCCGCGCGCGGTGACGCCGGCGCGCCGCAGCTCGCCGATTTCGCCCGCGGCGATGCGATTGCGCTCGGCGCGGGAACGGCGCTTTACGCCCTGATTTTGGTCTTGCACCCGACGCTGTTCGGCGTGTCGGTGTTGCGCTAGGCCGAGGCCGTTCCGGCCCGATCGCATCGGACCGGAGGCTCTCACTCCTGTCTTTTGGGCGTTTTCCCAGCGCCGAGCCACTCGGCAAAAAGCTGTGGCGGCGCCGGCCGACGCTTCTCCACGGCGAAGCCGGTTGCGCCGAGAAGCGGCGGCGGGCGCGGCGGATCAAGCTCCCGCCAGCCGATGCGCCGCCTTGGCGTGGCCGATCAGCGGCAGCAGCGTCGATAGCTCCGGCCCGTTGTCGACCCCGGTCAGCGCCAGGCGCAGCGGGTGGAACAGCGCCCGGCCCTTCTTGCCCGTCATCGCCTTGACCGCGCCGGTCCAGGCGCCCCAGGTCGTTTCGTCCCAGGGCTCTTGCGGCAAAAGCTCCAGCGCGATCTTGAGCAGCGCCTCGTCCTCGCGCGCCGGCGTAACCTCGCCCTCGACCACGCGCCACCAGCCCCGCACATCGTCGAAGCGCCGCAGATTGCCGCGCACCGCGAGCCAGAAGGGCTCGGCCTTGAAGCCGACGATGTCATGCGCCGCGAGGCGCTCGCGCACATCCTCATATTCGAAGAGCGCCAGCGTGCGATGGGTGAGCGCCTCGAGATCATCCGGATCGAAGCGGGCCGGATTGCGCGAGACATGAGCGAGATCAAAACTCTGCGCCAGCTCGCGCAGCGAGCGCAGCGGGCGCACGGCCTCCGACGACCCGGTGAGCGTCGCGAGCGCCGCCACGGCGAGCGGCTCATAGCCCTCCTCGCGCAAGGAGGCGATCGACAGCGATCCCGTGCGCTTCGAGAGCCCCTCGCCGCCGGCGCCGATCAACAGATTGTGATGCGCGAAGACGGGCGGCGGCGCCTGCGGCGCGAGCGCCGCAAAAAGCTGCAATTGCACGCCGGTGTTGGTGACATGGTCCTCGCCGCGAATGATGTGGGTGACGGCCATGTCGATGTCGTCGACGACGGAGGGGAGCGTATAGAGGAAACTGCCGTCCTCGCGAATGAGCACCGGGTCCGACAGCGACGCGCAGTCGATCGCGACGCGCCCGCGAATCAAATCTTCGAACGAAACGCTGCCCGGCTCCAGCTTGAAACGCCAATGCGGCCGGCGCCCTTCCGCCTCGAGCCGCGCCCGCTCGGTCTCGTCGAGCTTCAGCGCCGCGCGGTCATAGACTGGCGGCAGGCCGCGCGCCTGTTGGATCTTGCGGCGCTTCTCCAATTCCTCCGGAGTCTCGTAGCAGGGGTAGAGGCGGCCGCTCTCCCGCAGTCTCCGCGCCGCCGCCTCATAGAGCGCGACGCGCTCCGACTGACGGAAAATCTTGTCCGGCGCGATCCCGAGCCAAGCAAGATCAACCTCGATCCCGGCCGCGAACTCTTCGGTCGAGCGGGCGAAATCGGTGTCATCGAAACGCAGCACGAATATTCCATTGTGCGACGCGGCGAACAGATAGTTGAAGAGCGCCACGCGGGCGTTGCCGATGTGGATGCGGCCGGTCGGCGAGGGCGCGAAACGAACGATCGGAGAGGTCATGAGGAAGCTTCGGCAAGAGTTCTCGAAAGAGGCGCGGCGGGAAAAGATTCTCGCTGTTCCTCCCTTTTGCCAAGACGCTGCGACGATGTCAGGCGGAATGTTGAGCCGTCCGCGTCCCGGCCTGCGTAGCGCGACCCGCCGCCGCGCCTTCGTCGCCAAGACCACAGCCGATCGACGCGAAGCCTGACCGGACGGACCCCATGACCCTTGTCGCCTATATATGCGCGGCCTGCTGCGCAGCTATCCTCATGCTGAATTTCTCCGCCATTGCGGTGACTGCGCGTAAATGCCGGGCGCGGCCGCGCAACCGCCAAGCGCCCGAGACTGCGCCGCCCGTGAGCGTCGTGCGGCCGCTCTGCGGTCTCGAAACCTTCAGCGAAGAGACGCTGGCCGCGACCTTCGCGCTCGATTACCCGAATTACGAAATATTGTTTTGCGTGCAATCGCCGACCGATCCGGTGATCCCGCTGGTCGAGCGGCTGATCGCCGAACATCCCGAACATGAGGCGCGGCTGTTGATCGGCGACGACCGGGTGAGCGCCAATCCCAAGCTCAACAATTGCGTCAAGGGCTGGGACGCGGCGCGGCACGACTTCGTCATTCTCGCCGATTCCAACGCGCTGCCGCCGCGCGACTACATCCAGACCATGCTGGCCGGCTTCGACGACGACACCGCGATGGTCGTCTCCATGCCGATCGGCTCGCGTCCGCACGGCTTCTGGGCCGAGGTCGAATGCGCCTTTCTCAACACCTTCCAGGCGCGCTGGCAATATGGGGCCGAATTCATCGGCATCGCTTTCGCGCAGGGCAAGAACATGATGTGGCGGCGCGCGGTGCTGGACAGCGCCGGCGGCATTCGCGCGCTCGGCGCCGAGATTGCCGAGGACGCCGCCTCCACCAAGATCATCCGTGCGGCGGGCATGAAAATCCGCCTCGTCGAGGCGCCCTTCGAGCAACCGCTCGGGCCGCGCAGCGCGCGTGAGGTCTACTCCCGCCATGTGCGCTGGGCGCGGCTCCGCCGCGTCACCTTCCCGGCCTATTTCGCGCCGGAATTCATGAACGGCAGCTTCGTTCCGGTGGTGCTCGGCGCCTATGCGGCCCTGCAGTTCGAGGCCAATGTGGCGCTGGTCGCGGCCGCTATTCTCGCGGCGCTGCACGGCGGCGAATTGCTGCTCGCGCGCATTTGCGGCTGGACCCTCCATTGGCGCATGCCGGCGGCGCTGCTCGCCCGCGACGTGCTGCTGCCCGTCATGTTCGTGGACGCCTGCCTGTTCGACGATTTCGTCTGGCACGGCAATCAGATGAGCGTGCGCGAGGCGGAAGAGACGGTCTGAAGCCGCCGCGCCGCCCCAATAAAAACGCCGCCCGGCGGGCCAGCCGGGCGGCGTTTTTTATTGTTTAACCGGGGCTTATTCCGCCGCCGCCTGCTCCACGCCCCGGGCGCGGCGCTCGGCCTTCAACAGCTCGGCGACCAGGAAGGCCACCTCGATCGCCTGCTCGGCGTTGAGGCGCGGATCGCAATAAGTGTGGTAGCGGTCGCTGAGATCCTTCTCGGAAATGGCCCGCGCGCCGCCGGTGCATTCGGTGACGTCCTTGCCGGTCATTTCGAGGTGGATGCCGCCCGCATAAGTCCCTTCCGCCTGATGCACGGCGAAGAAGGAGCGAATCTCCGACATGATGCGGTCGAAGGGCCGCGTCTTGTAGCCCCCGGCGCTGATCGTATTGCCGTGCATCGGATCGCAGGACCAGATGACGTTGCGGCCCTCGCGCGTCACGGCGCGCAACAGGGCCGGCAGCGACTCCTCGACCTTCTCGCCGCCGAAACGGCAAATCAGCGTCAACCGGCCGGCTTCGTTCTCGGGGTTCAGCGTGTCGATGAGCCGCAGCAGCCCCTCGGGCTTGAGGCTCGGGCCGCATTTCAGGCCGATCGGGTTCTTCAGCCCGCGCAGGAATTCGACATGCGCGCCGTCCGGCTGGCGCGTGCGGTCGCCGATCCACAGCATGTGACCGGAGGTCGCGTAATAATCGCCGGTCGTCGAGTCGATGCGGGTCAACGCCTGCTCATAGCCGAGCAGCAGCGCCTCGTGAGAGGTGTAGAAATCCGTCTGCCGCAACTCGGGATGGTGCTCAGGGTCCAACCCGATCGCGCGCATAAAGCCGAGCGTCTCGGTGATATGGTCGGCGAGCTGGGCGTAGCGCTCGGATTGCGGGCTGTTCTTGATGAAGCCGAGCATCCAGCGATGGGCGTTTTCGAGATTGGCGAAACCGCCGGCCGCAAAGGCGCGGATGAGATTGAGCGTCGCCGCCGACTGGCGATAGGCCAGCAATTGGCGGGTCGGATCGGGCTCGCGGGCTTGCGGCGTGAATTCAATGTCGTTGATGATGTCGCCGCGATAGCTCGGCAACTCGAGATCGCCTTTCTTCTCCACCGGCGAGGAGCGAGGCTTGGCGAACTGCCCGGCGATGCGGCCGACCTTGACGACTGGCGAGGCCGCCGCAAAGGTCAGAACCACCGCCATTTGCAGGAAGACGCGGAAAAAGTCGCGGATATTGTCGGCCGAGTGCTCGGAAAAACTCTCGGCGCAATCGCCGCCTTGCAGCAGGAACGCCTTGCCGGCCGCGACATCGGCCAGCGCGCGCTTGAGATTGCGCGCCTCGCCGGCGAAGACGAGCGGCGGGAATCCGGCGAGCTGCCGCTCGACGTCCTCGAGCATCGCCTTGTCGCGATAGACCGGCACCTGCTCGATCGGCTTGTCTCTCCAACTGCTCGGCGACCAACGTTCCACTGTCCAGACTCCAAGAAGACCAGCCTAAAGAAGATTCCGCCCACGCGCGCCCGCGCGGCGCCGGCCAGAGCCCTTATAGAGGACGAAAAACGATCTGGCGATATTTTTGACCCGCCGGCGCCGCCCCGGCCGGAAAAGCCGCGAGAGGTTCCAAAGCTGCGCCATTTCACGTAAATCCTGTCTTTTCGAAATGTCGACCCGAGAAACAGGACGCAATGTCGAAAGCTCTTTCCCAGTTCCTCGATGCGGCCCGCTGGGTCGCCGCGGTCGCCGTCCTCATCGGGCACGCCGGGGTCATCATCAATTTCCACGATATAATGGTCGCGCCGCATGGGCCCGGCGTCTATCTCTGGTGGTTCATCGCCGCCTTCTGGCATCCGGCGGTGGTGGTCTTCTTCGTGATCTCCGGCTTTCTGGTCGGCGGATCGGCGCTGCGGCGCATGCGGCGGCCGGCCCCGATGTTCCGCGATTTCTATATCGACCGGGTGAGCCGCATCTATATCGTCTTCCTGCCGGCCCTGGCGCTCGGCGCGCTGATCGACAGCCTCGGGCGCACCCTCTTCCCCAATGCGGGACTTTATGAAGCGCCCTTCATGGCGCCCTCTTTCGACATTCGCTACCTCTTCACCGCGCTCGTCCAGCAGCAGGGGCTCTGGGCGCCGCAATTCGGCAGCAATGGGCCGCTGTGGTCGCTCGCCTACGAATTCTGGTATTATGCGACCTTCCCGCTGTTGATCCTGCCTCTGTCGCCCTTTTACGACAAACGAATGCGCCTCGCCGGCTGCGCCTTGGGCGTCGCGGTGACGCTGCTCATGGCGGCGTCGGGCGAGGCTCTCGCCTATAATTTTCTGTTCGGCTATCTGATGTGGGGCTTCGGCGTCGCGGTGAACGAGGCGCGGGCGCCGCTGCTGCGCTCCAAATGGGCGTCGCTGCTCCTTTTCCTCGGCGTCGTGACGATCGTGCGCCTGGCGGCGCGCGGCTTTTATGTCGAGCACCATCCGATCATCTTCCGCCTCGCCGATGTCGCGACCGCCGCAACCTTCGCCAATCTCTTGGTTACGCTGCGCTTTTGCGGCAAGGAGGGATTTTCGGCGCTCGCCGCCCCGATCCATCGCCGCCTCGCCGATTTTTCCTATTCGCTTTACGCGACGCATGCGCCGCTGGTGTTCTTGGTCTGGTCGGGCGTGCGCTATTATTTCGGCCAGAGCTGGACGGACGAGTTGCCGACGCTCACCCATTGGCTGATCGAGTTCGCGCTGCTCGCCGCCGCGCTGGCGCTCGCTTACCACTTCTCGCGGTTCACTGAGCGCAAGACGCCGCTGCTGCGCGACTGGATGCAGCGCCTTGCCGCCCGCTTCGACAAGACGCGGGCGGAAACAGAGGCGGCTGAGGTCTGAGCGCAGGCGCGCAGGCCGCGCGACAGGACGCGGTCAGGGCGCCGCTTCCATCGCGACGCGGATATCTGGCCTCCTTGCCAGGCCCAGGCTCTTCACCAGCGAGTAAATCGCCGGGATCACGATCAGCGTGAGGATCGTCGAGGAGACCATTCCTCCGATCATCGGCACGGCGATGCGCTGCATCACCTCGGACCCGGCTCCCGTGCTCCACAGAATAGGAACGAGGCCGGCGATGATGGCGACGACGGTCATCATCTTCGGGCGCACCCGCTCCACCGCCCCCAGCATGATCGCCTCGCGCAGATCGGCTTGCGTGAAGGCTCGCCCCGCGGCGGCGCGTTGCGCGCCGACCTCCTGCATCGCCTGATCGAGATAGATCAGCATGACGACGCCGGTCTCCGCCGCGACGCCGGCGAGCGCGATGAAGCCGACTGCGACGGCGACCGAAAGATTATAGCCGAGCAGCCACATCAGCCAGACGCCGCCGACCAGCGCGAAGGGCAAGGAGGCCATGACGATCAGCGTCTCGGTGACGCGCCGGAAGTTCAGATAGAGCAGAACGAAGATAATGAGCAGCGTGAGCGGCCCGACGATTTTCAGCCGCGCCTGCGCGCGCTCCATATATTCGAACTGGCCGCTCCACATGACATAGGCGCCGGGCGGAAACCTTACCGCATCGGCGACCGCCTTGCGCGCGTCTTCGATATAGCCGCCGAGGTCGCGGTCGCGGATGTCGACGAAAATATATCCGGCAAGCTGGCCGTTTTCCGTGTGGATCGTCGTCGGGCCGCGGACCAGCTCGATCTTTGCGATTTCTCCGAGCGGCACGGTCCCGCCGCCGGCGAGAGGAATGAGGACGTCGCTCGCGATCGCCTTCGGATCGGAGCGAAAATCGCGGGGATAGCGGATATTGACGCCGTAGCGCTCGCGGCCTTCGACCGTCGTCGTCACGGTCTCGCCGCCGAGCGCCATGCCCACCACTTCCTGCGCATCGGCGATGGCGAGGCCATAGCGCGCGAGCGCCGCGCGATCCGGCACGATGTCAATGTAATAGCCGCCGACATGCCGCTCGGCGTAAGCGCTGGTCGTGCCCGGAACCGCCTTCAGCGCCGTCTCGATCTGTCGCGCGAGCGCGTCGATCTCTGAAAGATTCCTGGCGAAGACCTTCACCCCGACCGGCGTCCTTATGCCCGTCGCCAGCATGTCGAGCCGCGCCTTGATCGGCATCGTCCAGGCGTTCGAGACGCCGGGAAACTGGAGCGCCGCGTCCATTTCGGCGATCAGCTTTTCCGTCGTCATGCCCGGCCGCCACTGGTCCTTGGGCTTCAACTGAATGACGGTCTCGGACATTTCGAGCGGCGCGGGGTCGGTCGCGCTCAGCGCGCGGCCGGCCTTGCCGTAAGCGGACGCGACCTCGGGGAAGGATTTGATGATCCGGTCCTGCGTCTGCAGCAGTTGCGCCGCCTTCGTCACCGAAAGGCCCGGCAAAGTGGTCGGCATATAGAGAAGCGCGCCTTCGTTCAGCGCCGGCATGAATTCGGAGCCGAGTTGGCGCGCCGGGATGATCGTCGCGGCAAGCGCCAGCAGCGCGAGCAGGATCGTCGCCACCTTCGCCTTCAGCACCCTCTCGATGATCGGGCGATAGATCCAGATGAGCAGGCGATTGATCGGATTGCGCGCCTCGGGAACGATTCGGCCGCGCACGAAGACGACCATCAGAGCCGGAACGAGCGTCACGGACAAAAGCGCGGCCGCCGCCATCGAAAAGGTCTTCGTGTAGGCGAGCGGGCTGAACAGCCGGCCCTCCTGCGCCTCGAGAGTGAAGATCGGCAGAAAGGACACGGTGATGATCAGCAGGCTGAAGAACAACGCCGGGCCGACTTCCGCCGCCGCCTCGATCAGAATATCGGCGCGCGGCTTTCCCGGCGCGGCGCGCTCGAGATGCTTATGCGCGTTCTCGATCATGACGATCGCGGCGTCGACCATCGCGCCGATGGCGATCGCTATCCCGCCGAGGCTCATGATATTGGCGCCGAGGCCGAGCGCTTTCATCGCAGCAAAGGCCATCAGCACCCCAACCGGCAGCATGATGATGGCGACGAGCGCGCTGCGCACATGCAGAAGGAAGACGACGCAGACCAGCGCCACGACGACGCTTTCCTCGGTCAGCGCGCTCTTTAACGTCGCAATGGCGGCGTGAATGAGTTGCGAGCGGTCGTAGACGGTGACGATCTCGACGCCCTTCGGCAGGCCCGGGGCCATATGCGCGAGCGCGGTTTTGACATTGTCGATGACGGTGAGAGCATTGGCGCCGAAGCGCTGCAGCGCGACGCCGCTCGCGACCTCGCCCTCGCCGTTCAGCTCGGTTATGCCGCGACGCTCGTCAGGACCAAGCTCGACGCGCGCGACATCCTTCAGCAAGAGCGGGGTTCCGCCTTCGGCGCGCAGGACGATGCGTTCGAGATCCGCCGGGCCACGCAAATAGCCGCGGCCGTGCACGATGAATTCGAACTCGGAAAGCTCGATCGTCCTGCCGCCGACGTCGGCGTTGCTGGCTTTGATGACGTCGCGCACTTTCGCGAGCGGAACGCCCAGCGCGCGCAGCCGCAACGGATCGACGACGACGTTATATTGCTTGACGAAGCCGCCGACGCTCGCGACCTCCGCGACCCCTTCCGCTTTCGCAAGGCCGTAGCGGATCGTCCAGTCCTGCAAGGACCGCAGCTCGGCGAGCGTCATCTCCTTGGCGATCAGCGCATATTGATAGACCCAGCCGACGCCGGTGGCGTCCGGGCCGAGCACCGGGACCACGCCGGCGGGGAGTTTCTTGCCGGCGGAGTTCAGATATTCGAGCACGCGCGAGCGCGCCCAATAGATATCGACGCCGTCCTCGAAGATCACATAGACGAACGAGACGCCGAAGAAGGAGAAACCGCGCACCACTTTCGAGCGCGGCACGGTCAGCATCGCGCTCGTTAAAGGATAGGTCACCTGATCTTCGACGACCTGCGGCGCCTGTCCCGGATATTCGGTGTAGACGATCGCTTGAACGTCGGAGAGATCCGGTATCGCGTCGAGCGGCAGCGTTTTGAGCGCATAGACGCCCGCCGCGACGAGGAAGGCTGCGCCGATGAAGACCAGCAGCAGATTGCGCGCCGACCATGTGATGATCCTTGCGATCATGGACGCGCCTCCGGCTGATCGAAGGAGCGCAGCGCGGCTTTCAGATTGCTTTCCGCGTCGATGAGGAAATTGGCGGAAGTCACGACCCTGTCGCCTTTGCCCAGACCGTTCCTGATCTCGACGAAGCCGTCGCCGTGGCGGCCGACCTTGACCGCGCGGGGCTCGAACCGGCCGTCGCCCTTGTCGATGAGGACGATCTGCCGCGCGCCGGTGTCGATGACCGCGCTCTCCGGCGCAGCCGTGACCCTTTCGGTTCCGCCGGCGGCGATTTCGACGTCGGCGAACATGTCGCCGCGCAACAGCCCGTCCGGGTTCGGCAGTTCGATGCGCACCCGGGCGGTGCGCGTCTCCGCGTTCAAATGCGGATAGATGAGGCCGACACGGCCCGTGAAGGCGCGACCGGGGAAGGCGCGGGGGCGTACGACAGCCGGCTCGCCCGGCTCGATCAGAGCGAGGTCGCGCTCCGAGACATCCGCCAAAACCCAGACCACCGAGTGATCGACGATGCGGAACAGGGCGTCGCCCGGGGCGGCGCGCATGCCATTGACCGCCGTGCGCTCGAATATGTGGCCATCCTGCGGGGCCGGCCAAGGCATGGCGCGGGGGACGCTTCCCGCGCGCGCGAGCGCTGCGACCGCGCGCTCGTCGAGCCCGAGGTTGAGAAGCCGGCGCTTCGTCCCCTCGACATGCTGGGACGCGGCGAAAGCGCCGCGGCTGCGCAAGGCGACGAGATAATCGGCCGCGGCGCTCGACAGCGTCGGGCCGTAAATGCGCATCAACGGCTGGCCTTTGCGGACGAAATCGCCTTCGGCGACCTTGTCGACGCTCTCGATGAACCCCTCGAAGCGCAGCGCGACGACCGACACGCGGCGCGGGTCGAATTCGATCCGCCCGGTCGCATGCACGGGCGTCGCGAGCGGACGCCTCGAGACTTCCTCGGAGCGAACGCCGATTTTCTGAAGCTTCCCGGAGCTGAGCGCGACGTCGGAGGCGTCCTCCCCGGCCTCGTCCGCGTAAACGGGGATATAGTCCATCCCCATCGAATCCTTCTTCGGCGTCGGCGACGTATCGGCAAGGCCCATGGGGTTGCGGTAGAATTTTACGCGCCGCTGCGCTTTGAGCGCCTGCGGCTCCTCCTCGAAGCTGACCTTTTCGGCGGCGCGGGCCGCCGGCGCGTCGGGCTGGCGCGGGTGAAGCCAGTGGAAGCGCCAATCGGCGAAACCTGCGGCGCCCGCCAGGGCGGCGAAAACGAAAAGCGTGGCGGTCTTTCTCATAGCAAGCCTCCCGCCAGTTTCGTGCGCGCGTGTTTCGCTTTGGATTCATGCGGGACGAGAGGAGATGGATGGATGGCGCGGGCGCGCGCCGGCAGCGCGGCGCGACTGCGCCTTGCGCGAAAAAGCAGCATGAGCGGAACTCCAATTCGGGACGCCGGAGGCGTCAGGGTCTGCAGGGCCGGGCGTCGATCGCCGCGGCGAAAAGAGCAGACTCAGGCGATTGGAGGTCGAAGATCGGGAGGCGCGGTCAGGCCGGAAGGCGCGCGCTGTTCCGGGAGGCCGACACGGGCGGCCGAAGCAGCGACATAGGGGGCTGAATAGTCTCTCGGAGCGGCGACAAAAGCATGCGCGCTCGCACAGAAATCCTGCCCGCATATTGGCGCGGCGCCGTCGCCGTCATGGTCCGGACAGTCGTCCATATCCATGCCGGCGCATGCGTGGCTCGCCGCCTGCGGCGCAAATGCGTGGAGGCCCCCGGCCGACAAAGTCAGGCCGAGCAGGACCACAACCAGAATCGCATAAAGGCGCCGCCACATGAGCTGCTTCATAACATGGACATTACGCGCAGGCGAGAAGCCGGGAGATGCGGCAAGTGCGTATCCGCCCGGCGGAGAAAGCCCGGGCGCAGCGGGTCACGGGTTGAAGCAAACAGGGTCAGGGCTAGTTGATCATCCAAATGGAGGGGCGCATGCGCAAATTTTCGCGTCTGATCGCCGCCGCGCTGTTTGCGGCGTCGCCGGCGCTGGCTCAGGACATCGGCAGAGAACATGCCGGGATGCAACATTACGGCGGCCACGGCAGGCATATGCACCGCGATTGGAGCGGCGTCGGCGGACGCGGGCACGTTCACAGCATCTGCTGGCAATGGGATGAAATGGAAGGCTGGCGCTGGGTTTGCCGGTAACGCCCGCCGCTCGCCCCGAGACCAGCGCGCGGGGCGACGCCATATCGCCATGGGCCGGAGCATGGCCCCGCCATTTCGCAGGAGGTTTTGATGTTGCGCAAATTGTCTCTCATTCTGGCGCTGGCGGGGGCCTTGGCTCTCCCTGAGACGGGTTACGCTTTCCGCGGCGGTTGGCATGGCGGCCATGCCGGCTGGCATGGCGGTCATGCCTGGCATGGCGGAGGCTGGCGCGGCGGCCATGCGGGCTGGCGCGGCGGCCATGCCTGGCATGGCGGAGGCTGGCGTGGGGCGGGCTGGCATGGCGGCCATGCCTGGCATGGCGGCGCCTATCATGGCTGGCGCGGCGGAAGATATGTCGGCGGAAGATATGTCGGCGGAAGATATGTTTATGGCGGCCGCGGATATGGTTATGTCGGCCGCGGGCGCTACTGGCGCGGGCGCTGGTATGGCTATGGCGTCGGCCCCTGCTGGCGGTGGAGCCCCGCCCTCGGGCATATGATTTGGGCCTGCTAGAGCCTTTTCCGGTCCGATTGCATCGGCCCGGGGGCTCTAGCTCTTTTCTTTTGAGCGTTTTCTTATCGCCGAACCGGTTCCCACTTCGGCGGAAAACGCTCTAGAGCGTTTCGGACGAGGCTCCAAGGCCAGCCGAAGGGTCCGCGCCGCCTTCATTGACAAGGATCTGGCGGGCCTTAGCTACCAAAGCGCATGAGGGCGCAATGATTGGCTCGGCCTTGGA
>JAWOLK010000083.1:0-4306 GCA_033853615.1 Beijerinckiaceae bacterium | reverse complement strand
AGCCCCGCCGGACAGTGGCTGATGGAGCATCAGGTCGCCAAGGCCGACTTCAACAGCTATGGCGCGCGCCGTGGCCATCACGAAGTGATGATGCGCGGCACCTTCGCCAACATCCGCATCAGGAACGAGATGGTGCCGGGCATCGAGGGCGGCATCACCAAGCACCACCCCTCCGGCGACGTGGCGCCGATCTACGACGTCGCCATGAAGTACAAGAAGGAGGGCGTGCCGCTGGTCGTGTTCGGCGGCAAGGAATACGGCACGGGCTCCTCGCGCGACTGGGCGGCGAAGGGCACCTTCCTGCTCGGCGTGAAGGCCGTGATCACCGAGAGCTTCGAGCGCATCCACCGCTCGAACCTCGTCGGCATGGGCGTGCTGCCCTTGACCTTCGAGCCCGGGACGAGCTGGGCCTCGCTCGGCCTCACCGGCTCCGAGACGGTCACGATCCGCGGCCTCGACAGCGGCCTTTCGCCGCGGCAGACGCTCGAAGCGGAGATTATTTTCGCCGACGGGACGGTGATAAAGACGCCGCTGCTCGCCCGCATCGACACGTTGGACGAGTTGGAATACTTCAAGAATGGCGGCATCTTGCCTTACGTTCTGCGCCAGCTCGCCGAATGACGGACGCGCCGCCCGCCGCCGCCTCGTGGCGCCATGAAACGAGGCCGCGGCGGCGATTGACTCGCATCTATTTCTGGGACAGTTTGCGCCCACTCAGGTCGGCGGAAACGACCCCGGCCCGATAACGGTTTCTAGGAATAAGAAACTGCATCACGCCTCAATATAAGAGAGAGGGAACGTTCCAATGAAGATTTCCGCTATCGTCACGGCCGCCGCCATTTTCGCCTCGATGACCGGCGCGGCTTTCGCGAGCTGTGACGTCCGCGAGGAAGACAAGCAGGCTCTCTGCGCCCGCAAGTGCGACGACGAGTTCATCAGCCGCAAGATGAACTACGGCGCGAATCAGGAGCAGGTGAAGGCCGAGAAGAAGGCCTGCGACGAGAAGTGCGGCTGCCCGCAGAACACCGAGAAGTAAGCCGCTTCTCCCCAAGAATTCCAAGGCCGCGCCCCTCGCAGGACGCGGCCTTTATTTTTACTCCGGCATATAGACGTTGCCGTCCGGGCCTTTCCAGCCCTTGCCCGCTTCATAGAAGCGATATTCCTCATCGAAACTGACCTTCTGCCCGGGCGCGACATATTGCTTGCCCTTCGGATCGCTGCTGCGCGGCGAGGTCACATAATGCTTGCTCGGCGAACAGCCTTCCGGAACCTTGCCGGCGTCGTCGGGCTTGCATTCGAGATTGGCGCCTTCCGGAAATTCCACCGTGGCATTGAAGAAGAGTTCATAGCCCTTCTCGCCGGTCGCGTGCATCTCGAGCCGCTCGGTCATCGTCTGCTTGAATTCCAGAACCTTGCCGGGCTTGTCGAAACGCTGCTTCAGCAGATTTTCGAAAATCTGCCGGCCCTGCGCTTCGGTCGGGTCGCAGCCGCCGAAGAGGCACATGGCCTGCGCGCCGGACAGCGCGATCGGCGCGACGACGAGCGCCATCGCCAGGGCTTTGATTTGTCCTCGCATGTCGTTTCCTTTTTGCTCTTGAAGCTTGCGGACGCCGCGCGGCCGTCGAGCTTTGTCGCACCTTATCGGCGCCCGCGGCGCTTTGAAACTCCCGCGCCCGCAAAAGGCCGCTTTCCCGGCCCATTGCCAAAAGCAGCGCAACAGATAGCATTTGAGCCATGAAGCCGAATCACCTCCTTGCGGCCGGCGCCGCGCTCCTATTGTCCGTCGTCCCGGCTCGCGCCGAATGGGCCTCCTGCCTCGCCGGCCTGCGCCATTCGGCCGCCGCGGCCGGCGTGTCCGCCGAGACCATCGCCGCCGCGACCAATGGGCTCGCGCCCAACGACGCGGTGAGCTTCATGGACAAGCAACCGGAATTCACCACGCCGGTGTGGGATTACGTCTCGGGCCTCGTCGATGAGGAGCGCGTCGAGGAGGGCCGCGCGCTGCTCGCCAAAAACGCCCATGCGCTGCATGCGGCGGAGAGCCGCTTCGGCGTCGATCCCGCGACCGTGGTCGCCGTCTGGGGCGTCGAGTCGGATTTCGGCAAGAGTTTCGGCAAGCGCCCCGTCGTGCAATCGCTGGCGACGCTCGCCTGTGAGGCGCCGCGCCGCAACGACTATTTCCGCAAGGAATTCATCGCCGCCATGAAGATCCTCGACAGCGGCGACGTCGCCCAGCAGGAATTCATGGGCTCCTGGGCGGGCGCCTTCGGGCATACGCAATTCATGCCCTCGACCTTTCTGACGACCGCCGTGGACCATGACGGCGACGGGCGGCGCAATGTGGCGAGTTCCGCCGCCGACGCGCTCGGCAGCACGGCGAATTATTTGAGGAAGAGCGGCTGGCGCCCCGGCCTGCATTGGGGATACGAGGTGCGCCTGCCGGAAGGATACGCGGGGCCGCACGGCCGCACCCATCGCCAGCCGATGTCGGCCTGGGCGGCGAAGGGGATTACGAGGCTCGACGGCGGATCGCTCGGCGAAGGGACCGCGGCGCTGCTCTTGCCGGCCGGACGCGACGGCCCGGCCTTTCTGGTGACGAAGAATTTCGACGCGATCTATTCCTACAACGCCGCCGAATCTTACGCGCTGGCGATCTGCGTGCTCTCCGACCGGCTGCGCGGGCGCCCCGGCATCCAGACGCCCTGGCCGACCGACGACCCCGGCCTCTCCCGCGCCGAGCGCCGCGAATTGCAGGCGCTGCTCATTCGCCATGGCTATGACGTCGGCGATCCCGACGGCGTGATCGGCACGAAGTCGAAAGAGGCGATCGCGGATTTTCAGGGCCGCGTCGGCCTCGCCCGCAACGGTCGCGCGAGCCTGAAAGTGTTGCAGGCGCTCAAAGGGCAGTAGGCCGCCCGTACGAGCGGAGTGACTGCGCGCCGCGCGCACCCACTCACGGACCGCGCGCCTTCAGGCGCGCTTACAAATGGACCGCGCGCCTTCAGGCGCGCTTACACACGCGCCGCGCGCGAGGCGCGCATCCTCACGCGCGGTCGATGACAAAAACCTTGTTCGGCAATTCGTCGCGCCCGCCCGGGGGGACATGCGGCGCGAGCAGGCGGGCGCATTCCCCAATCGCCGCGACGAAAGCCGCGCCGATGTCGCCCGAGCGC
Source organism: Beijerinckiaceae bacterium (assembly GCA_033853615.1). Lineage (GTDB taxonomy): Bacteria > Pseudomonadota > Alphaproteobacteria > Rhizobiales > Beijerinckiaceae > Methylosinus. The sequence goes on along the minus strand of JAWOLK010000083.1, from coordinate 1,133 downwards.
ATCCCGGCGCGCAGCAGATCGAGCGCGCCTTGCCATTGCGCATCGGCCACGGGGGCGCCGGCGTCGGCGACGATGCGGGCGTAGCGTTCGGCGAGCGACACATAGATCAGCACGCCGGCGCGATTGGAGGTCGCCCAAACGCCGCGCCCGTAAAATTGCTCCATGGCGGCGCGGTGGGCGCGGGCGCGTTTCGCCCGGCGCGGGATCAGCAGCAGGCGCAGCGGCGGCCAGGAGATGAGCGCCAAAGCGGCGACGAAGACGCCGATCTGCGTGAGAAACACGAGCTTCGCCGGCAGCGCGGCGAAGGTCAGCAGCGGCCAGGGCGCGGCGAGCGCTGCGAAGGCCGCCCACAGCGGCGCGACATAATGATAATCGGACGAGCGGCCGGCCAGCACGCAGATGATTTCGGCCGCCGTCTGTTGCTCGGCGGCGGCGATGGCCGCGGCGATCCGCCGGTAATCCTCAGCGCTGAGCCGCATCACCAATCCCCCGAGGCGCCGCCGCCGCCGGACGAGCCGCCCCCGCCCGAGAAACCGCCGTCGCCAAAATCGCCGCCGCCGCCCCAGCCCGAATCGCCGCCCGGGCCGCGCCACTCGCCGAAACCGCCGGGCGGCGGCAGAAAAATCACAGGCCCGCCGCCACGATAGCCCCCACCACGAAAACCGCCGCCGCGCGACGCCCGCGCCATGGCGAACAGGATGACGAGAAACAGCGCGAAGAGAATCAGCGGCGCGAGATCGTCCGCCGCGTCGGCGCGGCTCTTCTTCGCGCGCTCTGTCCATTCGCTCTTGTCGGTGGAGAGCGTCTCGATGATGGCGTCGACGCCGCGCTCGACGCCGCCCGAAAAATCCCCGGCCTTGAAACGCGGCGCGACCGCCGTCGCAATGATGATTTTGGCGACCGCGTCGGTGAGCACGCCCTCCAGCCCATAGCCCACCTCGATGCGCATTTTGCGCTCCTTGGGGGCGATGAGAAACAGCGCGCCATTGTTCTTTTTCGCCTCGCCGAGCCGCCAGGCGCGGAAGAGGCCGTTGGCGTAGTCCTCTATGTCCTGGTCTTGCAGCGAGGGAACCGTGGCGACGACGAGCTGAATGCCGGATTTGTCTTCGAGCGCCTGCAGTTTTGCCGTCAGC
>JAWOLK010000082.1:0-3094 GCA_033853615.1 Beijerinckiaceae bacterium | reverse complement strand
GGTCTTGAGGGCCCGTCATTGCCGGACTTGATCCGGCAATCCATGTGGAATCGCGAAGCGGTATGGACCACCGGCATAGGCGAGCGAAGCGACGCCGTTCTGCGAACGGCTATGCCCGGTGGACGATCTGAAAGCTGACCGGCGAGCAAGTAGCCCGGATTGAGCAACGCGAAATCCGGGCCGCCGACGACTTGATCCCGGATTTCGTTTCACTCAATCCGGGCTACGCTTGCTCACCCGGATAATCATCGGCGAGCCCCCAGGAGAACAAGGGCATTCCACCGTTCATGGTGGCCGTCATGGCGCCCGTCATGGCGCCCGTCCTGGCGCCGGGGTACAGTGCCGAATCGTTCATGCGCCGCGGCGCTTTTGCTGTGAGGGAGAACTGACCATGCAAATTTCGTCGGGATTGAGAGCCGGCCTCCTCGCCATCGCGGCGCTGGTCGGCGGTTCGTTTTTGGGCGCGGCGTCGGTCGCCAACGCCGACGACGGCACGATCGTCATCCGCATCTTCAAGGCGGGGTTCGTCGTGGGTGGCTCGGCCGGCGAAGGCACGCTGACGTTCCAGGGCCGCAGCTACCCACTGGGAGTCGGGGGCTTGAGCTACGGCTTCACCTTCGGCGCCTCGGAGACGCGCCTCCACGGCACCGTCAGCAATATCCACCGCCCGTCCGACATCAACGGCGTCTACGGCCAAGCGGGCGGCGGCGCGGCCATCATCAAGGGCGCGCAGGCCGTGGTGCTGGCCAACCAGAACGGCGCCGTGCTGACGCTTGCCGGCGAGCAGACCGGCCTGATCGTCAGCCTGGATCTGAGCGGACTGGCGCTGTCGCTGAAGTAAGCGCATCGGTCCTGCCCCACGTGGGGCACCCCATCGCGCTTGCCCCGCTGCGGGGCCGATGCCGGCGTGGTCGTTGCCGAGCTTGATCCGGCCCGCCTTTTTGGAGGCAAGCAAAATGCCAACCGGAGAAGCGCCCGGATATCTGCCCGGCGATCCGCGCTATGGCCTCACCGGCGAGGCGCTGAAGGATTACTACCGCACCAAGCCGGCGCAGTGGGCGATCTATTGCTGGGATAAGCCAGGTGCGGCGGACGCCCGGCGCCGCCTGCTGGCGGAGCAGACGCGCTACGTTAAAAGCTTCGGCGAGCGCGTCATCGGCTACGGCCACTTTGTCTCGGACGATGGCCGCGACACGCTGGGCACATCGTTCTTCATGCAGCTCGACGACCGCGCCGCCGCCGACGCATTCATGGCGGGCGAGCCCCTGAGCAAGGCCGGCATCTATCAACGCGTCGAAATGCACCGCTGGTCGAACAGCTTCGGCAAGCGCGCCGCCGACTATCGCCGCAAGGGCCTGCAGCAGTTCCTGTGCACGGGACCGAAGACCGGAAGCCCTGAGTTCTTCCGGACGCACCTCCACGCCCACGAATCCTACTTCGCGTCGTATGGCGAGAGCTTCATCTTCCGCGGCCCGATCCGCTCGGCCGACGGCGCCGACAATATTGGCACCGCGCTCCTCCTCGAACTGCCGGACCGCGCCGCGGCGGAGGCTTTCTGGAACAACGAGCCGTTTGCCAAGAACGGCGGCTATCAGAGGGACGCGCGCATCATCCGCTGGGTGTTTGGGGAGTAAATAAAAATTCGCTCTCCCAAAGGGCTTGAAGATTTCAGCAACGTGACTACGGCCAAAATATCAACGCTAAATCGGGCGCCCGCAATGTCCAAGCGTATCGCCGCAAGAGATTTCCGTTCGGATCGGAGCCTGCTGCCCGACGAAGTCTTTCTGATTCCCGGTGGCAAGCGGCGAGGACCGACGGACCCTGTTTCCGAAGAAGTTTGGTCGGGCCTCATGCACCTGCCTGACGACGTGGCCCTGACGACCTCAAATCATCACGGCTCGCAGCTCGCCATGCTTTACGGCCTTTGGGGCAATTGGATCGAGGCGGTCGGCGATGTCCACGATGAGCTTTTCGGAGTGATGCTAGACGCCGGCGATTGCTTTCAGGCCAGCGCGTTCAGCACTTTGCACGGATTTTATCGCTCGGCGGTATCTGACCTTCGCAGCGCTTTTGAGCTGATGGCGACCGGCGCCGTCGGTAATCTGGTTCCAAACGACTCTGACTACATTCGCTGGAAAAAGCACAACATTGGCGGCCTGCCGTTCGCGACCTGCCTCCGCAAGCTCCGGGGAGCGACTAAGGGGCCGATCCACTCCACGGCCCTGCAACACAACGGGTGGATGGACGCCCTTTATGAAGAGCTTTCGCCTTACACGCATACGCGACCAGACGCGAGCGATGGAGAAATCTGGAGAAGTAACGGTCCGATATACGTCGCCGCCGGCTTCAACAGGGTGTTCAAATTGCAGCTATCGACTTATGCGGCGGGTTACGTCTTCGCCAAGCTGGCGAGGCCGAACTTCGCAGCGCACCGCCGACCTCCTGAACACGGGCCTTAATTGCTCCGACCGCTTGTTCAGTGCCGTAGTCTTCAAGGTTATACCGGACGTGAGTATTTGGGAGCCAGATTGGAAGCTTATCGTTCTTATCCAGGACAATGAAAAATAGTGAAGACCATCCACGGTCTAAGCAGGAATCTTTGATGGCGGTTTCTTCGACCCGCGTCCACGGAGTCTGACCCCACATCTCTCGATAGAGCACGACATTTACTCTCGATTCCGATAGGAACGGAGTGCGCATCGACTCGAGACCTTCGGTCCCGGCCAGCTCCTCTTGATTGCGCGGAAAGAAGAAAACCTTTAGGCCACCGGTCAAACGGCCCGCGAGCGCGGTAGCCGTGGGTTCGTCCCTCGCTAAGAACGAAACTGCCACATCGTACTTAGGTAATTTTTCGGATGCGCCAATTTTTACTCTAGACAGATTAAAGCGCCTTGTTCGCCGCTTTATCCGCCGCGGCCTTCTCGACATAGACCTCGGCGCCGAGGTCGAGGAATTTTTTCGACATCTGCGCCATGCCTTCTTCGGCCGTGAGCGTTTCGCCGGCGATGGCGCGCTTGGCCGGATCGTTCAGCGTCGCCGCGTAGTCGCGCACGTCCTGCGTGATCTTCATCGAGCAGAATTTCGGCCCGCACAT
>JAWOLK010000081.1:0-22064 GCA_033853615.1 Beijerinckiaceae bacterium | reverse complement strand
CCAACCCTCGTCGGGAAATCACGCGAGAGGTTTTGGCCTCGCTGTTTCGTTCCTCATCGGCTTGTGGGCGACGCCAAACGCTGCCTTTGCGCAGACGGCTTCACCTCCTGTTCAGACCGGCGGCGAGTGGACGACTGCGGGCGGAACGCAGCAAGGGACGCGATTCAGCGGGCTTGCTGACATCACCCCGGCCAATGTCGGCGCGCTCGTCGAAGAATTTTCTTACCCGACCGGCACAAAAGGGAGTCACCAAGGCAGCCCGCTCGTCGTCGGGAATGTGATGTATGTGGTCACGCCATTCCCAAACAAGCTGATTGCGCTCGACCTCACGCATCCGGGGCAGGCCCTTTGGACGTTCGACCCTCAGCCCGCGGAATATGCGCAGGGGCTGACATGTTGCGACATTGTCAATCGTGGCGCGGCTTATGCGAACGGCTTGGTTGTTTATACCTTGCTCGATGGCAATGTCGTCGCCGTTGACGCGAAGACCGGGACGCAGAAATGGAGAACGAAAGTCGCCGATCCATGGATGGGCGAGACGTTGAACACCGCGCCGATCATTGTGAAAAACAAAGTTATCTTCGGCAGCTCCGGATCGGAAATGGGTGTGCGCGGATCGGTCCGCGCCCTTGACCTCAGCACTGGCAAGTTGGTCTGGCAAGCTTACGCGACCGGTCCCGACGCGGAAGTTCTGATCGATTCGAATTTCCATCCGTTTTACGCAAAAGACCGCGGAAAAGACCTCGGCTCCACCACTTGGCCGAACACGCTCTGGAAGCAGGGCGGCGCCACCTCATGGGCCTGGATCACCTACGACCCGGACCTTGATTTGATTTTCTACGGCACGTCGCAGCCTGGAACGTTTAATCCGGACATGCGCCTTGGCGACAGCAGCAATCCGGACCCGCGGCGTAGCGACAACAAATGGGGCGCGTCGATCTTCGCCCGCAACCCCGACACCGGTAAAGCCGCGTGGGCCTACCAGCTCGTGCCGCATGACAGTTGGGATTACGACGCCGTCAACGAAGACACGGTCGTTGATTTGCCGATCAATGGCGTCCCGCGCAAGGTCATCGTCCACTTCAACAAGAACGGCTTTGCTTATGTTTTGGACCGGGCGACGGGCGAGCTGATCAGCGCCAATTCCTTCAGCTTCGCCAACTGGGCGACGGGCGTCGACCTTAAAACCGGCCTGCCGCAGGTCGTGTCATCGACGCTCACGCATGAGGGTGTGATGACCTACAACATCTGCCCGTCGGCCTTCGGGGCGAAGGATTGGGAATATTCCGCTTTCTCGCCGAAGACCAAATTATTCTACTTCGGCGCGCACAACATGTGCATGAATTACGAGCCGCTGAAGGTCAACTATATCGCCGGCACGCCGTTCACCGGGGCGAGCCTTGCGATACAGCCGGGCGCTGGCGGCAATATGGGCGAGTTTGTCGCTTTTGATCCTGTGAAAGGCCAGCGCGCCTGGTCGTTGAAAGAAGCGCTTCCGGTCTTCGGCGGCGCCCTGGCGACTGCAGGCGACGTCGTGTTCTACGGAACTCTCGACAAACAGTTCAAAGCTTTGGACGCGACGACAGGCAAGGTGCTGTTTTCCAAACAATTGGAGTGCGGCATTACCTCTGCTCCGATCACCTTCAAGGGACCGGACGGCAAGCAACGCGTCGCGATCACCACGGGCCTCGGCTTTTTGAATGGCGGGTTCGCTGGTGGTCCGTGCCCTGCGGGGACGACCTTCGGCGATTCTGCGCTGCCGCAGGCGAGGGCGGCCGTGTCTTACGGTTCGAAGCAAGCGCAGCCGGCGGCGACCACCGTCACGAGCGGCTACGTCCACGTCTTCAAGCTTCCTTGAGCGAACCGCGCGCGGCTTTCACGCCGCGCGCTATTCATCTCCTTAAACAAATCGGAGCTTGTGCCTTGATGAGTTCAAATAGGCTTTCTGCCTGGTTGGCGGCTGCGGCGTTCGTCGGCCTCGCGCTCCCCGCCATTGCCAGTGAGACGGAGAGTTCTCCCGCAAGCGAAAAATTGGTTGTCTGCGCTGACCCGGCTAACCTTCCGTATTCGAGCAAAACGCGAGAGGGGTTTGAAAACAAGATCGCCGCTCTCCTCGCGGAAGACATGCATGCGCAGCTCGATTTTTTCTGGTTTGCGGAACACAAGAGTTTCTTGAGGCGCACTTTGCTCGACGAGCGTTGCGACGCTGTCGTCAGCGTGCCCTTGGGTCTCCCTGCGGTGGCCACGACGCGTCCCTACTTCAAGTCAAGTTACGTCGCCGTCACTCGCTCGAACGATTCCCGACACTTTGCGTCATTTGACGATGCTTGGCTGCATGAAGCGCGCATAGGACTACAACTCGTCGGGAATGAGGGCGCGACCATTCCGCCCGCGGTTTCCTTGTCGCGCCGCGGCATAAATCAACAAATCACTCCCTTCCCGATGTGGTCCGAGGATGGATCGGATAACCCCCAAGGCCGCATCATCAACGCTGTCGCAGACGGGCGCATCGATGTCGCCTTCGTCTGGGGACCCTTCGCCGGCTATTTCGCGAAAGCGTTCGGCGACGCCTTAAAAATCGAGCCTATCACCAGCGATCCCAAGATGCCCGAGCTGATCTTTGTCTTTCCGATGGCGATCGGCGTGCGCAAGAACCAAGACGCTTTCAGGGATCGCTTGCAGCAAGCGCTCGACCGTCATTCAGCGGAGATCGCAGCAATTCTAAAGGACGATGGCGTTCCGACCATCCCTGTGAACTGATCGCTGAGCGAGGCAACCGGCAACGGTTGTATTTTGCCGAAAAGGAGGATTGAAATTATGCGTCTACTCTTGTTCGCTGTCAGCTCTGTGATGGCGATTTCGACCGTTAGCACAGCACACGCCGACGCAGGCGCAGGACGCAAGGCTTGGCTCCAATACAATTGCTATGGCTGTCATGGAAATAACGGCGCCGGCGGCATGGGGCCGAATGTTCAGCATTCTGGCACAACCGATGTCACCGACGCGATGAAAGGCGGAGAGAAAGACGGAGGAATGCGGTCTTTCATCGGAACAACCGGCGCGACGACAACCGATGCGATCAACATCGCTGCGTATCTGGCGACAATCGGAACCACGAGCGAGCCCAAATGGCTGGACTGGTGGAATCATTGATTGGTCCGCAAATGACTCCCACTGAGGAAAGAGAGAGGTAATGATGGCTTGGACGATTCCGGAAATAACTGAAATCTGCGTTGGGATGGAAATAACGAGCTACGAATCGGCAGAGATTTGACGAATGAGGCGCCGGCTCGGGTTTCCAAGGCGGCGCCCTTCGTAGGAGCGCGCGCCCCTTTTATGTTTTGATGCAGCGCCACTCGGCGCCAGTCGAAGCGTTTGAGGCGCTAACGAGAGGCGTGGCCTAGACAAACCATTCGCCGGATAACAGGACGTTCGCAGAGGAAGGCGCGCCCTCGTTTGAACGAACTAAAATTAGCATGTGCTGAATTAGATATGAGGAGGCTAAGTGTGACTGTCAAATTGTTTCAACCAAGGGTGTCGCTGATATCTTGTTTGATTGCCGCTTCTGCGAGTGTCTTCTTAGTCGGGACGCCGCAGGCTTCGGCCTATACCGCGCAATCGATCAACTCGCCCGGATCGGCTGTGCGCATGAGCGGCAATGGTTCCGTGGTCGGAAACTATGTCTCCTCATGCTCGAATATCAACACGCAATTCGACCACGCCAAATATTGCTTTGTTTCACCCTGGTTTTTTGATGGAAAGAACGTCACCAAGCTCGTCAACGCATTCCCCAGCGGCGTCAACTCCTCTGGCGCGGCGATCAATAACACGCTCATGCTGGTCGGAACCGGCGGCTCGAGCACCGGCGGCGGCTCCTGGCTCTATTCCGCCGGCGCCGTCAGCTATACCGGCGTGCTTCCCGGGGCTCCCTGCACCGGAACGACGCTTTCCGCCGTCAATAATTTGGGCGTGGCCGTGGGTTCGACTTGCTTCGGGCGGTCGGTCACGTTTCAGAACGGCAAACTCTCGCTCGTCAATTTTACTGATCCGTACCTGAGCAGCCCCACCACACAAGCGATCGCAACCGACATCAATGACGGCGGTTTGATTACAGGCTGGTACAAGGCGGCCGACGGTACCGAGCATGGCTTTGTCGTAGATGCAAATGGCGCCGTCGCGTTCGTCCCCAATCTTAGCGCCGCCACGAGCTGCCGGCCAGTTCGCGTGAGCCAAGCGACTACGAACGCCAATCCAGTTTGGGTCGCCGGAAACTGTTCGGGCCGGCCATATGTTTACAATCTGACCACCTCGACCCTCACCGAATTGACATACGCGGGCAGCGCCAGCCTAAGCGTCACTTCCGTCAACAGCCAGGGCGTAGCGGTCGGCGCAGCCTCCTTGTCGACTGGTTACACGGCGGTCCTGTGGCCGGCGGGCAGCACGTCAAGCACCGTTCCCATGGATTTGAATGCGAACCAGGCCTTCGCTCCGATCGGCGCCTTGAACGTCCGCGCAAACGATATCAACGAGGCCGGGACCGTCCTCACCGGCTATAACGACTCAAAGGGCAATTTCTATACAGTCCTGCTGCGCCCCTAGTGCAACGGTAGCGCCAGCCGCGCCCTCGTCCTTTCCAGTCCGAACTGACAGGGCCGCGGCTGGTGGCAAGCCGTGGGCGGCAGCTCGGCGGCGGGGCTCACTTCGCCAACCGCGGCGCCCATGAGCCCCCAAAGTCCTCGCCCTTGGCTGCGCGTAGGGGATACGCGCTTCACCGCGGCGGCGCGCAGATTACTGTTCAGGGGCGATAGGACTATCCCCGGCCTCGAACAAAAAAAGAACTTGGCAAATGGAACAAACAATGCACAATCTTGAATCGCGGGGTTGTTTCGGCGCTCCGCGCGGCGCCGCCGTTGCGCGGGCCGCCCGACCCGTGCCAGAAGGATTTCGCCGTGAGCCAAGCCAATCTCCGCCTCGTGGAAGGAACCTCCGTGGACAAGACAAAGGCGCTGGACGCCGCCCTCTCGCAGATCGAGCGCGCCTTCGGCAAAGGCTCGATCATGCGGCTCGGCAAGAATCAAAAGGCCGTTGAGATCGAGACGGTCTCGACGGGCTCGCTCGGCCTCGACATAGCGCTCGGCGTCGGCGGCCTCCCGCGCGGGCGCATCGTTGAGATTTACGGTCCCGAATCATCCGGCAAGACGACGCTGACGCTCCACGTGATCGCTGAGGCGCAAAAGGCCGGCGGCGTTTGCGCCTTCGTCGACGCCGAACATGCGCTCGACCCGGTCTATGCGCGCAAGCTCGGCGTCAATCTCGACGATCTCCTGATTTCGCAGCCGGACACCGGCGAACAGGCGCTCGAAATCACCGACACTCTGGTCCGCTCCGGCGCAGTGGACGTGCTCGTCGTCGATTCGGTCGCGGCGCTGACGCCGCGAGCGGAAATCGAGGGCGAAATGGGCGAGGTGCAGCCCGGCCTGCAGGCGCGATTGATGAGCCAGGCGCTGCGCAAGCTCACGGCGTCGATCGCGCGCTCGAACACGCTCGTCATCTTTATCAACCAGATTCGCATGAAGATCGGCGTCATGTATGGGTCTCCGGAGACGACGACGGGCGGCAATGCGCTGAAATTTTACGCCTCCGTGCGTCTCGATATTCGCCGCGTCGGCGCGATCAAGGACCGCGACGAGGCGATCGGCAATCAGACGCGCGTCAAAGTGGTGAAGAACAAGGTGGCGCCGCCGTTCAAGCAGGTCGAATTCGACATCATGTACGGCGAGGGCATTTCCAAGGTCGGCGAGCTGATCGACCTTGGAGTGAAGGCGGGCGTGGTCGAGAAATCCGGAGCCTGGTTTTCCTATGACAGTCAGAGGCTCGGCCAGGGGCGCGAAAACGCCAAGGCGTTTCTGCGGCAGAACGTCGAGGCCGCGGCGCGGATTGAGCAAGCGATCCGCGAAAACGCCGGTCTGATCGCCGAGCGGATCCTCGACGCCGCCTCTGACGGCGACGCCGAGGGCGACGACGCCTGAATGGCGGCGGCCCGGCTGCGCCTTCAAGGGCGGCAGGGCGCCGATTGGGCGCCTCGGCCTTTTTCGTTGCCGAAACGGCGCCTAACTGGCATATCGCAGAAAAGTCGACATGCCAGCGCGCCCTTTGGCGGCGCCGCTGAACTTCAAAAACAGCGAGCCAAGCGACAATGACCGGCGTCAATCAGATCCGTTCGGCCTTTCTGGACTATTTCGTGCGCAACGGGCACGAGAACGTCCCGTCGTCCCCGCTCGTTCCGCACAATGATCCGACGTTGATGTTCACCAACGCCGGCATGGTGCAGTTCAAGAACGTGTTCACCGGGGTCGAGAAGCGCCGTTACTCCCGCGCCGCCAGCGCTCAGAAATGCGTGCGCGCCGGCGGCAAGCATAATGATCTCGACAACGTCGGCTATACGGCGCGACATCACACCTTCTTTGAAATGCTGGGGAATTTCTCCTTCGGCGATTATTTCAAGGAGGGCGCGATCGAGCTCGCCTGGACGCTGATCAGCCGCGAATTCGGCCTGCCGGTGGATCGTCTGCTGGTCACGGTCTACCATGACGACGACGAGGCTTATGATCTTTGGAAGAAGATCGCCGGCTTTCCCGACGAGCGAATCATCCGGATCGCGAGCTCCGATAATTTCTGGAGCATGGGCGATCTGGGACCTTGCGGACCCTGTTCGGAGATTTTCTACGACCAGGGCGACAGCCTCGCCGGCGGCCCCCCCGGCAGCGAGGATCAGGACGGCGATCGGTTCCTCGAGTTCTGGAATCTCGTGTTCATGCAATATGAGCAGGTGGCGCCGGGCCAGCGCGTGCCGCTGCCGCGGCCCTCGATCGACACCGGCATGGGGCTCGAGCGCATCGCCGCGCTGATGCAGGGCGTCACCTCCAATTATGACATCGACCTTTTCCGCGCCCTGACCGGCGCCGTCGCCGAAGCGACCGGCGTGAGCGCCTCCGGCCCGCAGGCGGCGAGCCATCGCGTCATTGCCGACCATTTGCGCGCCTCGGCCTTTCTCGTCGCGGATGGCGTGACGCCCTCCAATGAAGGGCGTGGCTATGTGCTGCGCCGAATCATGCGCCGCGCAATGCGCCACGCTCAGCAATTGGGCGCGGCCGAACCGCTGATGTGGCGCCTTGTGCCAGAGCTCGTGCGCCAGATGGGGCAGGCCTATCCCGAGCTCATTCGCGCCGAGGCGCTGATCAAGGACACGCTGCTGACCGAGGAAACGCGGTTTCGCACGACTCTGGCGCGTGGTCTCGCCATACTCGACGAGGAGACCACCGGGCTCTGCCGTGGCGATCGTCTCTCAGGCGAAACGGCGTTCAAACTTTATGACACCTATGGATTCCCTGTCGATCTGACCGAGGACGCGCTGCGCCCTCGCGGCATCGGCATCGACAAGGAGGGGTTCGCCGCGGCCATGGAGCGTCAGCGCGCAGACGCCCGCAAGGCCTGGGCCGGCTCTGGCGAAACCGCGACCGAAGCCGTGTGGTTCGCCATTCGCGAGCGTGTCGGCGCTACAGAATTTCTTGGCTATGACACGGAGAAAAGCGAGGGCGCGATCGTCGCCTTGCTGCACGACGGCGCGGAGACCTTCCATCTCGGCAAGGGGGCGCGCGGGGCCGTGGTGCTCAACCAGACGCCGTTTTACGGCGAGTCGGGCGGCCAGGTCGGCGACGTGGGGACGATGACCGGCAAGGGCGTTCGTTTCCGGGTCGGAAACACGCTGAAGAAGCTCGGCGATCTCATCGTTCACGAAGGCGTCGTCGAAGAGGGCGAGCTCTCCGTCGGCATGGCCCTGTCGCTGGACGTCGACCACGCCCGCCGCCGCGCTACGCGCGCCAACCATTCCGCGACCCATATTCTGCACGAGGCGCTGCGCATTGTGCTCGGCGACCATGTTGCGCAAAAAGGCTCGCTGGTCACGCCGGACCGACTGCGCTTTGATTTCACTCATCCAAAGCCGCTGTCCGAGGAGGAAATCGCGGAAGTCGAGCGGCTGTCGAATGAGATCGTGCAGGACAATGCGCCGGTCGAGACGCGGCTGATGGCGCAATCGGATGCGATCCAATCCGGCGCCCGCGCGCTCTTTGGCGAAAAATATGGCGATGAAGTCCGCGTCGTCTCGATGGGCCGGGCCGCGGTCGCAGCAAGCCGGCCGTTCTCGGTGGAGCTTTGCGGCGGCACTCATGTGTCTCGCACGGGCGACATCGGGCTGATTTCAATCGTTTCGGAGGGGGCGGTCGCCTCCGGCGTGCGTCGCATCGAGGCGCGCACGGCGGAGGGCGCGCGGTCGCAACTCGTCGCCCAGTCCCGGGCGTTGCGCGATATCGCCGCGCTGGTCCGCGCGCCGGTCGAAGAGGCGCCGTCGCGCCTCGCGACGCTGCTCGATGAGCGAAAACGGTTGGAGCGGGAACTCGCCGACGCCAAGCGCAAGCTGGCAATGGGCGGCGGCGACGGCGCCGATCATAAGGTGCGCGACGTGGGCGGGGTGAAGTTGCTGTCGCGCGCTGTGAGCGGCATCGACGCCAAGGATCTGAAGGCGCTTGTGGACGACGCGAAGAAAGCGGTCGGCTCCGGCGTCATCGCGATCGCCAACGCCTCGGAAGACGGCAAGGCCGGAATCGTCGTCGGCGTCACCCAGGATCTTACCGACCGATTCAGCGCGGTGGACTTCGTGCGGGTGGCGAGCGCGAAGCTCGGCGGCAAGGGCGGCGGCGGTCGTCCGGATATGGCGCAGGCGGGAGGCCCCAACGCCGAAGCCATTGACGCGGCGCTGGCCTCGATCGAGGAGGCGCTTCGGGAGAAAGCCGCGCAATGAGCAGCTCGCGCCGGCTAACCCTTCGACAGCGCGTGCTTTTGCTGCTCGACGGCGGCGCGCAGAACGACGGGCCGGCGCGCCTGGTCCACGCATCTTTGGTCTTGCTGGTTTTGTTGTCGGTCGCGGCGGTGGTGCTCCAGTCCGTTCCGACTATGGCGGACGACTACGGCGCTTTCTTTCTCGCCACGGAATATGCCGCCGGGGCCGCCTTTACGCTTGAATATGGGCTTCGCCTTTGGTGCGCTCCGGATCTTACGCCTTATTTCGGCATGCCTGCCTGGGCGGCGCGGTGGGCTTTCGTTCGCTCGGGATCGGCGCTGATCGATCTCGGCGCGATCATTCCCTTCTATGCCTCCTTCTTCTTCGGCGGCGATTTGAGGATCCTGCTGTTTCTTCGGCTCTTGCGCTTCTTCAAACTCGCTCGTTACTCGCCGGGCATCCGCTCTCTGGTCGCGGTTCTTGAAGCCGAGCGCAAGGCGCTGGCGGCGACCGCCATTGTGCTGTTCGGCGTCGTGCTCTTCGCCTCCGCGGCAATGCATGTCGCGGAGCGCGCCGCCCAGCCCGACGCCTTCGGGTCGATTCCGGCGACCATGTGGTGGGCGATCCAAACGATCGCGACCGTTGGGTACGGGGACGTGATTCCGGTCACGCCGGCCGGCAGGGTGATCGCCTCCGTGACGATGATCACCGGCTTCGTCATGCTGGGCCTGCCGGTCGGCATAGTTGCGACCGCTTTCGCAGAGGAAATCCATCGGCGAGAATTTGTCGTGACCTGGGGCATGGTCGCGCGCGTGCCGCTCTTCGCCTCTTTGGACGCATCCTGCATCGCCGAGATCATGCGCTATCTGCGCGCGCAATCAGTTCCCGCGGGGGCGCTGATCGTGCGGCGCGGCGAGGAAGCGCATTCGATGTATTTCATCGCCTCCGGCGAAGTAGAGATCGACTTGCCCGAGGGGCCCGTCCAGCTCGGGGAAGGGCAGTTTTTCGGCGAGGTCGCAGTTTTGCGCAAGGCTCGGCGCACGGCCAATGTGCGCGCGCTGCAACCGACCAAATTGCTGGCGCTCGACGCCTTCGACCTGCATATGCTGATGCAACGGAACCCCGAGATTCGCCGCGGCATCGAAACCATCGCAGCGACCCGGTCGGACCTACGCTTGCGGCCCTCCGGCGACCTCATTGACGCCGAGCTTGTCGAAGCCGACAATTCTGAGGGTCCTTTCCCTGGCTGAGCCGGTCGAGACATAGTTGGAGGCCGATATGTACAAGAAAATCCTCGTGCCGCTTGATCTTGCCGAGCCGGAGATGACGGAGCCGGCGATCGCGGCGGCGCTCTCGCTGGGCCCGCTCGCCGGGGCGGAGCTGCGGCTCCTGAATGTGCAGCCGCTGGTGCCGATCGCCTTCATGGATTATGTGCCGCCCGATTTTGACGATCAATTGCGCGAGACGACCGAAGCGGAGCTGAAAGCCATCGCCGCCAAACTCGACTATCCCAAGGAGCGGGTGTCAACGGCGTTGCGTTTCGGCGCTGTCTATCCGGAAGTTCTGGCGGAGGCGGAAGATTGGGGCGCCGATCTCATCGTCGTCTGCTCGCACCGCCCGACAATGGCCACCTATCTGCTGGGCTCCAACGCCAAAACGATCGTGCGGCACGCCAAATGTTCCGTGCTGGTCGTGCGGCAATAAGGCGGATGAGCATGAGGCGCCGGCTCGGCCGCTCTTTGGCGGCGATCGCATTTTTCGCGTCGCTTCCAGCCGCCGCGGGAGACGTCGAACGCGGACGCGGGCTCGCAAAGGCGAACTGCGGTCGCTGCCACGCTATCGGGAAGGCGGGAGAAAGCGCCAATCCAAAGGCGCCGCCCTTCCGCCTGCTGGCCAAGCGTTATCCGCTCGGCAATCTTGAGGAGGCCTTGGCCGAAGGGATCGTCGTCGGCCATGAAGGGGCCGAAATGCCGCCCTTCAGCTTTTCGAGCGAGCAGATCCAGGCGCTGCTGGCTTATCTCGGCTCGATCCAGCGCAAATAGCGCGGGCGAGGAGTCTTGTGCGCCGCAACCGGTTGAAATTCGCCCCCGCCCGGCTTATTGCCGCAAGCGAGGGCCGCCCGGCGGCGGCCGAACCTTTCAGGGAATTCAGATGATCGGGCGTCTCAATCATGTGGCCATCGCCGTCGAAAGCGTCGAGAAGGCCTCGGCCGTTTACAGGACAACCCTGGGCGCAAAGGTCTCGCCGCCCGAGTCGATTGCGGAGCACGGCGTCACAGTGGTTTTCGTCGAGCTCCCGAACACGAAGATCGAACTGCTCGAGCCTTACGGAGAGAACTCGCCGATCGCCGGCTTCGTCGCGAAAAACCCGGCCGGCGGCATTCACCATGTTTGCTACGAGGTGGACGACATTCTCGCCGCGCGCGACCATCTCAAGGCGACCGGGGCCCGCGTGCTCGGCGACGGCGAGCCGAAGATCGGCGCGCACGGCAAGCCGGTGCTATTCCTGCACCCCAAGGATTTCTGCGGCACGCTGGTCGAACTCGAACAGGCGTGAGCATCCGGGCGGCCGCCGCATGGCGGCCCGTTGGGCCGCGGCCGCAGCAAAGAAAAGCGGAGAGAGCGCTGATGCCCTTTCAAACGCCGCTAGCGATCGCAATTTACTTCACCATGTGGTGGATCGTGCTGTTCACGATACTGCCATTCGGCGTGCGATCGCTGCACGAAGACGACTCAGCCGACGCCCCGGAGGGATCCGACCCTGGCGCTCCGGTCGCGCCCCTGCTGCTGAAGAAGGCTTTGATAACCACGGTGGTCTCAGCCGTGCTTTTCGCGATTCTCGTTGTGGCGGCGAGGTTTATCGAGCTATAGCGGCTTGTGGTCACCCCGCGGATTACCGAAACTTAATCCTGGCTTAAGCTATTGAACAAGCCTGCCGCCTTTAGGCCATGGTATCAGAGTCCTATATGAACCCGGAGCGGTCGGCGTGAGCGACCGCGTATTGCGGGCTTGCTGCAAACGGGAGTCCGTAAGGAGGACCAAGACATGGCGAGTGCCCTTCCGATCATCTCGGGCGAGAACGGCCTGGCGCGCTATCTGGCGGAAATTCGCCGGTTCCCCATGCTTGAGCCGCAGGAGGAATATATGCTCGCCAAACGCTGGCGCGAGCATGAGGACACCCAGGCGGCGTCAAAGCTCGTCACCTCCCATCTTCGGCTCGTGGCGAAGATCGCCATGGGATATCGCGGCTACGGACTGCCGATCGGCGAAATCGTCTCGGAAGGCAATGTCGGCTTGATGCAAGCGGTTAAGCGCTTCGAGCCGGACCGCGGCTTCCGTCTGGCGACTTATGCGATGTGGTGGATCAGGGCCGCCATTCAGGAGTATATTCTGCGCTCCTGGTCGCTCGTCAAAATGGGCACGACCGCCAGTCAGAAGAAGCTGTTCTTCAACCTGCGCAAGGCAAAGAGCCGCATTTCCGCCTTCGAGGAGGGCGATCTGAGGCCGGAGAACGTCGCCTTGATCGCGAAACGCCTCGGCGTCAGTCAGCAGGACGTCATCGAAATGAACCGTCGCATGGGCGGCGACGCCTCGCTCAATGCGCCGTTGCGCGAGGAGGGCGAGGGCGAGTGGCAGGACTGGCTCGTCGACGACAGTTCCGACCAGGAGCGCATTCTGGTCGAGCAGGAGGAAAGCGCCAATCGCCACATCGCGCTGCGCGGCGCGCTCGACGTGCTAAACCCACGCGAGCGCCGGATTTTCGAGGCGCGCCGCCTGGCCGATGACCCGATCACGCTGGAGCAATTGTCGGAGGAGTTTGGCGTGTCGCGCGAGCGAGTCCGCCAGATCGAGGTGCGCGCCTTCGAGAAAGTGCAATCGGCGGTGCGCGCCGGCGTCGCCAAGCTCGAAGCGCACAGCGCGCACTGAGCGCGAAAAAATCCCGCGAACGTGAGGCTCGCGGGCGCCAGGGCGGCGGCCGACGAGGTGTCGGCCGCTTTTTATGTCAAAACCACTTCGTGTCGGACGGCCGGAACCAGCGGGCGAAATCCGGCATGAAGCCTTCATTGCCGGTGAAGAAGATTCCCGGCGCGCCCTTGTTTTCCCCGAACTCATACTTGCCCGCCACATAGAAGGTGCGCTGCGGGAAGGGGTGGAACAGGAAGTATTTATAGTTGTTGATGTTGTCGACGCCGAAGTCGAAGGAGAAGCGATCGTTCAGCTTGTAGTGGATCTTGGTGTCCACGACGAAGAAGGGATCGAAGGCCGCATATACGCCCCGCGTAAAGTCGTTGTTGGTGAGCGTCGACCACATGCGGCCCTGGTAGCGCATCGCCACCGTAAAGGCCCAATGGTCGTCGGGGCTGTAGGTGGCCGCCACCGTGCCGCGCCAGTTCGGGACGTTCGGCACGTTCTTTCCCGCGACGGAGAGCGCCCAGAAGTCGAGATTGCCGGGGTTGCTTGGCGAGAAATTGCCCAGCGTCACCGTCGGCGCCCAGGTGGGGTTCGAAACGATGCGCGCGTTGAGCCAGGTTGCGCTGCCGGTCAACTCCAGACCCTTGAACAGAACATTCTGCTTCGAAAAGGCGACCTCGACGCCGCTGTTTCGGACCCGCTGCACGTTCACCGGCGTGTTGACGAGCTGCGTCGTCCCCGGAACGAAGGTCGATTGCGAAATAATCGCGTCGCGCACTTCTTCGTCGAACAAAGTCACGCGCCCCGTGCCATCGGTCCCGATCATACGCTCGAAGGCGACCTCCTTGGTGAGCGCGACTTCCGGCGTCAGATTGGGGTTCGGGTTGGCGAGCACCCCGGTCGGGCCCGGCGTGGTGGTGAGGCTGTAGAGTTCGCGCGCGGTCGGGAAGCGGTTCGCCATGCCGATCGAGCCGGTGATCGTCCAGATGTCGTCCGGCGTCCATTGCAACGAGCCCTTCGGCGAGAAGCGCGTGTTGTTCTTCACCGGCTGAAACACCGGCAACAGCGACGCCCGCGACGCGGTCGAGCCGAGTCCGACCGCGTTGAGGCTGCCGAGCGACTGATTATAGCCGTTCGAGCCGGTCCAGTGCTCGCCGCGCACGCCGACAGTGAGCTTCAGTTTCGGATCGATCTTAAACGCGTCCTGCACCCACAGCGCCTGTGTGCGCGTCGAACCCTGGCTGATCGATTGCGCCACGCCGGGAATGGCGGCGTTCTGACCCGCTGGCCACCAGGTCGTCAGATAGGTGGGATTGTTGAGGTTGAAGTGGTCGCCGTGCAGGCCGAAGCTGATATCGTGATCCTTCAGGAGACCTTCCGGCCGCACGATGCCTTTGGCGTCGAACAGCGTCCAATAGGTGCCTGTGAAGATCTGATTTCTGCCAGTCGCCGTGTAGCCGCCGTAGGGAATGGCGCCCGAAAAGGGCTGGCGCTGATCGGATTGCAGATAAGTGAAATTCGACGCCGAGATTTCGAAGTCGAAGAGCCCGCCGGTGTTGGAGCGGATCGCGCCGGCGTTGGTCAGCATCTTTTCCTGGATGCGGTAATAGCCGCTGGCGAAGTTCTGGGCGACGGACTGGCCGGGCCAGGGCGGCGAGGGCGTGAAGGCGCGCCCGAAGAAGGGGGCGTAGTTCGCCGCAAGGTAATTCTGCGGATAGGACGTGCCGTCGTTCGACCAAAAGCCGAGCGTATAGGTCGCGCGGATCGTCGGCGTCACGTCATAGGCGAGTTTCAACTTGCCGTTGACCTGGTCGTTGGCGAGATTGCCGGTCGCGCCGAGCACCGTCGCGGGAACGCCGAATCTGTTCGTCGCGAAATAGGCCCCGGGATAGCCATAAAGATTTGTGCCGGAGGCGTTGACATAAGTCAGCGGCTGCTGCGACCCGCGCTGCCAATTGCCGGAGACTGTCCAGGAGAAATCATTGATCCGGTCGCCGACGAAGATGTTGGTGATATTGGTGACGAGGCCGGCGGACGTTCCATAGAGCGAGAAATCCTGAATCGCCGTGGTGTTCTTCGCGGTGACTTCCAGCTTGTCCGGCATGCGCGTGGTGATCTTCAGCACGCCGCCCATCGAATTGCCGGAATACTGCGCCGCATAGGGGCCATAGAGGAAGTCGACGCGCTCGATCTCCTCCGGCGACACGAGGCCCCAGCGCGGGGCGCCGATGGTGTTGTCGTTGCCAATCAGCGCGGTCAGCAGCAAATCGTCGGCGTAAACAAGGCTGCGCGCCGAGGAGCCGACGCCCCAGGTGCGGGTCTGCAACGTCGCCTGCGTGTCGCCGATATTGCGTTTGCGCACGAAGAGGCTCGGCAGATATTTCACCGAATCCTCGGGATTGACGATGTTGATCGTGCGCTCGATCTCCTTGCGCGTGACGCTGGAGACCGGGTTCGGCAATTGCCATTTCTCGACGAAGGCCGGCTTGCCGTCAGCGAGCGTCGGCGACCAGAGGGAGCCCTTGGATGTGTCTTCGCCGCCGGGCGCCGGGCCGGTCGTGCGTTCGGGCGCGCGACTTGCGCCGATTTCGATTGTCGGAAGCGCCTCCTGCGCAAAGCTCTGAGCACAGGGAGAGACGCAGACGAGGGTGAGCGCGCCGGCGGAGACGCCGCGCAACAAAGTGGTGCGGATCATGATTTCTGCCTTTAGTGAAAGCGCCGCTCGATCAGCGGTCGCAGGCCAAGCCTCTCGGGACGCGCAAGGCGCCCTTACGCAGATGCGGGAGCTTCGACCAAGGCAGGAGGCGCGCGAGCCGGAGGGCCGCGTAGAAAGAGCCGGGACGCGACGCGGTCGCGCGTTTTTACGACGACGACGCGCGTTGGAATGGCCGCGCGGCGGGCTTTGAAGATCTGCTCGGGCAGGAGCGGCGCGACATTGACGCCCGTCTGGCAGAGCGAGCAGCTATGGTCGTGGAGGCCCGATCCGCTCGGCGCGCCGTGATCGCCCCGATCTTCGCCGTGCAGTAATTTACACAGCGCGACGAAGCCCGGCCCATTCGGCGCGCTCTGCGACGTCGCGACGCCGCGCGCGAGCGGCGCGGCGAGCTGGACGAACAGCGCGACGCAGAACAGCAGCGAAGCGACGAGGCGCCGAGGCATGTCGGGGGCAGACCTTGCAAAATCAGACATGTTGACCATAACGGTCGGAGTATGCTGATGTTGCCGGGCCGCGCCGTCCTTTCCAAGAGGGGCGGCGTTGTCAAAATGTAAAAAATGCACTATGAGACTTTTATGTCACATGTGAGGGCACAGAGTGGGGGATTGCGCGCGGTTTCCGCCGTCGCGGCGATCTGCGCTCTTGTCTTCGCCTTGTTGGTGTCCGGCTCGACCCGAGGGGGGCATCTCGTTCACGCCCAGTCGTCCGCCGAAGGCGCCGTCGCCTGCCATAATCTCGGCGGCGAGCTTACGACGAACAAGTCGTCACAACCGGCCCGCGGCGGCGACCACATCGATTGCGGCCAATGCTGTCTGGCGGCCGTCGCCGGCGCCGCCGTTTTGCCTGGGCGCGTCGCCACGCTGTCGCGCCCGCCGCAACTTTCCTCCTCCCCGGTCCGCTATTCTGCGGGCAAGGCGCTGAAACTCAAAACCGCCGCGCCGCCCGCAGTGAATGGCGCCCGCGCGCCTCCCGCTCCCGTCGCGGCGGCCTGAGTCGCCGCACGCCGCCTGTTGCGCGGCGGTCTCGCTTTTTCCCCACATCCGTTTTATCGTCGGGTGGGGTATGAAAAAAAATAGCGAACGCCCTATCGAAAAAACGGCGCGCCGTAGCGTCTGCGGCGACAGCCTAAAAATGCCCCAGGGAGGGGGTCAGGCTCATGGAATCGACATCTCTTTCGCCTGTCGCGATGTTTCTGAACGCCGGGCCGGTCGGCAAGGCGGTGATGTTCACTTTGGTGCTTGCGTCGGTTTACACTTGGGTGTTGATCGCGCTCGGCGCCTTTTCGGTGCTGCGCATCGGCAGGGACGCGCGCAACGCCCGCGCCGGCGGACCGGTCGGCGTGCTGGCCCCTGTCGAGGCGGCCGGACAGCAGGCTGCGGCGCTCGACGTTCCCGGCGAGTCGATCGGCGAGCGGCGCGAGCGCATCGCGGAATTCATGACCCGCGCGGCGCGTGAATTCCTCACCCGGGAAGAGGGCGGACTTCCCAATCTCGCGGTGATTTCCTCGGTCGCGCCCTTCATCGGCCTGTTCGGGACGGTGTGGGGCATCATGACCAGCTTCGCCGGCATCGCCCAGTCGCAGGACACGAGCCTCGCGGTCGTCGCGCCGGGCATCGCCGAGGCGCTCGCCGCCACCGCCTATGGTCTCGCCGCCGCCATTCCGGCGTCCGTCGGCTATAACCGCATCGGCGCCGCTTTCGCCCGCGTCGGCCAGCAGGTGTCGCATTATATCGAGGATGAGGCGATGGAGCTCGTCTCCCGCGCCATCTCCGCCGCGCGTAAGCGGGAGGCTGCGTAATGGCTCTCCCGACCCGCATGAAGAACGGCAACAACGACCTGTATCAGCCGCTCGCCGACATTAACGTGACGCCGCTCGTCGACGTGATGCTGGTGCTGCTCATCATCTTCATGGTGACGGCGCCGCTGCTCGCCAAGGGTGTCAAGGTCAACCTGCCGCAGGCGAGCGCCGCGCAGCCGCTCAATCAGAAGGATCCGATCGTCGTCTCCGTCGGCAAGGGCGGGAAATTGTCGCTCGGCTCCGACGATGTGTCGCCCGACGCGCTCGTCGACGGCATCAAGGCGATGATGGGCGGCGACAACGGCCGCGTCGTGCATGTGCGCGGCGACACCGAGGCCAATTACGGCGAGGTGGTCGCCGTGATGGATCGGCTGGCCTCGCACGGCATCACCCATATCGCGATCATGACCAACTCGCGCAGCAAGACCGGGCCCGCGGCCCGCCCAGGCGCTGCGCCCGCTCCGGCGGCTGGGGGAGGGGCCAAATGACCGATATGGCGCTCGCCCATGATCTTCCGCGCACGTCCCCGGCCGCGCCGCGCGGGTCAGCCTATCCGCCGGTGAAGCCCAAGTGGCTGGCGCCGGTCGCCTTCACCATCGTGCTGCTGGCCCATGCCGGCGTCGCGGTGTGGCTGATGGCGACCCACATACCGAAGGTCTCCTCGCTCGACTCGATCAGCATGGAGCTGGTGCCGGAAGGCGACTTCTTCGAGGCGCAGGCTGTGACCGAGGCGGAGGAAACCCCGCCGCCGGAGGCCGCCGAACAGCCGGACCTCGCCCTGCCGCCGCCGATGGTGATGGCCCCGGACGCGATCCCGCTGCCGGCCAAGAAAGAGGCCACCGAACAGAAGAAAAAGGTGGTCGAGCGCAAGCGCGAGGTGGAGCGGGCGCAGCAGCGCCGCGAGGCGCAGGCCGAGCGGCACTATGGCGCGCCCGAGGGTCGCGCGCGCGGCACGGGGCAATCGCAGGCGACCTGCCTTGCCCATGTCAGCGCGGCGCTGCGCCGGCACACGCCGGGGGCGACGAGCCTCGGGGCCGGTTCGGCGCAGGTGTCCTTCCACATCAATGCGGGCGGGGGGATCTCCATCGCCTCGGCGTCGGGGTCGTCGCCCGCGCATGTGGCGCTGGCGCGGCGGATCGTCGCGTCGTCGCGCGGACCGTCCAATTGCGGCGCCGCCTTCGTCAGTCAGGGTTTCCACTTCGACTGAGATTGCGCGGGCCGGTTCCATCGGCCCGCGTCTCTTCGTCTTTCGGGTGGTTGCCGCGGCGGCGTCTGCCGCCGGCAAGGCTTCGGACTGAACAGCAAAGAAGCCCAACGCGGCTTCTCGAAACCTCTCGGCGCGCCTTCGCCCGCCGAGTTCGCGCTTGATGCGAAATATTTCCTTGGAGTCGTCTCATGAAGGCTGCCGCCATTCTTATTGCGGCCCTGGCCGCGACGGGCGCCTCGGCCGAAACGGCCAAGCCCACGCCCGCGGCCTCGCCGTCCGCCGCTGCGCCGCCAGCGGCGAAGCCCGCCGCAACCGCTGCGCCCGCCGCCGCGGCGCAAAGGCCCGCGCCCGCGACGCCGAAGCCCGCGGCCGCAGTTGCGCCGGCGGCGCAGAGCGGCATGTCGCAAAGCAAATTCCTCGGCCTGCTCTATGGCGAGATCGCCCGCCATACGCCTCCGGAGAACAAATCGGGCCCCGGTGAAGTCACGGCCAGTTTCCGCGTCAACACGCAGGGCAGGATCGACTCTGTCTCGATCGGCAAAAGCTCGAGCCCCGCCCATGCCGAGATCGTGAAGGGCATCCTCGCGAAAGTGCAGGCGCCGCCGCCGCCCGCCGGCTCCTTCGACGCGTCTCAGACGTTCAAGTTCCGCTGAAGCTTGTGACCTTGGGCCGCGCGCCAGTGGGCGCGCGTCTTTAACTTGCGAGAAATGCGCGCCTTTGGGCGCGCGATCCATGTGTCGCCCCTGGACGGTCGCGCCCGTCGGAGGTTTTCATGAAACATCTTGCCTTTGCTCTTCTCGCCGGCCTTGCGGCCGGTCCCGCCCTCGCCGAAGCCCCGGCGGCGGCGCCAGACGCCGCGCCCGCCGCGGGGGCGGAGCGCTCCGCTCCGGCGGCCGCGCCCGCCCCGGCCGCCCCTGGCGGTCACGCCGGCCATATGGGCCATGCCGCCGCGCCGGCCTGCGCCGAGCCGAAGCCCGAATGCGCCGTGACCGCGCATCCGGCCTTCGCCAGGGATGGTCGGCTCTGGATCGCCTTTGCGGTGGGCGACACGGTCTATGCCGCAAGCTCCAAGGATCTTGCCAAGAGTTTCGAGCCGGCGGTCGTCGTCGCCAAGACCGAGAACGGCGTGATCGACGCCAATGGCGAGGCGCGGCCGAAACTCACGCCGCTGCCGCACGGCGCTTTTCTGGCGAGCTACACGCTGCGCCCGGAAAAGACCTATAACGGGACGGTCTTCACCGCGCGCTCGAACGACGGGGGCAAGACCTTCGAGCCGGCGCAAAAACTGGTTGACGACACGGGCCAGCGCTTCGACGTCTTGGGCGTCTCGCCAAAGGGGCGCCTCTACGCCGTCTGGCTCGACAAGCGCGACGCGGCCAAGGCCAAAGCCGAGGGGAAGGACTTCGCCGGCAGCGGTATCGCCGCCGCCTGGTCCGACGACGGCGGCGTCACCTTCAAGGGCAAGGATATTTTGATGGACCACAGTTGCGAATGCTGCCGTGTGTCCATGGCTTTCGACAAGGACGGCCAGCCGGTCTTCGCCTGGCGGCATGTCTTCGAGGGCAATCTGCGCGACCATTACGCCGCCAAACTCTCGGCCGACGGGACGAAGCTCGACGGCGGCCGCGTCAGCGAGGATGAATGGGCGACGAACACCTGCCCGCATCAGGGTCCGGCGCTCGCCATAGATTCGGCCGGCGCCTGGCACGTCGTCTGGTTCACCAAGGGCAAGAAGCGGCAGGGGCTCTTCTACGCCCGCAGCGCGGACGGCGGCAAAAGCTTCTCGGAGCCTGAGAAATTCGGCGACGACGACCACGCGCCGGCGCGCCCCTATCTGCTCGCGTCGAAGGGCCGGCTCTACCGGGCCTGGAAGGAGTTCGACGGAACCACGACGACGGTTCGAGCGCAGGACTCGCGCGACGGCGGCAAGAGCTGGAGCGCCCCGCGGGTCGTCGCCTCGACGCAGGACGCCTCCGACTATCCGATCCTGATCGACCATAAGGGCGTCGCCTATCTCTCCTGGCTCACCCGCACGGAGGGCTACCGCCTGCTGCCGCTCGGCAAGGCGCAGGCCGAGGCGCCGCACCGCCAGAAATCGGCGGAGGCGCGGTGATGCTGCGCCGTCTCGCTCTCGTCGCCGGGGCTCTCGCCGGGGTGCTCGCGCAAGCCGCGGCTCTCGAGTTCAAGCCCTATCGCGCCGGTTCTTTCGCCGAGTTGCGTAAGGCGCATCCGGGCCGCCCGCTCGCGGTGCATTATTGGTCCGTCACCTGTCCGGCCTGTCTCGCCGAGCTGCCCGATTGGGCGAAGCTCTTGCAGGAGAAGAAGGCGATCGACGTCGTCTTCGTGAACACCGACCAGGAAAACGACCGCAAGCGGGCCGAGGCGCGGCTCGCCAAGGCCGGGCTCACCGAGGGGGCGCATTTCGGCTTTGCCGACGAATTCGCCGAAAAACTCTATTTCGAGGTCGACCACGACTGGCGCGGCGAATTGCCCTTCACCGCGCTGGTCGGGGCGGACGGCAAGCTCGAAACAGTGACCGGCGCGCTCGACGATCCGCAAATGGCCGCCTGGCTGGCCAAGGCGGCGAAATAGCGCAGGCTTGATCTTGGCTGGCGCGTTCGGCGTTTCTCTCTCATACATGAGCGGGGGCGCCGGCCGCCGTCGCGCCGGGAGCGCCCATGTCAATGGAGCTTGTCATGAAGTCCTTCGCGAAAATCGCTTTTGCCGCCCTGTTTACGGCGGGCGCCTCCGCCGCCTGGGCCGGTCCGGCCGGCGTCGCCAATGGCGAAGCAGTGCGCCCTGCCGCGCCCGTCGTCGCGGCGCATGCGGCGGGCGGCGGACACAGCCATCGTCACTGCCACCACCACGGCCACCGCAACTACTGCCACCACCACCACCACCATCCGCGCCATCACTAAAGCCGCGGGGGACCTCCCGCGGCAATCGTCGCGGGAGCGCCTAACGCGTCGCGCCCGGCTTCCACAGCACGTCGCCGCAGTCGCGGTTGACGTAGCGCGAGGCGACGAAGAGAAAATCCGACAGGCGGTTGACATAGCGCAGCGCCGTCGACGCGAGCTGCTCGCCCGGCGTGTTGGCGAGCGTCACCATGATCCGTTCGGCGCGGCGGCAGATCGTGCGGGCGAGATGCAGATGCGCGGCCGCCGCCGTTCCGCCCGGCAGCACGAAGGATTTGAGCGGCGCGAGGCCCTCGTTCAGCGTGTCGATTTCCGCCTCCAGCCGGTCGACCTGCGCCTGCACGACGACGAGCCGCGTCGCCGGATCGGGCGCCGGCTTTTCGGGGTCGATCGGCGTCGCGAGCTCGGCCCCGAGGTCGAAGAGGTCGTTCTGGATGCGCGCCAGCATGTCGTCGAGCGCCTTGTCGCGTGGCTCGACGGCGAGACGCGCCACGCCGATCGCGGCGTTGGTTTCGTCGATTGCGCCATAGGCTTCGACGCGGATGTCGTCCTTGCGCCGGCGCGCGCCGGTGGCGAGCGAGGTGGCGCCCTTGTCCCCGCCCCGGGTGTAAATCCTGTCCAGCTTGACCACGCTCAATGCCCCCGGAAGTAAAGCACCGTCAGCGCGATGACGAGCGC
>JAWOLK010000080.1:0-38882 GCA_033853615.1 Beijerinckiaceae bacterium | reverse complement strand
GGTGTGCGCCTGCGGAATCTTGTCCCAGGCATAGACTTCCGACATGCAGGGATCGACGCGCCGGTCGAGCACGAACTGGTTCGCCGCCGCCGCCTGCTTCAGATGCGCGAAATGCGAGCCCTGAATGCGCTTCTGCCGCATCCACACGTAACGCGCGTCGAAGGTGAGGTTGAAGCCCGTCGTCCCGGCGCAGAAAACCACCATGCCGCCGCGCTTCGCCACGAGGCAGGAGACCGGGAAAGTCTGCTCGCCCGGATGTTCGAAGACGATGTCGACGTCTTTCTTATTGGTGATGTCCCAGACCGCCTTGCCGAAGGCGCGGGCGTTCTTCGTCCATTCATGGAATTCGGGGGAATTCACCGTGGGGAGCTGGCCCCAGCACTTGAAGTCCTTGCGGTTGATCACGCCCTTCGCGCCGAGCGACATGACATAATCGCGCTTGCTCTCGTCGGAAATCACGCCGATCGCATTCGCGCCCACGGCGGCGCAGAGTTGCACGGCGAAGACGCCGAGGCCGCCGGAGGCGCCCCAAACGAGCACATTGTCGGAGGGCTTCAGCCGATGCGGCTCGTGGCCGAACAGCATGCGGTAGGTGGTGGCCAGCGTCAGCGTATAGGAGGCCGCTTCTTCCCAGGTGAGATGTTTGGGCCGCGGCAACAGCTGGCGATCCTGCACGCGGCAGAATTGCGCGAAGGAGCCGTCCGGCGTCTGATAGCCCCAGATGCGCTGCGACGTCGAGAACATCGGGTCGCCGCCGTTGCACTCCTCGTCGTCGCCGTCGTCCTGGTTACAGTGGACGACGACTTCGTCGCCGACCTTCCAGCGCTTGACCTTCGAGCCCACCGCCCAGACGATGCCGGAGGCGTCGGAGCCGGCGATATGGTGCGGACTTGTGTGTCCGTCGAGCGTCGAAACGGGTTCGCCGAGAGAGGCCCAGACGCCGTTGTAATTCACGCCGGCGGCCATCACCAGCACGAGCACGTCGTGGCTGTCCAGCTCCCAGGTGGGGACGACTTCGAGCTGCATCGCCTCTTCCGGCGGGCCGTGCCGCTCCTTGCGGATCACCCAGGCGTACATATTCTTGGGAACGTGGCCGAGCGGCGGGATCTCGCCGATGTCATACAAGTCTTTGGTCATGCATGCTCCTGTTGCAAGGACAGAGGTGCAAGGGAACGGGCGCCGCCCGGCGCGCCGCCCGGTCATATCCGGCGCTTGCGGCGGGATGAGACGCCCCGCCGCGGCCTTGCCGGTCACGGAGCCCTTTGGACCAAGCCGGCCGCGGCTGGCGCGCGCAGCGCAATCAAGTTAATAGCCTCAGCCATAAGCGCCTCCGATCATTACCGGAAGCTTGGTTCTATGCCGCGAGGTGGGATGTGAAAAATTCGAATAATCAAACGGTTGGTTCTGTTTTCTAGAACCATGCCGTTCCTGAACTACCACCACCTGCGCTATTTCTGGGTGATCGCCACCGAGGGCGGGCTGACGCGGGCGGCGCGTCTCCTGAATGTCTCGCCCTCGTCGCTGTCCGTGCAGCTCAAGGCGCTGGAGGCGCAACTGGGACAGACCCTGTTCGAACGGGAGGGCCGCACGTTGCGCCTGACCGAGGCGGGCCGGGTCGCGCTCGCTTATGCGAGCGCCGTGTTCAAATCCGGCGAGGAGCTGTTGAACACGCTCAAAGGACTCGGCGTCGACGGCCGCCAGACGCTGCGCATCGGCGCGGTGGCGACGCTGTCGCGCAATTTCCAGCTCGAACTGCTGAAGCCCTATATCGACCGGCGGGACGTGGAGCTTTTGGTGCGTTCCGGCGCCTTTAGCGATCTCCTGGCGCAACTCGAAGCGCATGCGCTCGATCTCGTGCTCGCCAATCAGCCGGCGGCGCTCGATGTCGACGCCGATTGGCAAAATACGCTGATCGCCGAACAGCCGGTGAGTTTGATCGGCCCTCCGGAG
This sequence comes from Beijerinckiaceae bacterium, assembly GCA_033853615.1. GTDB lineage: Bacteria > Pseudomonadota > Alphaproteobacteria > Rhizobiales > Beijerinckiaceae > Methylosinus. The sequence continues at coordinate 36,932 of JAWOLK010000080.1, read as the reverse complement.
CTCGCGGCGAACGGGCCGCTGCGCTTCCCGGAGGATCTTGCGACCGCGCCCGTCGTGCTGCCCGCGCGGGGCGAAGGCATTCGCACGGCCTTCGACCGCCTGCTGGAGGAAGCCGGCGTCACGCCGGTCATTCTCGCCGAGGTGGACGACATGGCCATGCTGCGCCTCATCGCGCGCGAGAGCCATTGTCTCACGCTGGCGCCGCCGGTCGTCGTGATCGACGAGCTGACGTCCGGCGCGCTCGTCGAACATATCCGGCTGCCGAATATCAAGGAGGCGTTTTACGTCATCACCCGGCGGCGCCGATTCGAGAATCCGCTGTTGCGCGAGCTGACCGCGAAACGCGCCTGACCGCGCCGGGCCGTGATTCGTTGCCGGGCCCGGCGTGTGGCGCCGCCGACTCACGTTTTTCTCGGCGCAGCTGGTCCGAGAAGATGTAGTGGCCGGGAAAACAAAATGGTGTCCGCATTGTTCTGGCGCCAAAGGCGCTCTTTTGCGCCGCGAAAAAAGCCGGAAGGCGCCGGTTAAATAATCTTTACGTCATGCTGCCGGACAGGCTGTGAGTTATGAAACAGTCCGTTGCAATCGAAGTTAACGGTGCGCATGATTGCGAAAGAAGTAGACAGGTTGCGCGGCGGCGAGCTGCTGCTTCTCGTAGCCATTTTGGGCCTCGGCTATGTCGACGTGCTGTCCAATGTGTCTGGGCACACGGTGATTACGCCCTATTCGGCCGGCTCGCTGGGCGGCGTAACGCCGAGTTACGCAGGATGGGGCACCACCCATTATCTGATCGGCGTCGCGCTCGGCGTTCCGCTCGCGCGTTACTTCTCTGGCCGCTTCGGCGATTATCGTCCGCTCGTCATCGGCTTCGCCTGCTATGCGGTCCTGTCGCTGGTGTGCGCGTCGAGCGAGACGATTTATCAATATGCGCCCTCGCGCTTTCTGTTCGGCGTGTTCGGCGGTCTGATCGCGGTGCTTTCCCAGGTCGTCGCGCTCGGCGAGCTGCCGGAGGATAAATATAAAATCGGTCTGGGTTATTGGTCCGCGCTCGGCATTCTGCCCTATACGCTCGCGGTGTTTCTCGGCGGATTCTGGGCGGAATATTTCACATGGCGCTGGCTGTTCTACGCCAACAGCGTCGTCGGCTTCCTGGCGGCGGCGCTGGTCGGCGCCTTGCTTTACGGCCGCTCCTATAAGCGAAAGATCGTCCGCTTCGACGCGGTGGGTTTTTTCATGCTCGCGCTCAGTCTCGTCGGCATGCAGATGATATTTAGCCAGGGCAATGATTTCGACTGGTTCGGGTCGCCTTTTCTCTCGCTCGTCTCGATCGTCGTCTCGCTTGCCCTGCCGGTGTTCATCATTTGGGAATGGGGCGAGCGGCAACCGATCATCGACGTGCGGCTCTTCGCGCGCAGCAGCTATGCGATCGGCGTGATCGGCGGCTTCTTCGGCTTTCTGACGATTCAGGGGCTGATGTCGCTGTTCTCGCTGCAGGCGCAGCTTCTGCTCGGCTACACGTCGTCGATCATCGGCCATGTGTATCTGGCGATGATGATCGCCGGACTGCCGCTCGCCGGTTTCATGTACGAAATCGCCAAGAAATTCGACGTGCGGCTCGTCGTCAGCCTGATGTTCTTCTCCTCCGCGGTCGTGCTGACCTGGCTCGGCCTCTTCGACAAGGCCGCTTCTTTCGACGCTCTGCTGACGCCGGTCTTGTTTCTCGGCTTCTGCGTCGCCGCGCTCTCGGCCCCTTTGTCGACGCTTGCGACCTATGGCCTCTCGGGGGCGACCTATAAACGCGCGGCGGAAGAGTTTTTGCTGTTTCGCCTGGTGGGCGGCGCTTTCGGCATCGCGTTGCAGAGCGTCATCTATTTCCGGCGCACGCCGTTCCATCAGCTTCACCTTGCCGACTATCTCGGCGGAAGGCGCTTCACCTCGCTCGATACGCTGGCCAATCTCTCGGCGCGGCTGCAATCGCTCGGCATGTCGGAATCGGTGACGCGGCGTCAGGTCGCGCGCATCATCCGTCAGCAAGCCGGCATATTGGCGCTGAACGACGCCTTTCTGCTGGGCGGGGGCATTCTTTTTCTGTTCGGCGTCCTCGTATGGCTCGTGCGGCTGAAAAAGCCGCACGCCAAAGAGCCGCACACGATAGAGCCGCGCGCCGAGCCGCCCAAACCGCCTTTGCCAATGGAGGGAAAACCGATCGTGGCGGAGCGCTCATGATTCTGTCGACATCTCGCCGATCTTGGCGCGATCGCGTCCTTTGCTCGAAGTTGCGCCGCAAAGAGCCGGCGCGCGCGGTTTCGCCCGATGCGCTGTGCAAGGCTGCGCCGCTCGTTGCGCTATCTGCGCTGCTTGCCGCTTGTTCGCCGTCGAGCCAGGACGACCGCTCGCAATTCATCGCCTCGGTGGCGATGGATCGAACCCTGTCGACCGTCGCGCCGCGCGTCGGCAAGTCGGCTACATCCTGGCCGGATGCGCAATGGTGGCGGGCTTTCCGCAGCGCCGAGCTCGACAGCGTCGTCGCAAAGGCGCTCGCCGACAACCAATCGCTGAAAAAGACGCTCGACACGCTGCGCGAGACGCAGGCGAAGGTTCAGGTGGCGGGTTCGCGGCTGCTGCCGGGCGCGGTCGCGGATTTGTTCATGCGGCAGACGCGCTACCCGGATAACGGCGTGGTCGCCTCCTACAACCCGGATCAGGCCGGGCTCAACAAGACGATCACCTCCATCAGCCCGTTGTCGATCAGCTGGGAGCTGGATTTCTGGGGCAAGAACGCCGCCCTGCTGGATGCGGCGCTCGGCGAGGCGTCGGCCAAGGCCAGCGAATTGGAGCAGGCGCGTCTCGTTTTGGCGAGCGGCGTGGCGCGGGCCTATCTGCGCGGCTATGTGCTGTCACGCCAGGTGGAGATCGCCGGCGAGCTGGTGAAACTGCGCCACGCCTTGCTGGAGCTCGCGGAGCTGCGTTATCGCACCGGGCTCGACACGCTCGACGGCGTGCAGTCGGCCCGCGCCAGCGAACAGGCGGCGATCCGGCGCGAGGCGAATGTGCGGGCGCTGCTCACGCTGCAACAGGACGCGCTGGCGCGCATGATGGGCGAGGGGCCCGACGCCGCCCGCGAGCTTTTCACGCGCAAGACCGCCGTTGCGCCGGCGACGCCGGCTTTGCCGAAGAATCTGCCGGTCGAGCTGTTGATCCACCGGCCCGATCTCGCCGCCGCTTTACGGATGGCCGAGGCCGAAGCCGAGCGCATCCATGTCGTGAAGACGATGTTCCTGCCGTCCTTCAATCTCTCGGCCGGGACCGGTCTCGAGGCCTCGTTGACCACCGCAAAGATCAGCAAGCTCGCAAGCTATCTCTTCACGCCAGGCGCCATCGGCTACGCGGTGACGCCGAGCGTTAATCTGCCGATCTTCCTCGGCGGTCGCCTGCGCGGCAATCTCGAAGCGCAGCGGGCGAGCTACGACCAGGCGGTCGACATCTATAACGAGACGCTGCTCGCGGCGGCCCAGCAGGTCGCCGACGCGGCGGCGAATATGAACCGCGCCACGATCGAATATGACGCGCAGAGCCGCGCCGTGAAAGCCGCGCAGGGCCAGCTCGAAATCGCCCGCATCCGCTTGCGCGACGGGCTGCGCGACACTCGCGAGATCACCCAGAACCGCGCCGACCTGCTCGATGCGACCTTCGTCCAGCGCAGCGTCGAGGGCGAGCGGCTGGTCGCGGCGGTCGATCTCTATCAATCGCTCGGCGGCGGCTATGTCGACGGCCGGCCGCCGCGGCCCAAGCCCGCGCCGGAAGAGGATCCGATCACCCCGGCGGTGGATGCGATCCAGGCCTTGGGCGGCGGCTGACGCCCACGCCTCAGTTTCAAGACATGCGGACGAACCATGGAACTCCCACGCAAAACGATTCGCGCCCGGCGAAAATTTCTCCTCAAGGTCGTCGGGGTCGGCGCGGCGATCAGCGCCGGCGCTTTCTCGCTGAAATGGCTCACCGTCGATCGCGGCTGGGTGACGACGGATAACGCCTATGTCACCGGCAACGTCATTCCGGTGAATTCCGACGCGACCGGCATCGTCGGTTCGGTGCTCGCTGAAGAAACGCAGCTCGTGAAGAAAGGCGACGTGCTCATCCGCCTCGACGGGCAGCGCGCGCGCGCCGCTCTCGGACAGGCCGAGGCCGATCTCGGTCGCGCCGTGCGCACGGTCGGCGCTCTCTTCGCCTCGCGCCGGCAGATCTGCCAGAAGATCACCGCGCGCATGGCGCTGCGCGACCGAACGCGGCACGATCTCGAACGCTATAAACAGGCTGCGCCGGGCGGCGGCGCCTCGCGGCAATTGTTGCAGAACACCGAAGATCAGCTTGCCGCACAGGAGGCCGACGTCGCCGACGCGCGGGCGGAATTCCAGGGGATAGAGGCCCGGGTTGGCGGCGTTACGCGCATGACCCATCCCGACATCGAGGCGGCGAAGTCGAAATTCAACGACGCCTATGTCGAATTTCTGCGCCAGACCATTCGCGCCCCGGCGACCGGCTATGTGGCCAAGCGCCGCGTGCAGGTCAGCCAGCGCGTGCGGCCTGGCGATCAAATCATGAATATCGTGGCGCTCGACCATTTGTGGGTCGAGGCGAATTTGTGGGAAAACCGGATGGAGCGGGTGCGTCCGGGGCAGGAGGCGGTCATCCGGGTCGATCTCTACGGCTCGAGCGCCGTCTATCATGGCACGGTGGAAGGCATCGTCCCCGGCGCCGGCGCCGTCTTCGCGACGCTGCCGCCCGACAACGCCACCGGCAACTTCATCCGCATCGTGCAGCGCGTGCCGGTGCGTATCGCGCTGGACAAGGAAGAGCTGGAAAAGCACCCGCTGCGGCCCGGTCTTTCGACGGTGACGTCGATCAATGTCGGCGGGCCGCTGCGCTCGCCCAACGACTCCATCGTCAAGACCGAATTCGACGAATATCAGACCGAGGTCTACAACAAGGATCTCGCCGAGGCCAACGCCCGGGCCGAGAAGATCATCGCCGAGAATATGTTTGGCGACGTTCCCGGCGCCGAGGCCGTCTGTGTCGCCGCCAAGTGACGCGCGTTTGGATCACGCGCGGCAAAACGACCGCGGGGCCGTTGCTCGGCCCCGCTCCGCTGCGCCACGCGCGGAGGCGCTAGAATTTGGCGTTGACCGTCAGAAAGGCGGAGCGCGGCGCGCCCGGCATGATATTGTTGTTGTTGCTCGCTGCGACATAATAATGAGCGCCGAGCAGATTTTCGACATTCACCTGCGCCGAGATCCTGTCGGTTACTTTCCAGTAGAGCGCCGCATCCACCCGCGCATAGCCGGGGACGATCACCGAATTGTCGATGGCCGGGAAGAACATGGAATTATAGATCACGCCGGCGCCCACGCCGAGCGCCCCGGGCGCGAAGCCGACGAGCGACGAGAGATCATATTTGTTCCAGACTGAAAAAGTGTCCTGCGGAACGAGCGGCACGACCTTGCCGGCGTCACGGTAGAGCGGCGTCTCCGGGTTGAACGGGCGGTCGGCGCTGCGCACACGCGCTTCCTGATGGCCGTAGCCGAGCGAGACTTGCCACTGGTCGGTGAGATAGCCGGTGAGCGCCACTTCGCCGCCGTTGGTGCGCGTGTTGGCGAGCACCTGATTGATCGGATCGACGACGAGCGGCTGATTGGATCGGTTGAGCTGATAGAGCGCCGCGGTGAACAAAAGCCGCGGGGTGATCTGCGCCTTGGCGCCGATCTCGAAATTCTCGAAGCCCTGCGGCCCCTTGGAAATCATCGCCGGAGTCAGCAGAATGAACTGGTCGCCGGCGAGCGGCAGGAAAGAGCGCGAATAGCTGCCGTAGAAGGATAATTGCTCGGTCGGCTTGACGACGACGCCGAAGCGCGGCGACCAGACATTGTTGATCTGCCGGAAATTGCCGCGAGTGACGCTCACCGATTCGCCTTCCTCCTTCTCGGCCTCCGAAGACGCGGCGAGGGGCGTGAAATCATTGCCGGCGAACTGCAAGTCGAAGCGGTCGAAGCGCACGCTCGCGAGCAGGTCGACGTATTTGGTGACGGCGATCTGATCCTGCACATAGCCCGAGGCGGTGGTGAGATCGGTATGACGCCTCTGGCCGAGATCGGCATAGGCGACCGGCGCGTAGGTCGTCGGCGTGACGAAGGGCGTGTCGACCAGCGCATTGCCACAAATCAGATTGAAACAGGGATAATCGAGATTGCTCGCGGACTTCTGATTGCCGATCTCGGCGCCGGCGAGAAAGGTGTGGCGGATTTCCGGCGTCATGTCGAATTTGTAGATAAGGTCGGTCTGGTTGAAGACATTGGTGCGCGGCGTTGCGCGTTTGTAGCCGCTTATGCCGACGACGCCGATTCCTTCCGGCATGAAGGGCTCTTCCGGAAAAGTGTTCTGATAGCCCTTCTTATAATCGGCGTAGACCGTGTGGTTGCGGATCTCGAGCCCGAAATCGGTCTTGTGCTGCACGTTCAGATCGAGCGTGTTGACGTCGGCCCGCGCGTGGTTCACCTCCAGCGCATTCGGATTGGCGTCGCCGAAAAAGGCGTAACCCGGCGCCGGCGACGGGTAGCCCGGCGCGACGACGGCGCCGAGATAGGTGAGCCCGCCGATCGAGGGAATGCCGCGGTCGGCCGTGCGGCGGTCGTGGAAATGCTCGTAACTGAAGGTCGCGAAGGTGCTCTCGTCCGGCTTCCAGGTGAAGGTCGGATTGATCCCGTAGCGCTCGAGCGCGAAGAAGTTTCTGTAGCTGTAGGATTGCTCATAGAGCGTGTTGAGGCGCGCCGCGAATGTGTCGGTGATCGCCTGGCCGGTGTCGGTCGTCACGCGCTTGCGGCCGAAACTGCCGGTGCTGACTTCGACGTCGCGGATCGTCTCGCCGTCGGCTTTCTTGGTCACGCGGTTGATGACGCCGCCGCCGCCGCCACGGCCGAAAATCACCGCGCTCGGACCTTTGAGCACCTCCACGCTCTGAATATTGTAGAGGTCGCGGTAGTATTCGGCGTCGTCGCGCACCCCGTCCCGGAAGAAATCGGCGGTGGTGTTCTGGCCGCGAATCGTCACCTGATCTGTATTGCCCTCGCCGCCGGTGACGGTCACGCCGGGGACATAAGTGAGCGCCTGGCCGAGGCTGAGGCTGTTGCGGTCCTTGAGCTGTTGCTGCGTGACGATCGACACCGACTGCGGAATGTCGAGGATCGGCGTGTTGGTCTTGGTGGCGGTGGACGTGCCCCGCGCGACATAGCCGACGACGCCGCTCGGCCCGCGTCCGAGCTGTTCGCCCTGCGGCACAAAGGGCGCCGGAGCCGGCGGCGCGGCCGGCGCGGAGGTCGAGCGCAGGGCGGGGGCCGCGCGTTGCGCCGGAGCGCGTTGGGCGACTCTGGCGCGCTGCGCGCTGGCCGCCACGGGCGCAGGTTTCGGCTTGGCGGCGGGCTGCGGCTTCTCGCGCGGCGCCTGCACGGTCACTGCGGGCAGGGTCGTGGCCGTCTGCGCCCGCGCGGCGTTCCCGCACAGCGCCGCAGCGACGCTCAATACGGCCACGGATGCGCCAAGGCGCGTTGTCGCGAGCGGCGCGCGGCGGGTTTCGATCTTATAGAGCGCGCGCGTCTGCGATGTCTTCATTCCCGAATCCTTAGCTTGAAAAACACGCGCTCTCTCGCGCGGCAGTGGGTTTAGGTAGTTCCCCTGCCGCGCTCCGGTCAATGTTAAGATCAATACGTTGGAATACTTTCAAGGAACGGGACAGGCCCGCGGCGGGCGATCTGACGCCTCCCTTTGTTTCCACAATATTTGGGGAAAAAGCGGTTATTGAGCCGCCGAGGCCGTGCGGCGCTCTCCAGCGCTTTTCCTGATCGCTCAGCCGGATCTGCCGGCGCCTGCGGAGCCGGGTCTGCCCGGAGCCAGGGGCGACCTTCTCGGCGGCTGCGGCGCGGCGCCCTCGCCCTGGTAATCGAGGAGCAATTGCAGAGATGTCTCGGCCTTGGTCAGTGTCGCGTCGATATCGCCGATATCGGAGACGAGCCAGTTTTCGATCGTTTCGCCCTGGCTGACCCACTTGCCTTCGGCCTCGCCGTCCCAGACCAGGAACGCGCTCTTCAAGCGGCCCATCTTGATGACGCCGCGCAGATTCATCCCCGCCGGCAGCCCGGCCGCCCCGGCGGCCGCCTCCTTGCGGCGCGGCGCCGGCCGCCGGGTCTGAGAAAAGACGGGACGCGCGAGCGTCTCCTCATCCTTCGGGGGTTGCTCTGCAAAGGGCGTGGAGGCGTCGATGTCGCTCGGCGCGCGCCAATCGCTCTTTACGGCCACGTCTGATGGCGGCGGCGGCAAGAAGGCCCGCGCCGCGAACCAGGCCGCGCCGCAATCGAGCGCGGCGAGCGCGCAAAGGCCGGCGATCATCAAAGGGGACAGCCGCAGTTCGCGCAGCATGGGTCGCCATTGGTGCATGTGAAAACTTCGTATTGAAGCCTTTAGGAAATAAGTTTCGAAAGATGAAGCCGGTTTCTTTCGGCGCGCCGGCTTGGTCTGATACCGCCCTTTACCTCTAGCTCGGCTTTGCCTTTGCTTGTAACGCATTGAAAAAACGCTGGGAGCGACCGGATCGTCGGTTCTCTCCCCAGCGTGGGCGGTTCCTCGCTGCGGCGAAGCGTCACGCCGGCTCGGGCGGCAGGCGGATGTTGAATTCGCTGGCCGCCGGCCGCGCCGCCGCTGGTCGCGCGCCCGCGGATTATTCCTCTGAATGCGACCCGGGCCAGACGGGCGGCCGCTTTTCCAGAAAGGCGGCGATCCCTTCGCAGGCGTCCGGCAGCAGCAGATTGGCGGTCATGGTCGCGGCGGCCGCCTCATAGGCCTCGGCCAGCGGCTGGCCGAGTTGCTGATAAAAGCCCCGCTTGCCCACCCTGATCGCCTGCGCCGACTTCGCCGCGATCTTCTGCGCCAGCGCGAAAGCCGCGGGCCGCGCGCCCTCCGCGACGACGCGATTGACGAGCCCCAAGCGCAGCGCCTCGGCGGCGTCGGACACATCGCCGGTGAGCAACATTTCCAGCGCCTGTTTGGGGGCGAGGTTACGCGACAGCGCCACAGCCGGCGTCGAGCAGAACAGGCCGATATTGACGCCCGGCGTGCAAAAGCGCGCGCCCGGCCCGGCGACGGCGAGATCGCAGGTCGCAACCAATTGACAGCCGGCCGCCGTGGCCATGCCGTCGACGGCGGCGATCACCGGCTGGGGCAGGGCGACGATTTGCTGCATCATCTCCGAACAGGCGCGCATCGTCTGCGCGAAAAAGGCGCGGCCGCCGTCGGCGTCATCCCGATGCGCGGTCAGCTCTTTGAGATCATGGCCCGCGCAGAAGGCCTCTCCTTCCGCTTGCAGCACCACGGCGCGGAGGTCGCGCCGGCCGGCGAGCTCCGTGAGCAAGCGGGACAAAGCGTCGATCATCGCAAGCGACAGCGCGTTGCGCCGCGCCGGATGGTTCAGCGTCGCCAGGGCGACGGCGCCGGCGACATCGAGCGTGACGAGCGCCTCCGGCCGCTGTGACATGGTCCCTCCTGATCCTTACCGTGGATTTCTGCTTATCATAGACGACCCGCGCGAGTATCCGCGGCGCGCCGGCGAAAGTAAATTACATGCAGTCTATTATTCGCTGCAGCGTCGAGCGGCTCAAATGCGCGCCGACAGGGAGCCAAAGCGCTGGCGCGGCGGCGAAAAAAATGCAAAAAGCAGGTTGTTCTCGCGACCCCGGAGGAGGGCGATTGTCGCTTTTCTCGCAAGGGGTTGAGTGACTGGCTCGGTGGCGGCGCCCGTCACGGTCGAAGCTTTCGGGACGTGTCGCCACGGTTTGAATTTGGGCTGAGGCGGTCATGAAGGACATTGGCTCCATGCACGAGCGTTTGAAGCGAGCGCGTCTGGCGGCCGGCTTTTCTACGGCGACTGCGGCGATCAACAAATTCGGTTGGAAGGGCTCGACCTACCGCGCGCATGAGAACCGCCAGAATCAATATGATTCCGAGACCGCCAAAATGTACGGCCGCGCCTATGGCGTGAATCCGGGCTGGCTGCTGACCGGCGTGGGCGATATGACGCCGCCGAGGGGATGGAGCGATATTTCCACAGAAAATGTCAAATCCAATGACGACAGCCGCTTGTCGATGATTTTCGTGTGCGGCAGGGTGGCGGCTGGCGTTTGGATGGAGGATTTTTTGAACAAATCCAGCAATGGCGGCTCGCATCCGGCCCCTTTTCCTCCCGATCCGCGCTTTCCGGTCGAGGCGCAATTCGATTTGCTGGTGGAAGGCTCGTCAATCAACAAATTCGCGCAGGAAGGCGATTACATTCGCTGTGTCGACGTGGCGAAGGCCGGGATCGAAATCCAGGACGGCGACCTGGTCGTCATAGAGCGGATCCGCGAGAGGACGTTGCGGGAGACGAGCGCCAGACGCGTTCGCCGCAATGGCGACCGTTATGAATTTTGGCCCGAGAGCGACGACCCGCGCTGGCAGACGCCCATTCTCGTCAAGGACGGCGCCAGCGACCTCGGCGACGATGTGCGCACCATCGCCAAAGTCCTGTGGAAATATCGCGCCGCCTGAGCCCGGGGACGGCCCCTGTCTGCTGCAAAACCCCGTCGCGCCGCCGCTGTAATTCCTCTTGGATTATTTTCCGAAAACTTATTACATTGGCGGGCGGCGGCGATTCCACGCGGCTTTCACGAGCGCTAACAGCCGCGCTTCATGAGCTTAGAGGGTTTTATGCTTTCATCGAGCGAAACTGTTGCTCACGCGCCGAGCGAGAAGCAGGATGCGCGCCTGGCTGACGCCCAGGCGGAAGCGCTCATCGCCCGTCTCCTCGCGGCCTATAACAACATATTGCCGATCGACGATTGCGCCCTTGCTTGCGGGACCGCCGCGATTGACCGGGAGCGCAAGGATCTCTCCTCGGCTATGCGGCGCTTCGTCCTGGAGGCCATGCCGGCGATTCGCGCCCTGGACCACGCGGTCGCCGCGGACATAGCCAAAGGCGCCCAGCAGCTCGAGGCGGCCATGGACACATTCTGCGCCCGCGCGGAGACCGAAGGTCTCGATCTGCGCCGCGCTCTCGCCCCGTTCAAAACCAGCCTCGACCTCTTCCGCATCGATATGGCCGACGCTGCCGCAGGCGACGGCTTGGGCCTCTCGCGCCGCCGCTCCGCCGCCTTGTAGAAAGAAACGCCAGAAGGCGGGCGCCAAGCCGCCCGTGGGCATGCGCGGCTCCATTTCACTAAATCGTTACTTCTCGAGAAACAGATTGACAAAATGAATGAATGGCTGGTGGTGATCGGCGCGCTGTGTCTTTGCGTCGCGCTCGTCGAAGCATGGATGATGGTCGCGGTGTTCTCCAATCCGAAAGGCGGCTTGGCCAGGCTTGTTCCGGGCGGGCAGGACTTGCTGAAATCGCATATCGACTATCTGATGATGTCTCAGCTTTTGTTTATTTTCTACTTGCTGTTCGCCCATTTCGGCGTCAAAGCGTCGCCCTTTTTGGTTTTCGCCATGTGCGTCGGTTCGGTCGGCAACGCCGGCCTGTTTCTCATCCGCGCGGTGCGTCCTTCGTTGAAGGAAAAACCCACCCCGCCGTTTCGCATGACGATGCTTGCAAGCTGCGTTTTGACGACGCTCGGCTATCTCGGCGGCGCTCTCACGGTCGGGGGAGCGGCTGTCTCTCTGATGTAGATCGGGCGCGCGCTACTCGCCGCGGTCCAGCGTCGAGGCGACGGCGATCGTCGCGAGAACCAGCAGGAAAAACGCAGCGCTGATCATTGTCGCCATAGGAGCGGCTCCGGCGTTACTGCGTTTTCCGCCGAAGTGGGAACCGGTTCGGCGATAAGAAAACGCTCAGACTGCGTCTTCCGCCGAAGTGGGAACCGGTTCGGCGATAAGAAAACGCTCAGACTGCGTTTTCCGCCGAAGTTGGGAACCGGTTCGGCGAGAAGAAAACGCGCAAAAAGATAAAGGCTCGTCGCCCCGGCGCCCGAGCCGGAACCGGAGCGGGCATTTCTCTCCGAAGGCCGTGCTCTCAAAAGCTGGCGCGCCGGCCGCGGCCGGCAAGCTGCGGGTCGCCGCTCATTCGCTGCGGTCGCGATGCGGATCGTAGCGGCCGTGCGCGTCGAGTTTTGCGGGGTCGACCTCTTCCTCAGTGCCAGGGATGATGGTGGGCCGCAGATTTTCGTCGAAGGCGGCCATTTTGGCGATGCTTTCCTCTGTGTGTTTGAGCAGAGACATTTCGTATCGCCCGGCTGCCGCGTTCCATCGCTTGATCTGAAAAACCGCAACCACTCGCGCCTCCTTGTGACCTTTGCCGGCGCTGATCGCGCCCTGTCTCTTGCGTGGCGATTCTTCATCAAAATAGCGGCGAGCTTTGGTCATCGCGCCGCAATTTTTGCGGCGGCGGCCTTGGGTGAGGCCGCCCCGCGGAAGGGGCGGCCTTCTTACGCACTGTGCGGGCGCACAGCGCTTTTGTTAGAGCCCTGGTCCGAATGCATTGGACCAGGGCTCTAACTCCTTTACTTTTGGCGTTTTCTTTTCGCCGAACCGGCTCCCGCTTCGGCGGAAAACGCCCTAGCCGTTGCCGCCGCCGGTGGGATGGTTGTGGCCACCCGTCTGACCGCCGGTTTGGCCGCCGGTCTGGTTGCCCCCAAGGCCGGGCTGACTGGCGGTTTGGCCCGATTGCGGGACGCAGAGCACCATGACCGGAGCCGCGTTCGCCGCAGTCGGCCCATGGGTGCCCGTCGGGCCGGAGCCGAGCGCGGCGCCGACATTGGCTTGGATCATGTTCATGGCCTTGTGGCAGCTTGCGGCGTCGGCGAACTGGAACTGCTCGATCCTGAGCCGGTCCCCTTGGTTTTGACCGGAAGCGGCGCCGCCGACGGCGGCGGTGGACAAGAGAAGTATGCCGAGGAAGCCTTGCAGCATTATTTGCACTCCTTGAGGGAGGGGAAGATGTGCACGTGCGCTTATCAAGCTGACTGGGTGATTCGGCCATTGGGGGGCGGCTTTTGGGCCATTGATCGAAGGAGATGGCAGAGCCGTGGCGTCAGTCCCCGCGCCAAAGGATCGGCCCGCTTGCCTGCTTGCCCTCGGGCTTTGCCGCCGACAAAAAATTGACTGGCGTTCTGCAGCCGGTTCGGCGCGAGCTTGGTTAAGACATGAAACGGCCGGCGCTCGTCCTTTGTGTGGAAAGGCGCGCCGCAGGCCGCTTGCCGCATAAGGAGTCGGGCGCCATGAAACTCGATCTGACCGAGCGCGAGCGCGATACGATGCTGGCCGCGCTACGCCTGTGGCAATGGGAACAGGAAAGCGATTTCGAGGAGCTTTATTTCAGCGACCGCGGAAAGGCGCTGATCGAGATCGCCGAGAACGGCCGCAAGAGCGACGACGCCACGCTTTCGCCCGAAGAGATCGAAACGCTGTGCGAGCGGCTTACGCGAGCGCCATAGAAAACGCGGCTGGAGCGAGCCGTTCCGACCGCGGCCTCAAGGGCGCGGAGGGGCTCGCCCGCCTGCGTCCCGTCACGCGACATTCGCCGAGACGCGGCAAAGAAAATAGCGTGGCGGTCAGGCTGGCCGGCATCGGCGGCGCCTGTCACTGATAGACTGCGCCGGACCACCAGTCGACCGCGGCGAAGATGCAGTCCGCGATGGTTTTGGCGCGGTATATTCTCTTCGTCCTCGTGCCCGAGTCGACGACGACGATATATTTCGCGCCGTCGGCGAGCATCGGCTCGATGGCCTGTTCAAGGAAGTCGGTCGCGCCTTCCGACGTCCGAAAGGCCTGCGAAAATTGGCGGATTCCCGCGGCGTCGTAGACGGACACGTAGCAGCTCATATGCTCTCCCGTGTTTCTCGGCGTCGCGGCAGAGTTGCTGATAAGAAATGGTTGAGCAACGACGGATATCCGAAATGGCGCGATGACTGCGAAGTCCTAAAAGGAGCGACGACGTTAGAATTACGCGCGTTTCGGCGTCGGCGGTTGGTGATGCGCTTGTCGCTGGCGGGCGACAGCCGTTGTGACGGCTGAACTATAGCTCTTCTATCGTGAGCCTGAAATCCTGGCCGACCCGGTAGACGGAGCGCTCAGGCACTTCGCGCCAATGCTCATGGCTGATCGGCTCCGATGCTACGACGACAGCGCGATACGGTTGGCGCGGGTCGTGGTGAATATGCGGAAAACCGCAAATCTCGCAATCATGCACCCCGTCGCGCTCGACATAGTAGAGCGTGCGGCCGAAGCGGCTGCCGAGCATCTGCTCGCCGTCGGTGAGAATGACGTTGAGACCGATCCGCGCCTCGGGGTCGATCTCGGCGCACCATTCGATGATCTGGCGCAGCCCGTGGCGCAGCGCCTCGAGCGGCGCGCGTCCTGCTGCGCGCGATTGTAGTTCTCGCAGATAATGGAAGACGTGTTCGCTGTCGGTGTCGCCGAGGATGGCGTCGCGCCGCGCCTGCGGCAACAGCGCCAGCAATCGCGCCCGCAGCCGGTCGAAAGCTGGGACCGTGCCATTGTGGATGAAAGCCCAGCCCCCGTCCGTGAAAGGATGCGTGTTCTCGATCCTGGGCGTTCCCACAGTGGCGTGGCGCACATGCGCCAAAACCTGTCGCGAGAAGATGCGCGCGGCGGCCCGCCGGAAGTGCTCGCCATGATAAGCGGCCCAGGCTTGGCGTTCGACATGCGGCTGGCCGTCTTCGTAAGTCGCGACGCCCCAGCCATGGGCGTTGCATTGACCCGAAAGATCCGCGCGGCTCTGCACCATCAGCGCATTTTGTGCGTGAACCAGCGTGCATTCCACCTTGGTGGGTTCGGTGGCGCGAAAACCATAGAGCCGGCACATCGTTTGCGATTGCCCCTGGTGAAACAAAGTGAAATTATAGTACCAGCGGTTCCGGGGAAGTTCCACATGAATGCGCAACCGTCCGATCTGTTCAAGGCTTTTAAGGACGACCACGCCGTTCTGGGGCGTGGCCTTTATGAGCTTTCCGAGTATTTGTCGGTCGGCGATCTCACGGCGGCGAAGGCTTGCGCGCAACGCATAGACCGGGAGGCCGGCGCGCATATCGCCTTCGAGGAGAAGTTCTTTTACCCCGCGCTGCGGCGTCTGCTCGGCGACGCCGACGTAGATCGGCTCTATCACGAACATGGCCAGGGCCTCGCCGTCGTCGAAGCGCTCGAGAAGCTCCCGGCCGGCGCGGCGCTGAGCGACGACGAGCGGCGCGCATTGCTGAAAAATTCCGAGTTGATGCAAGCCCATGTCGCGGAGTGCGGCGAATTGTTCGGGGCCATGGGACGCGTTCCGCTCGAGGAACAGAACAAGCTCTATCGAGAGCTTCTTGCTCTGCGAGCGACGGCGCCGGCCTGGACCGCATGCGCCGAGAGTCGAGGGAAAAGATATTAGCGCCATGTCACGCCGACGCGCGCCCCCGGCGGAATTGTCGCTTCTCCCCATCGTCCCTTGCATGACGGCGACGCTCGAGGCGGGCGAAGAGAATCGCATCCGACAGATCGTCGCAGGCATGATTGAAAGCGAGCCCGCGCTCGCGGCGACGCGTTTCTTTGACGGCGACGCGCGTTCCGGCATGTCGGACACTCTCTGGCTGGTGATCGGCGATACGCGCGAAATCGCTCTCACAAAGCCCGGCGACAGCGCGACCTACGAGCACCGATTTTCATTTCTCGCCCGGCCGGGCGATCTGGTCGTCTTCGGGAGCGCGCCGCACGCCGATTTCAAGCGTTACCGCGCCGAGCGGCTCGGCCTCGGGCCGACTGTCGACATCATTGCGCCGCCCGCCCCGAAGAATTCCCTGCTTCCCCTCGCCGAGCGGTGTCTCCTCGACCCGCGGGCATTTTCTCAAATCGTCGAGCAAACGAAATCAGCCGGCGGTCTCACCATTGTCCCGCACATCGGCATGGGCAGCGTCTGGCGCCTCGCCGCAGCGGTTGGCGAAGCGACGCGGCTCGAGATTCTGGTTGCGAGCCCACGGCCGCAATTAACGCGGCGCGTCAACGACAAGCTCTGGTTCGCGCGCTTCGCCGCGGCCATTCTCGGGGAAGAGACTCTGCCGCCAACCTATGCTGCGCATGGTCCCGCCATTCTCGCGCATCGCATGCGTTCGCTCGCGCGCATCGCCGAGCGCGTCGTCGTGAAAGTGCCAGACAGCGCCGGCGGCGTGGGAAACCTCTGCCTCCTCGCCGATGAAATCGCCGGCGCCTCGCTCTGCGAGATAAAGAAGCGCATCCTCGGCGGCCTGTGCGCGGCGGGCTGGCGCCACAGCTATCCGCTTCTCATCGGCGTCTGGGAAGCTCCTGTGCTGGGCAGCCCATCCGTTCAATTATGGATCCCGGCCGTCGAGGACGGCCCGCCGATCATCGAAGGCCTGTTCGAGCAGATTTTGCAAGGGAAGGAGGGCGCCTTTGTCGGCTCGATCCCTGCACGGCTGCCGGAAAACTGGCGCCGCCGGCTTGCCGAGGATGCGATGCGTCTCGCCTTGGCGTTGCAGTTGCTCGGCTATTTCGGCCGTTGCAGTCTCGATACGCTGCTCGTCGGCGAGACCTTCGCTTCGGCGACGCTGCACTGGATCGAGTGCAATGGCCGTTGGGGCGGCGTCTCCATTCCCATGACGCTGGTCAACCGCCTCGCCGGCGGCGCGGAAGCAGAATTCGTGGTCGTCCAACGCTGCGAAGACCATTGGCCGCCGCGCGCCTTCGCCGACGCGCTTCAGGCTCTCGACGCGGTGATGTTCAGACCGGGAAACAACGGGATTATCTTGCTCAGCCCGATCGAGATCGAAGAAGGACGCGGCGTGCAGATGCTTGCCTGCGCCGACACGGTCGCGGCGGCGCGCGGGCTGGCGGATCAGGCTCTGCAGATCCTGTCCGGGGCTTCACGCGCGGCAGAGGAATGACGGCCCCTAGCAAGCGCTGGGGCGGCAAAACACAGCGGCTTGCAGCTCGCGGGAGCGCCTCAAGCCGGCGCTCGAACCTTCTGGCGCTTGTGACGTTAGCCATTGCGGCGCTGTTTGGGGAGTTCCCGAATGAGACATCGAACTTCCGCCACTCTGGCGGTGAGCGCTCTCGTCTTTGCCGCCCGCGCCGCACAGGCTGATGATTACGCGGCGTCGCTTCACAGCCGCCAAAATCAAGCGGGTCAATATTGTGAGCTGAAAGGCGGCAAAGTCATCGACCGGGCGCCGACCTACGGCAATCTCCGCCTGGCGGGGAGCGCCAGGTTCTGCCAGTTCACGGCCAATGACGGCTCCCGCATTCACGTCCTGCTTGAAACTCTATACGCCACGCAGCCGTCGCTGGCTGCGCTCGCTTATTATAATCGACCGCCGCCGAACCCGCCGCCGAATTCGGGCAACCCGGCGTCCTTCTATTGCACGCAGCTTGGTGGGTCAGACTTTGGCGGCGGGTGGGTAGGCGCGGGCTCGGTCGACCGTGACCTTGAAGCCTGCATCTTCCCGGACAAGTCCTCGATCGATTCCTGGGGCCTTTACTATCATGCCCGAGGCGTCATCCGCGGCGTCAATTTGGCGTTGGTCCTGCGCTACCACCCTTAAGCAAACTGCGTCGCAATAGGATCGCGGGCCTTTCTCGCCGGGTCGGCGCGTCGAGCAGCCCTATTTACAGGACCGACCTCAATCGCAATCGGCAATTTGTCTGGCTGAATTGGAATGAAAGGAAGACCCATGAGCAAGACGATTCAATTATGCATATGGATCGCCGTCGCTTGTGCGCTTTCAAGCGGATTCATCGTCAAGGCCATGTTGGAGCTTCCGGGCTAATTGCCGCGATCGTCAGAACGGCTCCTCTCGTTCCTCGACGCGAAGGCGTTCGACCTTCTTCTGCAGATCGCGGAGGCCGACGGCAATCTCGCTCGCAATTTCGGTGATGCACGGCGAGGATTGATCAGAACTCGACTCGGCGCCCATCAGTCCAGCATAGAGCAGAAAAGCCTGCCGCTTCAGGCGCTCGACGTCATCCGCGATGCTGATGACTTGTTGAATGGTCATTTTTCCTCCTGGCGAGGCCGAACAATCCGATGACGCCATTCTCTCGCCCAATGCGACGAGAGCGAGGCGGCCCGTGAAATTCCGGGCGAATGCATTCACAGACGAGCCCGGCGAGGGATTGAACCCGTGAATGTTTCTTGCTCATGAGCACGACGTCGGAGCCGGCGCGCAGCCGATCTCGGAAGGCCGGAGCAAAGCGACTGCCTGAAACTCGGCTTTCCCTCGCCGGGACTATTGCCTGGGGGCGTTCTGATCGATCAGCCTTTGCACCGCCGCAAGGTCGACGCCATGGCGTTCAAAGAAGGCGGCGATCGCGGCGCCTTCCTCCGGGGTGGCGGGTTCCCCGCCTTCCGCCAGGGCGCGGAGCCTGCCGGCGTCTACGCCGATCTCGTCGGCGTAGCCGGCGATATGAAACTCAGGGGCCTTGTCGCGCTCCGCAGCGCCGCCCAGGCCCGGGAGGCTGTCGGCGCCGGCGCGCTCCAAGATCACGAGGGCGACACGCAGAAGCTCGGGCGTGATTGCAGTCATCTGGAGTCTCTCTCTGCTCGGGCGCCGCTCGGCGGGATAGCAGCGTTTACGCGACCGCTCATCGCGATCCGTGGGAGCGTAACGCGCAAAAGCGATGAACGATAATTATAGCGCGAGCATTGAATGAGGCGTTCGGGCGAAACAGGCGGAGAGGGGGGTAAAGGCTTTCCGCAGCGCCGAGCAGCCCGGCCGGCGCTCGCAAGGCCTTCAAACAAGTTTTCCAATAATGGATGAGACCCGCGAGAGGCCACGCTTGCTTCCCTGGATCAACCGCTTAATCTGACCTTGGACGAGCGCATTGCTACGTTTTCAATCATCGAAAGCGTGCGCCCAGGCCCAAGCTCTCGTCGGCGGCGACGCCTGTCGTTTTTGTGGAACATTGGAATATCGCATGGCTCTGAATGGCGCGCAGGCGCTCGTGCGCATGCTGGAAAATCGGGGAGTGACCCATATCTTCGGCATTCCCGGCGCAAAGGTCGATAGCGTCTACATCGCGCTTCTCGACTCCAAAATTAAGCTCGTCGTGTGTCGCCATGAGCAGAACGCCGCCTTCATGGCGGCGGCCATGGGGCGGATCACGGGCAAGATCGGCGTCTGCCTCGTGACCTCCGGCCCCGGCGTCACCAATCTGGTGACGGGGCTCGCGACAGCGACCTCGGAGGGCGATCCGGTGCTCGCCATCGGCGGCGAAGTCCCGCTCGCCGATCGGCTGAAGCGCACGCATCAGGCGGTCAATGGGGTCGATGTAATGCGGCCCGTCACGAAATATGCCGCCGAGGCGCTGACCCCCCGCATGCTGCCCGAGGTGTTCGGCGCCGCCGTGCGCGCCGCCGAGAGCGGGCGGCCGGGCGCCGCCTTCATCGGCCTGCCGAAGGACGTCGGCCTCGCGGAATACCCCGGCGACCTCTCCCCGGCGTGGGGGCGGTCCGTCGCGCAAGGCGCGCCCGCCGAGGAGGAGGTGCAGCGCGCTGCCGCCATCATCAATGCGGCGCGGCGGCCCATGGCGATCATCGGGCTGCAATTGCCGCAGCCGCGCAACGCCGAGGCGGTCAGGCGCTTTCTGGCGCAGACCGGCATGCCCTACGCCGCCACCTTCCAGGGGGCGGGCCTGTGGGCGCAGCCCGAGGGCGCCATCCAATGCGTCGGCCGGCTCGGCCTGTTCCGCAATCAACCGGCCGACCGGGTGCTGGATCAGGCCGATTGCGTCGTCACGATCGGTTTCGACCCGATCGAATATGATCCGATCGCCTGGAACGACGGCAACCCGCGCCCGATCGTGGCGATAGATGCAACTTCCGTCGCTCAGGACCAGGCCTTTCTCCCGGCCGCCGAGCTCATCGGCGACATCGACGCCGCGCTCTGCGCGCTGACGCCGCGGGTGAAGGTCGCGTTGGACGCCGACTACCTGCGACTCGCGGGGGAGGCCTTCGCCGATCTCGCCGCCACGGCTCTCGCAGGCGGCGATGTCTGCGACATCGACAAGGCGCTCGAGGCGCTGAGGCCCGGCGTGAAATTCCCCCCGGAGGCGAGCCGAGCGGTCGCGGCGAAGCCGCCCGCCGCCGCCGTCGCCCCGGAGGGCGGCGCGCGGCGGGGCGCGCGGGTGCATCCGCTGCGCGTCGTCCATGAGCTGTGCAAGGTGGTGACGCCAGAAACCACCGTCGCGCTCGACATCGGCTCGCATTACATCTGGATGTGCCGCTATTTCACCGCGATCCGCGCGCGGCAGACGCTCGTCAGCAATGGCCAGCAGACGCTCGGCGTGGCGCTGCCCTGGGCGATCGCGGCCAATCTGGCGCGGCCTGGCGCGCCGGTCATCTCGGTCTCGGGAGACGGCGGCTTTCTGTTCAGCGCGATGGAGCTGGAGACGGCAAAGCGCATCGGCAGCCGTTTCGTGCATCTCATCTGGAACAGTCGCTCTTACGATATGGTGTCCTTCCAGGAGGAGGCGCATTACGGGCGCGTCTCTGGCGTCGCGCTCGGCGCTTACGATGTGCCGGCGCTCGCTGCGAGCTTCGGCTGCAAGGGCTATGCGATCGGCGACGCCGACGAGCTCGGGCCGGTCCTCGCCGAGGCGCTCACGAGCGACGTTCCGGCATTGATCGACATTCCGATCGACTATTCGGAAAACATCAAGCTGATGCAGAACGTCCGCCAGGACTTCATCCACTAGGCGAGGGGCGGGCATGAGTCACGAAGTGCGGATGCGGCTCTCGAAAGGCCTCTGGCAGGCGCTGCACGAACATTGCGCGCGCACCGGGGAGAGCGTCAGCCATGCGATCTCGGCCGCGCTCGCCGAGGCTTTGGACGTCGAGCATCACACCATCTATCAGGTCTCGACCTCCGGCGCGCTGGTGCAGGGCGTTTTTCAAGGTTGCGTGCGGATCGGCGACATTCGCCGCCATGGCGATTTCGGCCTGGGCACATTCGAGGGGCTCGACGGAGAGGCGATCCTGCTCGATGGCGCATGTTGGCAGGCGAAGGGCGACGGCTCGCTGCGCCCGGCGCCGGACGAGGCGCTCGCCCCCTTCTTCGTCGCCACGCATTTTCGCGCCGATCAGACGCATCTGCTCACGGATGTGCGCGACTGGGCCGATCTGACGCGGCGCATCGACGTCTTTCGCAAAAGCGCCAATATGTTCGCGGCGATCCATCTTCGCGGCCACTTCGAGCGCCTCAAATACCGGGTGGCGCGCAAGAGCGCGGCGGGCGCGGGCCTCGTCGACGCGACAAGCCATCAGGCGGAATTCACGGTCGAGAACGTCCGCGGCGATCTCGTCGGCTTTTGGACCCCCGCCTATGTGCGCACGATCAACGTTCCCGGCTATCATCTGCATTTCCTGAGCGACGACCGCCGCTTTGGCGGCCATGTGCTCGATCTTGCAGCCGCGCGCCTTCAGCTCGACCTGCATCTCGAGTCCAATCTGCATCTCGTTCTGCCGGAGACGCCGGCCTTTCTCGCCGCTGATCTGAGCGGCGATCCGGCAGCGGCGCTGGCCAAGGCCGAGGGCGACGATTCGGCGAAAGGAAAGCCCCAAAAATAAAGGAGTCGGAGCCCCTGGTCCGATGCGTCGGACTGGAAAAGGCGCTAAATAGACCGTGACGCTTCGAATGGCGATCGCATGGCTGAGAAACCGTATGACGGCGGTGGCGCGGCGTGCGGCGGCGAGATTGTTCTGACGCCGACCAGCGACCCGAACTGGCTCCTTCTCGAGGAAGGTTTCGCGCCCTTGCGCGAACATGAGATCGAGTCGATCTTCGCCATTTCCAACGGCTATGTCGGGACGCGGGCTTCGCTGGAGGAGGACAGCCGCTTCTCCCAGCCGGGAGCGTTTCTTGCCGGCGTCTTTGTCGAGGACCCGGACTCCATGCTCGGGCCTTATCTGGCGCTGCTGCCCGGCTGGCCGCATCTCGAGATCAAGGTGGAGGGGCAGCCTCTCTCGATCGAGGCGGGGCGATTGCTCTATCATCGCCGAATGCTCGACCTGCGCCAAGGCGTGCTCTGGCGCGAGTGGCGTCACGAGGACCCGAGCGGCAGAGTCACGCGCGCCTGTTTTCTCCGCTTCGCCTCGCTGTCCGATCGCCACGCGCTGGTGCAGTCGGTTCATCTGACGGCCGAGAATTATTCCGGGCGTGTGGAGATTCTCGCGAGCCCCACATTCCCCGGCGCAGAGCACAGATTCAGCCCGGCCGTCGCCACAGCGGTGCTGCATGCCGGAAAAACCTGCATTGCGCTTGCGGCCGGCGCCTGTGCGGAGCCGAGCGCCGAAGCGACGGTGATACAATCTGCAAATCCGGCGGCTGGCGTCAGACGACGCTGGGCCTGGAACGCGCGGCTCGGGGCGAGGCTTCGGCTCGATCGGCCCGTCGTCGTATGCACCTCGCGGGAGGAAACACATCCGCTCGCAAGCGCGCAAACGCGCCTTGCGGACATCCTTGCGCGCGGCGTCGATGCGCTCGCCCGCGCGCATGTCGACGCCTGGAGCCGCCGCTGGAGCGTCGCCGACATAAGGATCGCGGGAGACGCCGAAGCGCAGCGGGCGATACGTTTTGCAGCCTATCATTTGATCGCCGCGGCGAACCCCGGCGACGAGCATGTTTCAATCGGCGCGCGCGCGCTCACCGGCGAGGCTTATCATGGGCATGTGTTCTGGGACACCGAGAGCTACATGCTGCCTTTCTACATCTTCACGGATCCTGCGACGGCCCGCGCTCTGTTGATGTATCGCTGCAACACGCTCGACGCGGCGCGAAGAAGGGCTGCGGCGCGAGGCTATCGCGGCGCGCTTTACGCGTGGGAGTCGGCGGACACGGGCGACGATGTGACTCCCGAGGCCGCCATCGCCCCGGATGGCCGGGTTGTCGCTATTCTCACCGGCGCACATGAGCAACACGTCAGCGCCGACGTCGCCTACGCCGTCTGGCTCTATTGGCGCACGACTGGCGACACCGGCTTCATGCTCGAGGGCGGCGTCGATATTCTTGTCGAGACAGCCCGCTTCTGGGCGAGCCGGGCCACGATCGAGGCCGATGGCCGCGCGCATATCAGGGCGGTGATCGGTCCTGACGAATATCACGAGATGATCGACGATAACGCCTACACCAATTGCATGGCGCGCTGGAACCTGCTCCGCGCCGCCGATGCGGCCGATCTCCTCGCCAAGGAATGCGGCGCCGCATGGGATGAGCGGGCCAGGCGTCTCGCGCTCGATGACGCAGAGCGAGCCGAGTGGCGAAGAATCGCTGCGGCGCTCGCCGTCGGCTTCGATCCGGAAACCGGGATCATCGAGCAGTTCGACGGCTACGCGGCGCTCGAAGAGATCGACGTGCGCGCGCATGCCGGCTGTGCGACGCCGATCGATCTGTGCCTTGGTCCAGAGCGCACGCGGCGCTCGAAAGCGGTGAAGCAGGCCGATGTCGTCGCTCTCTCGGCCTTTTTGTGGGACGAATGGCCGCAAAGCGTCCACCGGGCGAATTTCGATTACTACGAACCAAGAACCGGACACGGCAGCTCACTCAGCCCGGCCATATATGCGCTGGTCGCGGCGCGCCTGGGGCTTGCCGAAAAATTCCTCGAATATTTCCGGCAGGCTGCGGAAATAGATCTTTCCAACAATATGGGCAACGCCGCCGGCGGCGTGCACATGGCCGCGCTCGGCGGTTTGTGGCAGTCCGTCATTTTCGGCGTCGCCGGCGTGCGGCCGCGTGAGGACGGCGTCGCGCTCGATCCTCATTTGCCGGACGGCTGGGCCGAGATCTGCTTCGCGATCGAGTGGCGGCGCCGGCTGCTGCGCGTAACCCTCGCCGCGACAGAACCACATATCCGCGTCGGCGTCGAAGGCGCGCAAGAGCTGCGGCTCGCGCTGGTCGACGGCCCTTCCTGCGTGGCGCGGCCCGGAGCCAGCTACAGCATCGGCCGGGATGGCGCGACATGGGGCGCCTGGCGGGAGGCGCAGTGATGGCGGCGATTCCAACCCTGCTGGTTCCCTTCGACGGCCAGTTACGATCGCGCGCCGCGCTGCCGGTCGCCCGCGGCCTTGCGGCGATGATGGGCGCGACGGTCACGCTGCTGCACATCGGCCCGCAGACGATCAGCGCCGCGGCGCTGGTCCAGCGCGCCGGGCTCGCGGCCGAAGAGGCGGCCGGATTGATCATCGACCAGGCGACCGGCGCGCCGGCGCGCGTCGTCATCCGTGAGGCTTTGGCGAGGAACGCGGCGTTCATCATTCTCGGCCGCGCCGGGGGCGAAGACGAGCTGTCGCGCGCCGCCCAAAGCGCCGTTCGAGAAGTGCTGCTCGGCGCGCCTTGTCCGGTCGTGCTGGTTCCGCCCGGCGGCGGCCGGGACTGGGCCTTGCATCAACTGATCCTGCCGCATGACGGCGCGCCGACCAGCGCCGCAGCCTTTGCTCCGGCGGCCGAACTCGCGGCGCGCGCCGGCGCCAAACTGGTGATCCTGCACGCGCCGCCTTCCGACGCGGAGCGGCCCACCGAGCCGGGCTCTTTCGCCGCGCCGCGCTATCTCGATCACCCGCACCAGGAATGGGCGTCATGGACGCGGGAATTCCTCCATCGCGCCCGCTGCGCCTGTCCGTTGATCGAGACCGGAAGCTTGCGCCTGGTGCTCGGCCATGGCGAACCCGGCGCGGCGATCCTCGATTTCCTGCAAAGAAACGGCGGCGATCTCGTCGCGCTCGCCTGGCACGGCCGTCTGGAGCCCGCCCGCGCGCAAACGATGCGCCAGGTAGTTTTGGGCGCGCCTTGCCCGGTGATCATCTTTCGCGTGCCGCCAAAAGATTAGGGACGGGGCGTCTTACGCGAGCGGGGGCGCCGCGTTGGCTCGTCCGCTGGACGCCAACGCCGCGGCCGGCGGCTGGGAGCGCAAGAAAGCCGGCGGGGGTTGCACACTCCCGCCAACCTGGCTGAGTTCCTTCAAATCACTGGCCGGAGCCCAGAAGATTGCTCGTAGAGACGCGCTGGGTCACGCTCGCAACAATGGGGCCGCTTGTCACGACAAAAGCGCTCGTGTCTCCCGACGGCGCGACAAAAAGGGTCACTCTGCGGCCGCTGGCGTATTTGATCCGGGCTCGGCAATTCTTCATGACCTCGTAGGTTCCGGTCAAATTCGCTTCAGTGGTGTTTGCGTTTTTCATTACGGTTACAACTTTTCCTTTACCGTCGTAGAAGCTCATCCCCGCATAGGCAATAGGAGTCTTGTCATATCCGTTAGCAGCGAAAATGTAAGAGCCGTGCAACGTCGCAATGCTACAGTTGTCGTCCGAAGAAGCGATAGCCGCGCCACTCCAGAGCATCAAGCTAAAGGCTAGCGACGACGGAACTATTCTGTTCATAGCGACCTCCCTGTCTTTGAAATCGATCCTAGACCGCATGAGAACTTGTGCGCCCTATAAACATCCGCCAAACCGCTGGAGTTCCATGCGCCTGCCTCGCCGCTGAATGCGATCGCGCATCGCTGTGAGGACACGGGCGACCGAGGCTGAGACGAGGGGGAATCTGCGGCGGGCGCCACGCGCGAGCGTCGCCGGCGCGTATGGCGCGGAAAGAGGGGGAGCCTCAACGTCACTTGGGGCGGGGGAGGGCCCCCCGGCGGCCGAGTCGATGGAGACTGGCCGGCTGTGTGGGGCGAGCGTCAACGCCAGGCGTTGTCGCTCTGCTGTTCGTGCGACGGTCCTTTGCGAAACCGCCTGATGGTTATTCAGCGGCGCGCAATCCGCCGCTGCACGACGACCCCATCACACGGTCGACGACGATCAGTGAAGAGCAAATGCATGCACGCCGCTTCCTGTCCCATCGGTGGAGTTCCCTGAACCGACGAAGAGCATTTTTCCAACCGGCGTCGCCGCAGAACTTACCGCGCCTGGCATTGAGAAAGTTTTCAGAAGCGCTCCGCTTTGCGCGTCATAGACCTTCAACGCCGGTTTCAGCACCGGCGGAATCCCCGCGAGCCCGGAAAAGACGACGCCATTGCCGAGGGAGGTCGCCCCGAAACTATAATTAAGCATCCGCTCCCATGCGACATGGCCATCCGCGAGGTTCAGCGCATGCATGCTGGGCTCTTGGATCGGCAGGTCACGAAGGTCCAGGCTGCAGCGCTTGAGGGGATGCTGCGGATCGAAATCGCCGATGCCGGTGGCGCTATAGAGACGCTGGCCGTCAAATGCCGCAGCCCCAAAGAAGCCGCCCGCGTCCCCGCCGAAAACGACGCGCTTGCTCCAAACCAGCGCGCCGGTCGCGCGGTTCAGCAGATAGTAAGTTCCGTCCTTTCCCCCGGCGCCCAAATAGGCGCCGCCGGCGACGTCGATGACATTCGGGGAGGTCCCAAAATCAAAGTCGCACGTATCCGTCGTGCGAGGGCGAAACAGCCATCTCAGCTTGCCGCTGTTCGCCTCGAGCGCCAGGATCGCCTCATGATAAAGCGGTTGCGCGCCACGATTGCAGTTGCCTGTGGTGAAGAAGACGAGATGCTGGAGCGTGTCCACCGCCGCAGAAGACCACACGCTGCCGCATCCTCTGTTATAGGCGCCTGTGACAGCGCCTCCTGCATTGGATTCCGGATCGACCTCGAAGCGCCAGCGCCGGTTTCCGGTCGCGGCGTCGATCCCTTCGATCCCGCCGCGATAGCCGACAGTCCCATCCGGCGTATGACCAACAAATACGAGGCCGTCGAAAACTGCGGGCGAAGAAAATATACGCGTCGGATCCTGCGAATCGGCGGCGCAATCGGGCTTATCAGGATTGCCGCAGATGACCTTTTTCCAGCGAAGAGACCCATCCGCCGCATTAAGGCTGTAGAGCGTCTTTCCGGCCGCAAAATAAACAACGCCGTCGACCACCGCGGCCGAAGACGTGATGATTCCGCCGTCGGTCTTGTTTCTGGACGGCTGAGGCGATCCGGACGGCAGACAGCGGGCGGGGACTGGCAGCACCGTATTTTGGCAATCGACCGGGAATTTCCAAACGAGCGCGCCAGAATTCGCATGAAGGGCGTAGAAATAGCCGTCCCAAGAGCCAACATAAACAACGCCTTTCACCACCGTCGGCGATGCGCTCACGGCGTCCCCCGTCTGGAAAGTCCAAAGGGCTTTCAAGTTTCCGACGTTGGAGGGATCGATCTGTGATTGCTTGTTGTGGAATGTGTGCTTCAGATTTCGGCCATACATCGGCCAATCAGCAACCGGCTGCGCCGCCTCGGCTGCAAGCGTGAGCACGCTCGCGAAGGCGAAAAGCACAAGAAAAAAATAGCGCGAAATTACCATCCCCATTGCCGGAATCCTGTTCATTATCGACTCGATGCCTGGCGATACTCGACTTGGAAAATATGTTGAGCTTGAGGCGGGCGCCGCCCGCGCGGACCGCGCATAGGGCGGGGCGGTCGGATAGAGCCGTCCGCGGATGACATGGCGGCCGAAGACAGAAGATATGTTAATATAAGGTTGCTAATATAAGCGTTTCTACAAAATGATCGGGCAATGACACAGGCGCCCGTCGCGGCGTGGGTCTTCGCAAATTTCTGCGTCGACATACTGACGCCAGAAAGGCGTTTCATGGTTCGAAAATAGTTTCCAAGGAAAAACGCCCGAAAGGCCGTCGATGACCTTACAGCGCAAGAGTCTCCTATGCGCGCTCATTGCTCTTTTATATCTAGCGGTCGGCGCCGCGGCGCATGCGGCGCCGCAGGCGCCCGCGCCGGCAAAGGCGCAAGCCGCGCCGCAGGTCACGGCTCCGGCGCCTGTCGTTCCGCCGCAAGCGGCGCCGCAACCGCAACCCGCTCCTGCGCCACAGATCGACACCGCCGAACTCGCAAAACACGTCAACAAGGAGGCCGGCTTCGACATCCGCGCCACGACGGCGCAGTGGAAACGCGACCTCGACCGGCTGGAGGGCGAGGTTCGCCGCCAGGGGCTGCGCTATGTCGAGCTGAACAATGTGCGCGACGAACTTCAGCGGGTGCGCACGAGCGTGGACGCCTCGTGGAATGCGCTGCGCCCGCGTCTCGATTCGGCAAAGGCCGAAGTGGAGTTGCTCGGCCCGGCGCCTGCGGCGGGGCAGCCGCCGGAGACGGAACAGCTCGCAATCCGGCGGGCCGAACTCAACTATCGTCTGGGCGTTCTGTCGGAAGGCCAAAGCGCGGTGAACGCCGCGCATCTGCGCATCGAACAACTCGGCAACGACGTGCAGGAGGCGCGGCGCAAGAATTTCACGACGCGCCTCTTTCAGCGGGTTCCCGGCGTTTATGGCTATAAGACCTGGGCCGAGACGCCGTCGAACATCCCCTACGCAGCAAACCGCGTCGCCAATGTCGTCGCCGCCTGGTGGAATAATCTGCGCGAACCGGATGAGGTCGCGCATGTCGCGGTGGAAGCGGCGGTTTTGTGGATCGTGCTCAGCCTCTTCGCTCTTTGGGCGATCCGCCGGTTACGGAGCTGGCGCGGCGAGGGGGAGCCGCCGTTCTGGAGCCGCGCCTCCTCGGCCGCCGGCGTCATCCTGCTGCGGGTCACGCCAATCGCGGCGCCCATCGTGTTTTCATACGTCTCGCTCGCCGAGGCGCATAACTTGCCGGAGTCGCTCGATTGGATCTTCTACTCGATCGCGCAATCGGCGATCGTCATCTGGTCCGTCTATGTGCTCGTCGTCACGGCCTTTGCGCCCAGCGCGCCGCAGTGGCGGCTGATCGCCTGCTCGAACCGCGCCGCCTTTGAATTATCCGGTCTCGTCCTGCTGCTGGCGCTCATCTATGGCGTCGCGTCGGTGGTCTATGTCGTGACATTGCAGGCGAAGGCGCCTCTTTCGCTGATGATCGTCACGACCTTCTGTTCAAGCGTTCTCTCGGCTGCGATCGTCGTCGCGATCCTTCTCACGCCGCTCGAAGCCGAGCGCGTGGATGGCCTGCTGTCGCTCGGCTGGGCGCGGGCGCTGCGGCTTCCGGCCTGGATCATGGTCGCGGCCATCCTCGTCACCGCGCTGTCGGGATATCTTTCGCTGTCGCGCTTTCTGGCGCGACAGCTGGTGGTGACGGGCTCGATCCTCGCGCTCGTTTACCTGCTGCTGCTGTGGGTGGAAGGTTTCGCCCAATGTTTTTCGGACGATGCGACGAGCGTCGGGCGATGGCTGAAAGGCCGGGCCGGGCTCGATAAGCGCAGGCGCGAACAGCTGGCGGTGCCGGTCAGCCTTTTCTTGAAGCTCGCCCTGCTGGCGCTCGCCGTGCCGCTCATCATGGCGCAATGGGGCTACGCCTGGCCAGATATTTTCGATTGGTACAGGCAGCTCTTCTTTGATCTCCATATCGCCAACACGCAAGTCTCCGTCGCGGCGCTGTGCGCGTCCTTCCTCGTCTTCGGCCTCGCCTATGCGGCCGCGAGATTTTTCCAGGGCTGGCTCGACGACCGCATTCTAAAGCCCGCCGGAATCTCGGGCGGCGTGCGAGATTCGATCCGCATCGCGGTGGGCTATGTCGGCGTTGCGGTCGCAGCGCTCGCCGCCTTTTCCTATGCCGGCGTCAATCTGTCGAGCCTCGCTATGGTGGCGGGCGCCTTGTCGGTCGGCATTGGTTTTGGCCTGCAGAGCGTCGTGAATAATTTCGTGTCCGGCCTCATTCTCTTGGCCGAGCGGCCGATAAAGATCGGCGATCTCGTCGTTGTCGCCGGCGAGGAAGGCTATGTGCGCAAGATCAGCATACGCTCGACCGAGGTCGAGACCTTCGACCGCGCCCATGTGCTCGTGCCGAACTCCTATTTCATCACCGAGAAGGTGAAGAACTGGACGCATCGCAATTCGATACGCCGCATGTCGATCGCCGTGACGGTCGATTGCTTGAACGACCCGCGCGAGGTGCGGGCGGCGCTCTTACAGGTCGCGCGCGAGAATCCCGACGTGCTTTCCGCGCCGGCGCCGTCGGCCGTGTTCGAGGACTTCGGCGACAGCTTCAATTTCAAGCTTTTCGTCTATTACGACACGAGCAAGGACATTCAGTCCGACCTTCGCGTCGCGATCCTCGAAGCTTTTCACAGGGCCGGATTTCGCAAAATGGCCTATCTCTGCGATGATCGAATCCCGCAGCGCAGGGAGGCTCGCGACGACGATAAAAGCGCTCCGCGCCTCGCGCGCAGCGAAAAGAGCGGCGCCTATTCCTAGAGAGCTGCGCTCGCCCCGCGGCTGGGCGAGGCGTGACGAGCTGGCGCGGCGGTCGACGGCGTAGCCCAGCCGAGGGCGCGACCTTCGCCGTTGCGCCGAGGCGGCGCGTCGCTACAGGCCGAGGCGCCCCGGCAGATCCTTGGAGCGGTTCACCGCGTCTGCCAAGGTGTAGCGGTCGAGCGCGCGAAACCACGCTTCCAGCGCCTCGTCGAATATCCATTGCAGCCCGCAGAAGCCTGAGAGGACGCAGCGTTCGGGTTCGGCTCCGAGGCAGTCGACGAGCGCGAAATCCGTCTCGATCTTCCGGATCGCCTCGCCGATCCGGATGTTCTCCGGCGCAACGCGCAACTGCAAACCGCCCCCGCGGCCTCTATTGGAACTCACCAAGCCCGCCTGCACGAGACTTTGCGCAACCTTCGTCAAATGGTTCTCGGAAACCCCATAGGCTTTCGCGATGTGCGGCACGGCGGCGCCTTTTTCACCTGCGACGGCCAGGAAAATCAATGTGCGGAAGGCGAGATCCGCGTGCAGCGTTAATCGCATAAGTAACGTCCCTATTTTGCAATCGATCTCGCCCGACTGTAAAAGCGGTATATCAAATACCGCTTTAGGGGGCTAACGAATGTCCACGCTCTATGACCGCCTCGGCGGCGAAAAAGCCGTGAATGCCGCCGTCGATATCTTCTATCGCCGCGTGCTCGCCGACGGCCGCATCGCCCGCTTTTTCGATACTGTAGATATGGAAGACCAGGCCGCGAAGCAAAAGGCTTTTCTCACCATGGTCTTCGGCGGGCCGAACAACTACACCGGCAAGGACATGCGCGACGCGCACAAGCATCTTGTCGCCAAGGGCTTGAACGACTCCCATGTCGACGCCGTCCTCGAAAATCTCGCCAGGACGTTGCGCGAACTCGGGGTTTCGGAAAGCGAGGTCCAGGAGATCGCAAAGCTCGCCGACTCGGTCCGAAGCGACGTTCTCAACCGCTAAAGGCTCGCCCATGGTCGCGCTCACTTACGGCGACCGGCGGATCGATGTGGCGGAAGGCGAGACCGTGCTTTCCGCCCTTCTGCGCGCCGGCGTCCACCCGCCGAATTCCTGCCGGGCGGGCGTTTGTCACAAATGTGTGCATCGCGCCATCGACGGCGATGTTCCGGCGGCGGCGCAGGAAGGCTTGAGTGACGCGCGCAAGTCCATGGGCTATTTCTTGCCCTGCGTCTGCGTGCCGAAAACGCCGCTCACCATCGTTTTGCCGGATGACGCCGGCCCGCTCGTCGACGCGGTCGTGCGCTCGATCGAGCGCCTTGCGCCGGACATCATGCGCCTGCGGGTGGAGACCGAGCCGTCCTTCACCTACCGGCCCGGGCAGTTCCTGGAATTCGTCGCCGAGCCGGATCTCAAACGCCATTACTCCTTGGCGAGTCATCCCGAGGAAGACAATTTTCTCGAAATGCACATTCGCCTGCACGAAAACGGGCGCATGAGCCGCCACTTGTCGCAGCGATTGGCGCCGGCCGCCAAGGTGCATATCGCAGGGCCGTCAGGCGCTTGTTTTTACGCAGGGGTGGACTTGGATCAACCGCTCGTGCTGATCGCGGCGGGCACGGGGCTC
The DNA here is from genome assembly GCA_033853615.1 of Beijerinckiaceae bacterium. GTDB lineage: Bacteria > Pseudomonadota > Alphaproteobacteria > Rhizobiales > Beijerinckiaceae > Methylosinus. The sequence goes on along the minus strand of JAWOLK010000080.1, from coordinate 5,074 downwards.
GCGCCGGTTTGGGGCATATTGCGCGACGCGTTGCGCCGCGGCCATCGCGGGCCCATCCGGCTGTATCATGGAGCGCGCGAGGCGCGCAGCCTCTATCTTGCAGATGACATCGAAGCGCTGACCAAAAGCCGCGACAACCTCGCCTATCGCGCCTGCGTGCTCGACCCCGATGCCGCTCACGGCGGCGATCTCGTCGCGACGGTGATCAGCAACGAAACGGGGCTGAAGGAGTCAGCCTTTTTCTTATGCGGCGGCGAAAAACTCATCAGGCGGCTCAAGCGCGAGCTGTTCATGAAGGGCGCAAGTCTCAGCCAAATTCGTTCGGACATGTTCACGCCCGCGCAGTGAGCTGCGCGGGGGGCCGGGTTTATCGCCGTCAGCGCCTGAAACGCCGCAAGACCGCCGGCGGCGGGCTCCCATAGTTATAGCGCCGCTCGTAGCCGGAGCCGCCAGCCCGATTAGAGCCTTGGGTCTCGGAGGAAAACAACTGGCCGGGGCTCTGCGGCGCCGGAGGAACGGGAGGGTCCGGCGGCATATACTGGGCATAGCCGCCGACGCTGCTGAGCAACAGAGCCGCTGCGGCGCAGGCGGCCGTTCGAAACGCTGGGGAAATCATGCTTCGGGCCCTCTCGTTGTGCTTGGAGCGGCGGCAAATGCAATTCATTCTCTCCCGGCCGGTTTCTACGTGCGAATACGGGGTCCAGGGGTTTGCGCCCGAGCGGACAGCCGCGGGTCGATCCTTATAGAAAGGCCATCGCTGGCTCCTTCGGCCCAAGGACTTATTTTTGGCGAAGAGACTCGATTGCGCGTTCGACCCCCCTTTGGGGCCGGTTTTGCCGGAGCGACGATGACCCTCATCCTCAATCACACGATTGTGCCCGCTCGGGACAAGGGCGAGGCTGCGCGCTGGTTTGCCCATATCTTCGACCGAACCGCCGAGAGCGACGGCGAGGGGCATTTTGCTTCGGTCCGGGTGAATGAGACGCTCAAGCTTCTTTTTGCCGAGTCGGAAACGTTTGAGCCTCATCATTACGCGTTTCACGTCAGCGACGCCGAGTTCGACGCGATCCTCGGCCGCGTGACGGAAAGCGGGATAGACTTCGGGAGCGCCCCTTGGACCCGGCGCGACAGGAAGCTCAACAATTGGAATGGCGGCCGGGGCGTTTATTTCGAGACCCCTGACGGCCATCTTCTGGAATTGATGACCGTCCCACAGTGAAACCCGGCCCCGCGGCCGGCCGCACAGCAATGCGTGAGGCTGGCGAAACCGTGAACGAGGCGTCAGGACGTCGCCTGATGAGCCGAATTATCAAGGTATAATCCCCGATCCGGTAGTGAATGCGCGCGCCTGCCACACGCTGGGGCGACGATCTGTTGCAAAAATACAACGTGATGGACTTATTGCTTCCTTCCCGCTGCTTTTGCAGTAGGCGCAAGCCCCAGTCGAAGCTAGCATCGTATTGCTTCTTGCAGGAAATACTCAAGGCTTTCCAGGGGACGATCTCATGTCACGCAAAGAAGTCAGACGAGATTTCCTTCGTAAGCTCGCGATCGAGGCGGCGATGCGACAGCCCGTTAAGGGAAGAAAGCTCGCGCGATTATTCAGGCCGCTTCACGAGCCGAGAGAAGAGGACGCGCAGCCAGCCGAGCGGCGCCATCTTTTCCGTAGTTGAAGGCGGCTAAAGGGCTTGCGGCGCAAAACAGGCTGCGCAGCGAGCATTGAGCATGCGAATAACGCGGGGCAGGGGACGGGTGTGATCCTCGCCTGCGGCTGGCCCATCCGGGCAACCACTCTGGCCAGCCGAGGTAGTACCCTAGCTGCGCCGCTGCATTGCGCTTGTGCTTCCCGCAAAGAGCGCGATGTCATTCATGCGGCCCTGTACCGCTTTGTCTCTCGTTCGGGAGGGACGCGGGCGGGCGAGACGCCCCCGTGACCGGCCTCGCCCGTTCCTCCCGCGGCGGTTTTTCGCGCTGCTTGAAGCGGCGCAAGGGGAGATGGCCAAGCATCTTTTTCTGCAGGGCGTGAATCGGCGACAGGCTGAACCGGATCCCTGCGGCGTTGAAACCGTGCGCCAATGAGAGGCATCGCTGACCGAGCCTGCGCCGGCTGCAAGTATGGCGAGCTGGCGGCGAAAACCGGGCGGGCCTCCATCTGCGAGCAGAACCCGCCCGCCCGAGCGTCGCTGTCAGAACCCCAGAAGGATACGGCGCGCGGCTCCCATGAGATTGGGGCGCTTGGATAAGGCGGCAAGAAGGCGCCATGGAGCCATCCATGGAAGCGGTTGCCTGTTCCTGCTTTCCGCTCCTGTCGGCAATGCTCGAAATGCAGTAAGCAGCTCCACCAAAAATTTTGCCAAGCACAGCACCAGGCGCTTCAGCGTTGTCGAGCCCTTGCTGGCTACCCCAAAAGTATAAGTTATTGTATGCGAGGAATGTTTCGAACAAAATGTGGGGTTTACCTAGGCGGGTGGTTGTTGATGCCGATGAGGCAAGTTTTATTTGCCATCATGCAAAGCAACAAAAGGATTTTAAGCTATGCGCGAATTGACCAAAGAACAGATTGAGCAAGTGGCTGGCGCCGGCGCGTCTTCTTATTCTTCTTATGGCTCGTCTTGGCACGACCCGTCGAAGCATCATAAGAAGCACCACCACCACCACAACAACAGCTATCATAAGCCCAGCTATGATCCTTATGGGCCTGTAACGTATAACCCGACGCCATATGCGCCGCCGTATTCCACTTATTGATGGATGAGAGAACCCCGAGCGAGCGGGTGTTCCTGAATTAGAAGATTTGCACGGGGCGAGCAGCGTCATGCTTGCCCCGCTTGCTTTGGCCCCAGGTTTTTGCGGGGCGAGCGGTTTCAGGCGAGCTATTCGCATCCTGTACGGTTCGCGGGAGCTTCCGTTGAATGTGCTCGAATTCATCGCACTCTGGTTTTTGCTCGGCGCATGGCCTTTCATCCTTCGTGGCTTTGTAATAGGCGCGCGTCGGATCCAACGACGCGTTCGGCCGCCCCGGGCGCAGCTGACGCCGCTTGACGAGTGGGTCGCCGAAGCGAGGCTCACAGCAAGACGCGATCCTTACCGGCCCCAGTGACGATCCGGCCGCACTGGCAAGCTCCAGACATGAAAAGCGGTTCGGCCAAGCGCCTGGACAAGCGGACGGGTCGACGTGCGCCGGCCGGCCCGCGCCGGGGTCCGTTAAAACGGCGTCCTGTCGGCCTATAATGCACATCTTTGGTTTAGCGCCGCGGGAGATTAGAATTTCGTTTGCAGCCGCAAGGCTGCATAAGTCGCCCGCGATTTCGTGCTGTTCCAGGGGTCGATCACTTGCAAATCAGCCGAGAGGCGTAGCCATGGCGTCAGGGCGAGGTTGTAGAAGCTTTCGATCCCCCCTTCGCCGCGACGCTGCGCGTTCAGCGCCGAAAGGCCGCTGAGCAGCGGTTCCGTGAAGCCGAAGTGAAAAAAACCCAGGCCCCAGCGGTCGCTTTCACGGCCCGCAAGCAAATTATTTCCCCCGAGGCCGGCAAGGACGCTCCATTTGACGGGGCTCGGGTTTCCGTCGGACAGCGTCGCGAGCGCGAACAGCCCCCATCCGATGTTGGCGTCCTTCTCGCTTTGGACGAGATATTGCTGGAAGGCGTAGGATGTGAACCAATATCCTTTTTTTGTCGCAATCGCCCTTACCCCCGGCACGGCGATGTCAGCGAGATCGACGCCGCGGGCGTTGCTATATGCCGCACGCACGGTATGAAAACCGTGAAGCCCGGCGATTTCCGTGGCCAAGGTCGCAGATCCGCCGATCGCCAGCCCCTTCTCGAACGGGCGTTCGATGACCCGGGGATCTATCGCGCTGCGCGGGTCGGCGACCATGAGCGCCAAACTGAGCGGCGCCGTTTTGATCGCGACGATCGCGCCGATGAGATAGGGCGCGGAAAGGACCACGCGGTCGCCTGCGGCCCCTCCACGCGCTGTGTAGGCGACCCCGGTCGACGGAAGGGCAAAGGCCCTGTTCATGAAGGTGTCTATGCCGCCTCCGCCAATCAACGGCGTTCTCGACGCGAGCGTCATCATGTTGAACTTGCCTGCGCTGACGGAGAAGCGTTCGCCCAGATCCTGCGTAACGCTGAGCGACAGAGCCGAGTGATAGCCGTCGCGTTCCACATAAGCCAAAGCAGTGTTGACGGGGATGAGCGCGAAGTCTTTTCTGTTTATATTATCCGCGAAATAATGCTCATATTGCGCATTGAGATGGAGGCCGGACCAAAGCCCGAGCTTCTCTGCGTCCACCTTCAAAAAGGCGTCCATCTTCCCGCCATAGCGCGAGACGCCGGCGCCGTCGCCGCTCGTCAGGCCCTGATAGAACTGCGTGACCCAGACGTCCGTCGTCACGCCAATGCGCCGCAACTGCTCCTTCGGGCCATCGGGCGTGTCCGTCAGCGATGGTTGCGCACGCAATGCCGAAACAAAGTCGTCCGCCCGCAACGCGCCCGTCTGCGACATGAATAGAGCCAGCGCCGCGAGCACAACTGCGCCATGGCGAACCGCGCAGGTCTCGCCGAAGTGGTGGCCCTGACGGTGCACAGAAGCTCTGGCGAACAGTGTCTCGCAGCGTTTTTCCGGCCTGTGCGCAGGAGGCGCGTATTTGCCCAGCTTCCTCAAATAACGGGCTCCGCCGATTAAGCCTTTACAATGCGGCAGACGATAACAGCCGCGATCGTTTTCGGGAACCCGGCAGAGCCTGGGCCGAAGGCCTGTAATGCTAACCGGCTTCCCTCGAGCGCGTCTTGGCGAGGCTCTTGCGGGAGGTTCAAAGCGGAGCCCTTGCGGAGCCTGGCTCGGGCTCCGTGAGCGGGGCCCGCCCGAATGCTGCTTTCGCCCCCTCGAGGGAGCGCCGCGCATGCTCGATCGCCAGGGACACCGCGGCCTGATCCGTTCCACTCTTTCCTTCCGCGAGTTCCCCTACGCATGTCGCGACGATGTCCTTGAATTCTCGATCGAGCGCTTCCAGCTCCGAACCGGCGGCCCTCGAAGCCTCGTCGGCAATCACCAAAAGCCGGAAAATCCGTCG
>JAWOLK010000079.1:0-10262 GCA_033853615.1 Beijerinckiaceae bacterium | reverse complement strand
TGAAGTTCGGCCCCGGCTCGGTGGCGGCGGTGGACGGCAACAAGCTGACCGTCGATTTCGACAAGGCCGGACGGAAGATGGTGCTGGAGAGTTTTGTCGAGGCGGGGTGAGGGGCGGCGACCTCCGGGCTTCAGGGCTACGTCATCGCGAACAAAGTAAAGCGATCCAGAGCCGTGGGGCGGCCCCTGGATTGCTTCGCTACGCTCGCAATGACGCCTCTCTTTCCGCCGCAGCCGGTTCCCCGTCATGCCCGCGCCAGTCGCGGGCATCCACGCGGCGGGGCTGCGGAAGAGCCCCAGCTGGTCCACCGGCCCCGTCATCGCGAACGAAGTGAAGCGATCCAGAGCCGTGGGGCGGCCCCTGGATTGCTTCGCCGCGCTCGCAATGACGCCTCTCATTCCGCGGCAGGCGGTCGATTACGCCCCCTCAGCCAGCAGCGCCCGCCCATCGTGCCCGGCGATGCGCACCTCATAAAACTCGCCCGCCGTCGCGACCGGCAGGCGCACCGGCGTGAAATCCGCGACGCGGCCTAAGCCGCCGCGCTCGGCCAGCACGCGCAGCCTCTTGCCGAGCTGCGCCGAGAGATGGCGCACGAGCGCCGCCTCGCCGGCCGCGCGCAGCCGCTCGGCGCGGGCCTTGGCGACTTCGCGCGGGACCTGCGGCATGCGGGCGGCGGGCGTGCCCGGGCGCGGCGAGAAGGGGAAGACATGCAGATGCGTCAACCCGCAATCCTCGACGAGCGCCAGCGTGCGCGCAAACATGTCTTCCGTCTCGGTCGGAAAACCGGCGATGAAATCCGCGCCGAAGACGATGTCCGGCCGCGCCGCGCGCAGGTTTTCGCACAGCCGCACGGCGTCGCCGCGCGAATGCCGGCGCTTCATGCGCTTTAGAATGAGATCGTCGCCGGCCTGCAAAGACAAATGCAGATGTGGCGCGAGCCGCTCTTCTTCGGCCATGGCGCGCAGCAGATCGGCGTCGGCCTCGATGCAATCGATCGAGGAGAGCCGCAGCCGCGGCAGATCCGGCAGCTCGCGCAACACGAGCCGCACGAGGCGCCCGAGCGAAAATCCTTCTGCGTCGTAGCTCGTGAGATCGACGCCGGTCAGCACGATCTCCTTCTTGCCCGCCTCGACCATGCGGCGGGCCTCGCGCAGAACCTCCAGCGGCGGCGCCGAGCGCGAGGGGCCGCGCCCCTGCGGGATGATGCAGAAAGTGCAGCTATGGTCGCAGCCGTTCTGCACGGCGAGAAAGCCGCGCGTTCCTTCGCTCGCGGCGACCGCCCGCGCCGGCGCGCCTTGCGCAAAGCCGAGGCCCTCACCCGCGAGGCTTTTATGCGCATTGCCGATGAGACGCGTAACGCCCGGCAGCGCGGCGAAAGTTTCGGGCTCCGTCTCCGCCGCGCAGCCGGTGACGATGATCTCGGCGTCGGGCCGCTCGCGATGCAGCCGTCTTATCGCCTGCCGGGCCTGGCGCGCAGATTCCCCCGTCACCGCGCAGGTGTTGACGATGATGCGGTCGCGCCCCTCGGCGCGCGCCTCGCGGGCGAGATTTTCCGATTCGACGATGTTCAGCCGACAACCGAAGGTGACGACCTCGACGCCGCTCACGCCGCCGCCCCCGCAAAAAGCGCGGGCGCAAGCCGCGTCTCGAACTCGAATTCGACCGGGCCGGTCATATAGACGTGGTTGTCCCCGCGCCATTCGATCACGAGATCGCCGCCCGGCAGCCGCACCGCGGCGCGGCGCTCGGCAAGGCCCGCGCGCGCCGCGCAGACGAGCGTCGCGCAGGCGGCGGAGCCGCAGGCTTTCGTCGCCCCCGTGCCGCGCTCCCAGACGCGCAGCCGAATCGCATCGGGCGCGAGGATCTGCGCGAAGGAAATATTCGCCCGCTCGGGAAACAGCGGATGATGTTCGAGACTCGGCCCAAGCCGCGCGAGATCGACGCTTTCCGCATCGGGCACGAAAAAGACCGCATGCGGATTGCCCATGCTGGCCGCGCAAAATTTCGCCGGCGCGCCCTCAACCGGCGGATCGAGCGCAATTTCCCCGGTGTCCGCAACCTCCCGCGCCAGCGGAATCTCCAGCGAGGCGAGGCGCGGCGGCCCCATGTCGACGGTGAACAGCGTATCGCCCGCCCGCCATGTGCGGACAAAGCCGGCGTCGGTTTCGAGAGTCGTTTCGCTGCGCCCTTCGCGCGCCAGCGCATAGGCCACGCAGCGCGTGCCATTGCCGCAGGCGGCGGACAGCGAGCCGTCCGTGTTGAAAATGCGCATGAAAGCGTCGGCGCCCGGCCGGCGCGGCGCGTAAAGAACCATCAGCTGATCGAATTTCAGCCCCGGCGCCGCGGCGATGGCGCGCGCCTCCTGGGCGTTCAGCTCATGCGCGGCGCTCCGCAGATCGAGCACCAGAATTTCATTGCCGATTCCATTCATGCGCAGAATCGGATGATGATCAAGCGGATGGGTCATCGTCTCGCGGTCTCGCCGTGCCATTCGCGGCCGGCTCGTATATAGAAGAGGCCGCCGCCCAGCGCCAGTTTCGCGGGCGGCGCCGCGGCAGACGAGAAATTCAAGGATTGAGCCATGAGCAGTGATTCGCAGAACGGCTTGGGAACGAAGCTGCGCAGCCTCGCCGCGCAATGGCCGCTGCTCCTGGCGCTTCTCGTGCTCGGAGCCTTCGGCGCGCTCTTTGTCGAGCGCAAGCTCGCCGCGCCGGCGCCCGAGCCGGTGAAAGAAGCCCGCGTCGCTCCGACCGAGACCGCCCCGCCCGCCCCGGCCGAGCCCGCGCCCGACGCCGGAACGGAAGCGCCGGTGGAGAGCGTCTCGAGCCAGACGGTCGACGTCGCCGCCCGCCCGGTGGTGATTCTCAAGGGCCAGGCGAAATGGGACGATGCGGTGAAGACGCTGGCCGAGGCCGCCGGCAAGGTGAGCGCCGCCGCGGAAAAGGCCGGGCTGAAGCTGAACGGCCGGCCCTTCACCGTCTTTACCGAGACCGACGACAGCGGCTTCCATTTCGAGGCGATGGCGCCGATCGAAAAGGCGCCCGAGGGCAAGCCGAAATTATCCGACGGCGCCGACCTCGGCTCCTCGCCGGCCGGCAAGGCCCTGAAGTTTCAGCACCGCGGGGCCTATGACGAGATCGACGCGACCTACGAGGCGATCACCGCCTATCTCGACGAAAAGGGTCTCGATACGAAGAACCTGTTCATCGAGGAATATTTGACGGACCTGAAGACCGGCGACGACGCCAACAGCGAAGTCGATATTTATGTCTTCGTGAAATAACGGACCGCGCGCGTCATCAGGTAAAGCTCACACTTTCGGAGATCCCATGCCGCTCTACGCCTATCGCTGCGAGAAATGCGATCACCAGTTTGAGACGCTGGTGCGATCGAACGACACGCCCGAATGCCCGGCCTGCGGCAGCGTCGCGCTGGAGCGGCAGCTCTCGCTCGTCGCCAAGCCCGCCGCCGGCGGCCCGGGCGAGGCGGCGCCCGCCTGCGCCGGCATGAGCGGCGGGACGCCCTGCGGCGCCGGCTGCCCCGCCTTCAGCGACGCCTGAGTGGACACAGCCGAAAAACTCCTTGGCGCGCGGCGCATGTTCGTCCCGGCGAACGGCCTGGATTTCGAGGTTTTCGAGGCCGGCGCCGGCGATCGCCTCGCGCTGCTGCTGCATGGCTTTCCGCAACATGCGGCGATGTGGCGCAACCAGATCCCGCTGCTCGTCGAGAAGGGCTATCGCGTCTGGGCGGTGAACCAGCGCGGCTATGGCGAAACGACGCGACCGCGCGAAAGAGAGGCCTATCGTCTCGACGCGCTGACCGGCGATGTGGTCGGCTTGATCGATGCGGCGCGGGCGAGCGAGGTCACGCTGCTCGCCCATGACTGGGGCGGCTTCATCGCTTTCGTCGTCGCGGCGCGGCGGCTACGGCCGCTGGAAAAGCTGGTTTTCTTCAACATTCCGCACCCGCTGTGCTTTCGCCGCGCGCTCGCGACCAGCTGGCGCCAGCGTCTCAAATCCTGGTATGTCGCCTTTTTCCAGACCCCCGGCCTCGCCGACCGGCTGCTCGCGGCGGGAGACGGCGCGCTGCTCGCCTATATGCTGCGGCATGACGCGCCCGGCGCCTTTTCGGACGAGGTTCTCGCGCTCTACCGCGCCAATGTCGCCGCGCCCGGCGCCGCAACCGCCATGCTCAACTGGTATCGCGCCGCCGGCCGCGACATTTTCGCCGCAGAGGATCTCGCCGACCCGATCGACGCGCCGGCGCTGATCATCTGGGGCGAAGAGGATGTCGCCCTCGATCGCGCTTGTCTCGACGGAACAGGACGTTACCTCACCGATGCGCGCCTTGCGCTGCTGCCCGGCGTTTCGCATTGGACGCCGGAGCAGGCCGTGCAAGAAACGGCGGAGCTGCTGCGCCGGTTTCTGTAGAGGTCGCGCGTGGGCCGTGATGGCGGCGCGAATGCGCGTCTTGGCCATATCCGCAGTTGACTCGCGGTGAAAGAATGAGATTCTGGCGCACAAGAGAAAAGCTCGGGGTTTTGCGCCCCGATGCGGTTAAGATGAGAGCAAGCAACCAAGGCCGGAATTGTTACCCGCCGGTCTCACATGAAGGAGAGCATCCATTCGTCGTCCAATGAAGGGCACTGCGGCCCCGCAGAAGGAAGGCCACCGCACTAACAGGGAGATCCGCGCGCGGGAGGTCCGTCTGATCGACTCCGAGGGCAAGAATCGCGGCTCCGTGCCGTTTCTTGAGGCCCTCTCGCTCGCCGAAACGGCCGGGCTCGACCTCGTCGAGATCGACCCCAATTCCGAGCCGCCGGTCTGCAAGATCCTCGATTATGGAAGATTCCGCTTCCTCGAGCAGAAGAAAGCCGCCGAGGCCCGCAAGAAGCAGAAGGTCGTCGAGGTCAAGGAGATCAAGCTCCGTCCCGGCATCGACGAGCACGATTACGACGTGAAGATGAAAGCCGTCCGCCGCTTCTTCGAAGAAGGGGACAAGGTCAAGGTCACGTTGCGCTTCCGCGGCCGCGAAATCGCCCACCAGGACATCGGCTATCGCCTGTTGACGCGCGTCAAGGCCGAGACCGCCAATCTCGCCAAGGTCGAGCTCGAGCCCTCGATGGAGGGCCGCCAAATGATCATGGTGCTCGCGCCGCGCTGAGACTGCCGCATCTCCCTCCCGGCGAGCAGGACCGCCTGCCCGCCACCCTCTTTCCGGTTGATCGAATGTCGCAACGGTCGCGCATCTGCTCGGGCTTGATTGTTTCGGGCCTGCTGACGTCGGGCTTGCTCGGCCTGGCGGCGCTGCCGTCGAATGCGCTCGCGCAGCTCGCGCTGCCCGGCGCCGTCGCGCCTGCGCCGGAAGGCTCCATCGCCTCGGAGCCGGGCAAGAAGCCGCGGGCGCGCGTCTCCGGCGACGACGACGCCGCGCGCGGCCCCGCCATCGCGCCAAAGCCGCCGTCCGAGGAGTCGATCATCGGCAAGCCGCTGCAACTCGACGGGACGCGCAGCACGATCGAGTTCCAGCGCGGCGGCGCGGATTTGCAGGTGAAGCGGCTGACGTTGCTCGGCGACCGGATCGCCCGCTCCGGCGAGACCTGCGCGATCGAGGTCGAGGGCATGCCGATGCGGTTGACCGCCCGCGACAGCGACAAGGGCCTGCGCCGCTATCAACTCGATTTTCCGGCCTGCCCCTTCACTTTCGACGTGCTGGACGGCGCGATACTGGCCAGCAACAATGGCAAGGCCTGCGAGCTGAAACAGGCGGATTGCCGCGCCGATCCCGGCGGCCTTTGGGGCATGGGCGACAAGGAGTTCGACCCCAAGCGCTCCAAGGACATGCTCGGAACCCGCGCGCGGGTCGAGAAAACCGTGCGGGCGGATTTTCGCGCGCTCTATGACAAGAACAAGAAAGACCTGCCGCTGCGCAAATATCTGGTGCGCGAACAGGCGGGGTTTCCCGCCTGGCGCGAGGAGATTTGCCGCTCCTATGCGCATGAGTCCGATTACGGCTATTGCGCGCTGCGGCTGACCGAAGCCCGCGCGCTGGCGCTCGGCACGCAGCTCGCCAAGGGCGTGAAGCTGCCGCCCGGCGCGGAAACGGCGCTGGCCGACGAGACCGAAAAGAAAGTCAAGCGGAAGAAGTAGGACCGCCCCCGGACCGCGAGCCTTCAGGCTCGTCCTCTGCCCTCAGACCCGCAGAGCGTTGCGCGCCCCGCGAAAGATATGAGGCGCGCGCGGTCCAGGGCGCCGCGCGCCCCCCTCACCCGCCCTTGCGCATCAGCATGCCCTTGGCCGGGTCATAGGCGCGGATCGCCCCGAGGAGAAAGGCGGTCGTGTATGCGGCGACGATGGCGAGCGAATCCCAGGCGACCTGCTGATAAAAGGCGAAGCGGATCAGCTCCACCGCATGGGTGAAGGGGTTCGCTTCGCAGACCCAATAGAGAACGGGGCTCGCCTCCTTCACCCGCCACAGCGGATAGAGCGCCGAAGAGGCGAAGAACATCGGAAAAATCACGAAGTTCATCACGCCGGCGAAATTCTCGAGCTGCTTGATCGCCGAGGACAGCAACATGCCCAGCGCCCCGAGCATCAGCCCCGCAAGCGCCAGCGCCGGCACGACCGTGAGATAGCCCCATTTCGTCGGCGGCTCGATCTCCCAGAAATAAGCGATCAGCAGATAGGCGTAGACTTGCAGGATCGACACGGCGACGCCGGCGAAAAGCTTCGCGCCGAGCAGGAACCAGCGCGGAAAGGGCGAAACGAGCAGCGTGCGCATATTGCCCATCTCGCGGTCGTAGACCATCGACAGCGACGACTGCATGCCGTTGAAGAGCTGGATCATCGCCATCAGGCCGGGCGTGATGTAAACCTCATACAGCACATAGGTGTCATAGGGCGGGATGATCGACACGCCGAGCACCGAGCGAAAACCCGCCGCGAAGATGAAGAGCCAGACGAGCGGCCGCACCAGCGCCGACACAAAGCGCTCGCGCTGATGCAGAAAGCGCAGCGCCTCGCGCCAGACGACGCCGCCAAGGCAAATGGCGTATTGCCGCGCCGTGAATGGGGAAAGCTCGGCCACGCTCATTGCTCCTGCCTCTCGCTGGCGCCGCCTTCGCTGGTCAGGCGCTCGAAGGCCGCGCCGATATTTTGCGCGCCCTGCGCGGCGACGATCTCGCCCGCCGGGCCGTCGGCGCGCTTTTTGCCGCGATGCAGCACGACGACGTGATCCTCGTCGGCGATCTCATCGATGAGATGGGTCGTCCACAACACGCCGAGCCCTTCCGAGCGCACGAGCTCGCGCACATGGGCGAGGATGCCGGCGCGGGCCTTGACGTCGAGGCCGACGGTCGGCTCGTCGAGCAGCAGCAGGCGCGGCTTGTGCAGCAGCGCGCGGGCGATTTCGACGCGCCGCATCTGCCCGCCGGAAAGATCGCGCGCGCGATCCCCCGCCCGCTCCAACAGGCCGGCGCGCGCAAGCGCCTCCTTGCCGAGCCGTGTCGCCTCCAGCGCGCCAATGCCGTGCAACGCGGCGTGATAAACGAGATTCTGCATCACGCTCAATTCGAGATCGAGCGTGCGCGCCTGAAACACGACGCCGAGCCGGCGCAGCGCCTCGCCGGGCGCGCGCGCGACATCATGCCCGAGGATCTCCACGCCGCCCTTGCGCGCGGCGTAAAGCCCCGTGACGAGCGAGAACAGCGTGCTCTTGCCGGCGCCGTTCAAGCCGAGCAGCACGGTGAATGTGCCTGTCTCGACGGAAAAACTTACGTCATCGAGCGCGAGGCGCGGTCCGTAGGAATGGGAGAGATGCGCAACCCGCAGCGCCGGCGCGCTCATTGCGGCGCCACCACCACGCCCCAGGGGAAGGCGCCCACGGGGATGGATTTCACCACCTTCAGGCTCGCGACATCGATCACCGACACGTCATTGGAGACGCCATTGGCGGTGAGCAGATATTTTTCATCCGGCGTGAAGGCGAGATGCCAGACCCGCTGGCCGACGAGCAGATATTTCTCGACCTTCTTGCTTTCGCCGTCGATCACCGCGACGCGATTTGCGGGCCCGAGCGCGACAAAGGCGCGCTTGCCGTCCCTGGTGAAGGAAATGCCGATCGGCTGGATCGCCTCTTTCGACAGGCCGGGGATTTCAAACGAGATCTTCTGTTTGATGGCTTTCTTCTGCGGATCGATGACCGCGACCGTGCCGCCGACTTCCGACGACACCCAGAGTTCCGAGCCGTCCTTCTTGAATTCGGCGAAGCGCGGGCGCGCGTCGACGAGAATATTGGCGACGATCTCACGCGACTGCGTATTGATGAGATGCGCCATATTGGTCGTCTCGGAGGTGTTGACGAGGATCTTGCCGTCGGGGCTGATCGCCATGCCCTCCGGCTCGACGCCGACCGGCACGTCGCCGATCTGCTCCTTGCGCTTGGCGTCGATCATGGTGACGAGATTGTCGTTCTCGTTCGAAACATAGATGGTGTTGCCGTCCGGGCTCAGCGTCATCAGCTCCGGGTCCGGACCGGACGGCAGCTTGCCGGTGATTTTCAGCGTCTTGGTGTCCATCACTTGAATGGCGTCGTCGTCGCCGGCGCAGATGAACAGTTCGGAGCCGTCCTTGGTCAATTCCAGCCCGCGCGGCCGGCGGCCGACCTTCACTGTCTGCACCGCTTCAAGCTTGTCGGTGTCGATGATGGTGACGCTATTGCCCTTCTCATTGCTGACATAGGCTTTGTAGGCGTAGGCGGGCGTCGCGAGACAGGCGAGGGCGACAACTGCGGCGAGCTTTTTCATTTCAACCTGCATTTCGTTTCGGGCCGGTCGGGGCCGAGCGTGTCGAGTTCCGTCGTCTGATGCAGAAAGCCTTCCTGCGGCGAGACGGAGACGACGACGCGGCCGTCGCTCAGCAGGATCGGCTGGCGCAATTGCTGGTTCCAGGGGCGCAAGGTGAGCCGCACGCCCTTGAAGGCGGCGATGGAGAAATCCGGCCCCGTCAGGAAGCCGCGCAGCGCCTCGGGCTCGGCGGAGCCAGTGCGCGTCGCCGCCTCGCCGATCATGCGCATCGCGAGCCAGGCGCCATTGTCGCGGGCGTTCATCGGCCGGCGATAGGTCTGCATGAAGCGGTTCTGAAGCTGCTGGGCGCCCCATTGCTCATGGGCCGCGTCCCAATTCGTCGGCATGAGGCCGGCCGAGCCCGCCACGGGACGCGGATCCCAAGTGCGATAGGGCAGATAGCCGGCGAAGACCTCCGATTCGTCGGCCGTGACGAGCACGTCGTAAGCCGGCGCGTTCTGCGTCAGTACCGGCATTTGCCGCTGCGTCTGCACCGAGCCGGAATCGCTGCGCCGCCCGCCGCCCGTATCTTGATAGAGCCGCTCCTCGACGATCTTCGCCCCGAATTTCCTGGCGCTGGCGCGCAAGGCTGCGGCGAGAAGCTCGTCTTGCGGATGCGAGCCTTTCACCAGCAGCCAGCGGCGCCATTGCTTCCAGACGAGATATTGCGCGAGACCGTCGGTCAGCATGGCGCGCGAGGGCGCGACATGAATCACATTGGCGCGGCAGCTTTCTTCGCGCAGCGTTTCGTCCGGGGCCGAGATGTTGAACAGCAGCGCGCCATGCGTCTTGGCGCGGTCCGCCGCGGCGAGCAGCCGCTCGGCGGTGAGATCGGCGATGACGAGCTTCGCCCCCTGCTCGGCCAGCTTGTCGACCCCGGCGGCGGCGTCCGCGCCCTCCTCGAGCGTGAGATCGACAGCCTCGAATTTCTGATTGGTGAATTTGCCCGTCGTATTATTGTCGGCGGCGCCGAGCAGCGCGCCGGCGAGCGCGTCGTCGCCCGCAGGAATGTCGAGAATCGAGATCGTCTCGCGCGAATGCGGCGCCCGCAGCACGCCGACCTTCACCACCAGCGGATCGGCCAGGGTCTCGGGCGGGGCGAGGGCGGCGGCGAGCAGCAGGGCTGCGGCGATAAGCTTACGCATGGCTCTTTTTGACGGCTTCGCGCGCCCCGATCAACGGGATTGTTCGCGCGCACCGGCGCTCGTTACGCCTCGCCCAGGGACAAGGGCGCTTCCAGGCGGCGCCGAACCATGGGACTACCGTTAGGCAGCGCAGACTTGGCTTGCCTGCCGGGCTCCCGGCGACGTGAGCGCAATTGCGAAACTCTCACGAACGCGACGATTGACGCCGACGCGAGTGGAGGCCGGGCGGCTCACGGAGAAAAGCCGCCCGGCCGCATCAGTCACGGCGAGAGGCG
>JAWOLK010000078.1:0-6860 GCA_033853615.1 Beijerinckiaceae bacterium | reverse complement strand
GGACGTGCACCGGGGCCAATGGCGGGATAATATCAAGCTTTCCGCTATCGGATTGGGACTTCAAAAACAATACGTACCGCATCGCCATGCCTGGCTATGAATATGTGCAGGGCGCATGCGCTCCGTTGAAATCCGATCCGTCGCCGCGGCGCCCCGCCGCCTTTCGATGAGGTTTCGTCCTTTGGCCGTCTTGGGCTTTTTGGAATCTGACCTCAAACGCCGGTCAAGCTTTTAGCGGCGTCGGGCCGCGACTTGCGTAAGTTTCGCCGATCCTGTTACGGATATCATCCGCGCGAAAAAAACGCGCAAATTGCCCGTAACGGAGAGAATTTTATCGTGCCGCGGAGTCGAATGAGCGCGCAGAAGAGCCTTTTCTGCGTGGCGTCGCAGGGACTGAAGACGCAGTTGGAGCGGCTTAGCCGAGGCGACACGGAGCGCAACGCGTTCCAAGCGCCGTCGAGGCGGTGCGAATGAAAACAACGCGGAAGAAAATTTTCCTTGCGCTGTCGATCCTGATTTCTGGAGCTTTGCTGATCGTCCCCTTCGGCGACGTTGCGGCGCAGCTTGATTACCATGCGACGGTAAGGGCGTTGCGGAGGCTGTCGGCCAGCGCCCTGACTCTTTCCATCTTTTCGACCGTTCTGAGCTTCGCCGCATTGATCGGTCGCGATGCGACGGCGCTTAAGTTCATCGGCGCTAAGACATCGCCCTTGACGCTGTTGCTGGCGGGTTTTTGCGGCTCGGCGCTCGGCAATGCGGCCGGGTTCGGCGCCCTCACCGCAGCCGCGGTGCGATACCGGATTTATGGCGCCCTCGGCGTCAAGCGTGAGGATATCGCGCGGCTGCTTGCGTTCGTGCTCGGCGGCTTCGTTCTCGGTCTTTCGAGCGTCGGGGCGATTGCGACGCTGTTCGAGGCCGAGCCGCTCGGCGCGATGTTCGGCGTCTCCGCGATCGCGTTGCGCATCGCCGCTTCGGCGGCGCTCGCGATCGTCGCCTGCCTGCTGATCTTCGGCCTTCGCGCCGAAATCCGCCTGGCGGGGTTTTCCTTCGTTCCTCCCTCGCGCGCCGGCGCGATCCTTCAACTCAGCCTGACGACGATCCGGCTGTTCGGCGCGGCCATGGCGCTATGGGTGCTATTGCCGCCGATGTCTGTAAGTTTTCTTGCTTTCGCGGCGATCTTTTCCGCTGCGACCGCCTTCGGCGCGATAAGCCATCTGCCGGGCGGCGTAGGTGTTTTTGAACTCGTCGTGCTGTGGGCGTTTCGTGGCGAGGCGCAATCCGACGCCGTCGCCGCAGCGCTGATCGCCTATCGCGGCGTCTATTTCGCTTTGCCGCTCATTCTTTCTTCCGCGCTGTTTGCATCCTTCGAGTTGGCGGTTGCGGCGCGTCCGCGATCGGCGCCGGAGGACCACCGCGTGGCCCGCGCCGTCAAGCGACTTTCGCCGACCTTTATCGGCGCGCTGACCTTCGGAGCAGGGGTGATGCTGCTCATGTCCGGCGCAACCCCGATGTTCAGCCACCGGCTCGAAACCCTGTCGCTCCACGTGCCTCTTTGGCTCGTCGAAACCTCGTCGTTCCTCGGCAGCCTTGTCGGCGTGGTCATGCTGTTTTTGGCGCGCGGATTGATCGACAGACGCGACGGCGCATGGCGGCTCGCCATGGCGCTCGCGGCGGTCAGCGTGGGGTTCTCGCTGCTCAAGGGCTTGGCTTATGTCGAGGTTGGTTTTCTCAGCGTTCTGATCCTGCTGTTGTTGGCGACGCGGCCGCGGTTCCATCGGCCGACGTCGATGCTCGATCAGCCCTTCACGCCGGGCTGGTTCGTGGCCGTCGGCGTCACCCTGCTGGCCGCCTTCGGTCTGCTCTGGCTCGCTTTCAACGGCGTCGATCTCAAGGCCCGTGATCTATGGTGGGAGTTCACCTTCGACGCTCAGGCGCCGCGCGCGCTGCGCGCCCTGGTCGGGGCGTCGGTCATCGCGGCCGGTTTCGGCGTCAGCCAATTGCTGAGGGCGCCGAAAGGGTTTGCGCCGTCGCCGTCCCCGCAGGATTTGGCGGCGGCCGTCGAGATTGTTCGTCGTCAGGAGCGCGGCGAGGCGATGCTGGCGCTGATGGGGGACAAGAGCCTGCTGTTTTCAGCCTCCGGCCAAAGTTTCCTGATGTATGGCAAGCGGGGCCGCAGCTGGATCGCTCTTTTCGACCCTGTCGGCCCATGCGCGGAACGGTGGGAATTGATCCGCCGTTTCATCAAACTCGCGCATAAGCATGGCGGGCGCGCCGCCTTTTATCAGATCCCCGCCGAAAGCCTGCCGCTCTATCTCGACGCCGGCCTTTCGGTGATGAAGCTCGGCGAGGAGGCGCGCATATCGCTGCAAGCTTTCCGGCTGGAAGGCGGGGCGGCCTCGCATCTGCGTTATGCGCTCAAAAGAGGGGCGCGCGATGGTCTGACCTTCGAGGAGATCGCGCCTGAGGACGTCAGGGCGGCCCTGCCGGTTCTGCAAGCGATCTCCGACGAATGGCTCGATGAGCGCACGGGCGAGGAGAAGGGCTTTTCGGTGGCCGCGTTCGATCCGGCTTTTCTGGACGCGCAGCGCATTGGGCTTGTGCGCTCGCACGGCGAGCCGATCGCTTTCGTCAGCGTCATGGAGACGCCCGCCCGGCAAGACGCGACCGTCGCGCTTATGCGCCACCGGACAGGCGTATCGTCCTATGTGATGGAGTTCCTGTTCGTAAAGACGATCCTCGCCGTCAAGGAACAGGGTTTCGAAACGCTGAGCCTCGGCGTCGCGCCGCTCGCCGGCGTGCGGCCCGAGCCGCTGTCCTCGGGCTGGCACTGGATCGGCGCGCAAATCTGGAAGCACGGCGACCGCTTCTACAATTTCCAGGGATTGCGGACGTTCAAGAACAAGTTCAACCCGAGCTGGGCGCCGCGCTACCTCGCCGCGTCCGGCACGGTCGGGCCCTTTGTCGCTTTGGCCGATGCGGCGGCGATGATCGCCAGAGCGCCGCAGGCGAATACGGCGTCATGAGCGCGCGTCTCGCCGCCGCCGCGTTGACGATTTCCGCCGCGCTCGCCGCAAGCTCGGCGCGCGGCGAGACGGTCGACGGCGCGAGTTTCGGCGAGGCGCGCGTCGTCGCGCCGGCGAGCGCGCCGTTGCGCTTCGTCACGGTTTTTTCGGGCGAGGAGGGTTGGAGCGCCGAGGACGACCGCGCGCTCGACGCCTTGGGGCGCGAAGGCGCGCTGGCGGTTGGCGTCGATACGAAAGCCTATCTGGAGAATCTCGCCGCCCGCCGCAACGCCGTGCGGCCGGCCGAATGCGTCGACGTGTTTCAGGATGTCGAGGATTTGAGCCGCCGCCTGCAGGCCCGCCACCCTTCGGCCTTCTACAACCTGCCGATCGTCGCTGGACGCGGCGAAGGCGGCGCGCTGGCCTTCGTCGCGCTCGCGCAAGCCCCTGTCGCCACCGTTTCGGCGGCGGTTTCGCTCGATCCGACGGCTACTGTCGGCGTCACGCGCGCGCTGTGCCGGCTCGACGGCTTCGCGCTCGCCGGCGGCGGCGGGCGGCGCCTCGGCCCCGTCGCTAAGCTGCAGGGCGAATGGCGCGCGGCGTTCGACGTCGCAGCGGACGGGCAAGGGCGCGCGCGCGTCGAGGCGCTATCGCGCGCGGGAACGCCGGTCAACGCGCTCTTCCCCGCCGGGGCCGGCCGCGTCGGACTCGCTTCGCTCATCGAGGCCTATGTCGCCGACGCGGCGCGTCCGGGCGTCGGTTCGTTGCCGCTCGTCGAGCTGCCGGTCGCCAAGCCGTCCAAGGTCATGGCGGTGTTTCTCTCCGGCGACGGCGGCTGGCGCGATCTCGACAAGACGATCGGCGAGAAGCTGCAAGCGCAGGGCGTTCCCGTCGTCGGCTGGGACTGCCTGCGCTATTTCTGGCGACGCAAATCCGCCGAGCAGACCACCGCCGATTTGAAAGCCATCCTCGATTATTACCGCGCCAGATGGGGCGCGGAAAAGGTCGCGCTCATCGGCTATTCATTCGGCGCGGACGTGCTGCCGGTCGTCTACAACAAGCTCCCGGAAGCCGATCGTGACCGGATCGCGTTGCTGTCGCTGATGGGACTCGAGCCGAAAGCTGATTGGGAAATTCGCGTCGTCGGTTGGTTCGGCGCCGCGCCGAGCGCGGAGGCGACGCCGCTCGCGCCCGAATTCGCGAGGATTCCCGGCAGGCTCGTCCAGTGTTTTTACGGGGCCGAGGAGCAGGAGCCGGGCTGCCTGACCCTGACCGACCCGAGCACGGAAATCATCAAGACTCCGGGCGCGCACCATTTCGGCTATGCTTACGGCACGATCGCGACCGACATAGTCGAAGGCTTGAGGCGTCGCGGCGCTCTTTGAGACGGGGGGCGGAACCGCATCGGTAAGCAAACAAGGCGCGATGCGCCTCGCCTACTCGAGATCGGATTTTGGCGCTTTTTGGATCCTCACTCTTCGTCCGAAAGATCCTCCGAGCCAAGCTCGTTTTCCGCAATGCCTTCATCAAGCGCGTGCGGGGCCTCTCCGTCTTCGTCCAGGGCTTGAGGGGCTTCCTCGTCTTCCTCGGGCTCCGAAAAGGCCTCTCCCTCGTCGGGCTCGAGTAAACCCTCTGGCGATTCCGCTGGGGGGCGCCGCGCTTCCTGTTTGGGGGCGTGCACGAAGCCGCCGCCCCTTGAAGGCGGGGGCTCGGGAACAACAAATACCGCTTGGCATTTCGGGCAGATGATCGGCTCGTGTTGGAGATCAAAGAAGCGTGTTCCGCAAATCGCGCATTCGCGCTTAACGCCTCGCTCGGGTTTTGTCATGACCGTCCCTTCTGCATTTAGAGGCGTCAGGCGGGCATTGCCGGCGCGAGGGAACGCGGTGGCGGCCCAGGTGGCTCGGCCCTCAGATGGGTGGGTATTGCAGGAACGCCCAGAGATGCGTTCCCAGCAAGACAAGCATATGCGTCCCGAAAAAGGCTGCTCCAGCGATGCAAATATTGCGGAGAATTTGCAGGTCGATCATGCGGATTCTCCCGGTTAGAGTGCTCCGCCCGTTCTCGCAATTCTTATACCTGGGGCGTCCCATATGAATGACGGAGTCGGGGCAATCCCGTAAATGGCTGTTTTAGCGAATAATCACGAAGGCGTGGGAGATTGCCCCGCTCGCTACCGAGCGCGCCACCCGCTTTTTCAATAACGCCGGCCGGGGACGCAACGAGAGCCGCGCCGCAGGGTAGCGACCAGACTGCCAGGGGCGGGAAGATGATCCGACTCTGTCCGCGTTACCACGTCGAAGTGCAAGACGTATTCTAGACCGCGGCGCAGGTGTAGCGCAGCGTGAGGCCATTGCGGCGTTGGCGCTGGAATTCACAATTTTGACAGCAGCTCGGTCGGGGGAGGTCTACGGCGCCCGGTGGGATGAGATCGACATGATCGGCAGGGTGTGGATCATTCCCGCGGCCCGCATGAAGGCCGCCCGCGAGCACCGCATTCCGCTGTGTCATCGTGGCCTGGAAATACTCGCAAAGCTCGCCGAGGCGAAGGTGTACAGAGGCGCAAAAGATCCTTGGCAAGGTGAACACGAAACTTGAGCGCCAAGGTTTCGAAGCGGTGACGAAACATCAGGTCTCCTACGCGCTCGGAAAATTTCAGCAATCTTAAAATTTGCTGGCTTATTCGCCGCATTGTTTAAGAGTGCTGAGTTTCTCAGTGTCAGGCCGTTAACGCGAAACGTGTCTCCGCGCATGTTTCTCCTCGACCGCGATGGTCGCGACGAGGAGACCCGGAGCGCAGCGAGAATAGTTGGTCCCGTCCGAAATTTGGAAATCGGAGTTTTGCGCCGGTCTCGATCCTAAGCTCGTCGCTCGTGCGCTGGGCGAGCGAGGCATGCTCGAACGAGCCGGCGATGGGTATCAACCAGTGCGCAAGATCGGGGGAACGAACAAGCGCGTCTACGTCATCAAGTCGAGCATATTTGATGGGGGCGGCGGTGCAGCTTGATCTGCAGGAGCTCCGTTCTATCGCCCGAGGGGAATTTGCCGGGAAAGGCGCCGTAACAGGAACAACAGGCGTAGCGGATGTAGCGCGCTACGCCGCGAAAGCCCCAGAGCTACGCCAGCTACGCCCGCTACGTGTCCAAAACACAAGTCTGGAAAAAGAAGCTGTTGGTGGCGGAGCGAGCGGCGCAGTGCCATCACAAGAGCGCTCGCTTTTCGACCCCGAGGCGCTTCAGGCCGAAGCCGATCGACGAAACAGGGAAGCTGCCAAAGCGGGGCAGACGGACAGATTTTGCGGCTGCGGCCAATTGGCGACCGTGGCTATTGGGTGTTGCCGACCTTCGTCCAGCAATCCCGAAGGGCGTCAAGCGGTGGCTTTGTCTAGAATGTTTCGAAGGCTGGGCAGGGGGAGCGCAAAACCGAAACTCGATTCTCTCGACGCCGACGACCACAAACGGCGTGCCGGCGCAGAACCGTGTTTGCCCCTGCGGAGAATTGGCGATCGTCGCAATCGGACTTCGCAGGGACACGTGGCTCTGCCAAGAATGCTTCGCGGTGTGGAAGGAACGGCAGATGCGGGACACAGTCCATTGAGCGCGTGGAAATCGCGCCGTTTTTTCCTCACGGCCTTATTTGACAGCTAGAGAAAAGCCCGACAACTGCTCCCAACTGGCTGCTTCCACCGCCGCTGGCCGTAACGTATAAGTTTCCATTTCTACTGAAGAGCACGTCGCTCATAGGGGCCGGTTCCATCGCGTTGGCAGAAGGGCTTTTGCCCAAATCCCGGCGGGCGTCCGAAGGGCGGCGGCAAGAACGCGAGACAGCTCGTCGCCGACATTAAGGCGCGCGCGAGGG
>JAWOLK010000077.1:0-7686 GCA_033853615.1 Beijerinckiaceae bacterium | reverse complement strand
GCCGAGGCACACGACGTAATCGCCGGGCGCCACGAGCTCGCGCACCATCGCCGGCAGCACTTCCGGCGACGGCAGCCCCACGGCGCGGCGATGGCCATGGGCGCGGATGGCGTTGACCAGCGCGTCGCGATCGACGCCGGGAATGGGCTGCTCGCCCGCCGCATAAACGTCCGCGACGATCACGACGTCGGCGTCGTTGAAGCAGGTCGAGAAGCCGTCGAAGAGCGACTGCAGGCGCGTATAGCGATGCGGCTGCATCACCGCGACGACCTTGCCCTTGGTGGAGGCGCGCGCGGCGCGCAGCACGGCGCCGATCTCGACCGGGTGGTGGCCGTAATCGTCGAAGATCTGCACACCGTTCCACTCGCCCGTGCGCGTGAAGCGGCGCTTGACGCCGCCGAAATTGGCGAGCGCCTTGCGGATCTGATCCGGCGACAGGCCGAGCTGATAGGCGACCGTGACCGCCGCCGTCGCGTTCAGCGCGTTGTGATGGCCCGGCATCGGCAGAACGAGATTGTCGAGATAGGTCGCCTGCGCCGTCTTGCGGTCGCGCAGCAGCACGTTGAAGCGGGACACGCCGCCTTCCAGATTTACGTCGAGGAGACGCACATCGGCCTGAGGATTCTCGCCGTATGTGATGACGCGGCGATCCTCGATCTTGCCGACGAGCTCCTGCACCGTCAAATGATCGAGACACATCACCGCGAAACCATAGAAGGGCAGATTCTCGATGAACTGCCGGAACGCTTCCTTGATCGCGTCGAAAGTGTGGAAATGGTCGAGATGCTCCGGATCGATGTTCGTCACGATGGCGACGTCGGCCGGCAGCTTCAGAAACGTGCCGTCGCTTTCATCCGCCTCGACGACCATCCATTCGCCGGCGCCAAGCCTTGCATTGGTGCCATAGGCGTTGATGATGCCGCCATTGATCACGGTGGGGTCGAGCCCGCCGGCGTCGAGCAGCGTCGCGACGAGCGAGGTCGTCGTCGTCTTGCCATGCGTGCCGGCGATGGCCACGCATTGCTTCAAGCGCATCAGCTCGGCGAGCATTTCCGCGCGGCGCACCACCGGCAGACGTTTTTCGCGCGCGGCGATCAGCTCCGGATTGTCGCGCTTGATCGCGGTCGAGACGACGACGACAGCCGCGTCGCCGAGCCATTTCGCGTCATGGCCGACATGCACCGTCGCGCCTTTTTCGGCGAGGCGTCTGACATTGGCGTTTTCGGCGGCGTCGGAGCCCTGCACCTGATAGCCGAGATTGAGCAGCACTTCCGCGATGCCGGACATGCCGATGCCGCCGACGCCGACGAAATGAATGGGGCCCAGTTCGCGCGGCAGCTTCATGAATATCTCCGTTCCTGCGCCATGGCGGTGAATTTCGTTTCCGCGACGCGCAGCGCGAGATCTGCGAGCCGCTCCGCCGCATCGGCGACGCCGACGCGCCGCGCCGCCGCGGCCCGCGCCGGGAGTTCGGCGGGATCGGCGATCAAAGCGGCAAGCCGTTCGCTCAGAAAGCGCGGCGTGAAGGTCTCCTGCGGCGCGACCTCGGCGGCGCCGGCCCGGGCCAGCACGGCGGCGTTCATCGCCTGATCCTGGTCGAGCGCATGCGGCAGCGGCACGAGAATCGCCGGCCGGCCGATGACGCCGAGTTCCGAGACGGTCGAGGCGCCCGAGCGCGCGATGACGAGATGCGCGCTTGCGATGCGCTGCGGCAGGTCGGCGAAGAAGGGGGCGATCTCGGCCTTCACATTGGCGCGCTCGTAGACGCCGGTCACGCGGGCGATGTCCTCGGCCCGCGTCTGCTGCACGAGATTTACGCGCGACCGAAGCTCCGGGGGCAGCGCCGAGAGCGCGGCCGGCACGACGTCGGCCATGACCCGCGCCCCCTGCGAGCCGCCGGTGACGAGCAGGTTCAGCCGCCCATCGACGAACTCGGGATAGGGCTCCTGCATCGCGGCCAGCACATTCGGCCGCACCGGATTGCCGGTCAGCACGGTCTTCTGCCCCCAGGCGGGCGGAATATCGGCGAGCGGAAAGCCGGCGGCGATCGCGTCCATGCGGGGGGCGAGGAAGCGGTTGGCCTTGCCCATCACCGCATTGGCCTCGTGCAGCAGCGTCGGAACGCCGAGCAGAGAGGCGGCGACGAGCGGCGGCACCGTGGGATAGCCGCCGAAACCGACGACCGCGCGCGGGCGCAAGCGACGCAGCAGCAGCAACGCCTCGAGCACGCCGAGGCCGAGCCGGGCCACCGCGGCGCCGCGCGCCGCCAGAGACCCGCCGCGCGGCGTGCCGGAGCGGATCATGTGCATGGCCCGCGCCGGGAAGCTGTTCCCATAACGCAGCGCCCGCTCGTCGGTGACGAGCTCGACCGGAACGCCGCGGGCGGAAAGCGCATGGGCGAGCGCCTCGGCGGGGAAGAGATGGCCGCCGGTGCCGCCGGCCGAGAGAAGAACGGGACGGTCGCTCATGCCGGCGCGCCGACCGTGGAGCCGTGAGCGGTCGAAGGCGGCGCGAGGCCGATCAGCACTTTCGAGCGCGGCCGCCGGCGCGTCACCGCGAGCAGGAAGCCCATGCCGAGCGACAGCGAAATCAGCGACGAGCCGCCGTAGGAAACGAACGGCAGCGTCATGCCCTTGGCGGGCATCAATTGCACATTGACCATCATATTGATGCAGCTTTGCAAACCAAACAGCATGGTGAGGCCCGCCGTCGCGAAACGGCAGAAGGGATCTTCGTTGCGCGCCGCCGATATCAGCCCGCGCACGACGATGAAGGCGAAGAGCAAAGCGAGCGCGATGCAGGCGAAGACGCCGAATTCCTCACCGATCACGGCGAAAATAAAGTCCGTGTGGGAGTCGGGCAGAATGCGCTTGATCGTGCCCTCGCCCGGCCCCTTGCCGAACCACGAGCCGGCGATGATGCATTCGAGCGCCGTCTCGGGCTGAAAATTCACCGGAACGCCGCCCGTCACCGGCGCCGGCGGCTCCATGAAGGCTGCGATGCGGGCATGGACATGCGGCACGAATTTATAGGCGACGAAGGCGCTGAACGAACCGAGCCCGAAGAAGCCCGCAACCCACAGCCAATGCAGCCCGGCCATGAAGAACAGCGCCGCCCAGACGATGGAGATCAGCATGGTCTGACCAAAGTCCGGCTGTAAAATCAGCGGCCCGATGGTGATCGGCAGCAGGAAGATGGCGATGAGATTGCCGGGCACGTCCTTGCGCCGCGCGCCTTCCGAAAAGGCCCAGGCGACCAGCACGACGAAAGCCGGCTTTACGAATTCCGACGGCTGGACGTTGAAAATCCAGCGCCGCGCGCCCTTGATCTCCTGGCCGAAGAACAGCGTCGCGACGACGAGCGCCATCGAGACGATAAAGCCAACGAGCGCCGCGCGCCGCACGTGGCGCGGCGACAGGAAGGAGGCGGCGATCATCACGATAAGCGCCGGGATGAGATAGGCGACCTGCCGGTTGACGAAATGGAAGGTCGGCAGATGCAGACGCTCGGCGACCGGCGGGCTGCCAGCCATCGCGAAGACGAGGCCGGCGACGATCAACAGAGCGAGACTGACCAGCAGCCAGCGATCGATCGTCCAGGCCCAATCGGAAAAAGCGGTTCGCTCGGCGCGCGAAATCATGAGGCCTCTCCTTGCCTAGAGGCGAGATCCGCGACCAGCGTGCGCACGAGGTCGCGGAAGGCGTCGCCGCGGGCTTCAAAATTGGCGAACTGGTCGTAAGAGGCGCAGGCGGGCGACAACAGCACCACCGGCTCAGGCCCGCCGCTCGCGCGAGCGTCGCGCGCCGCGCGGGCGATCGCTGCGTCGAGCGTCTCGCAAAGCTCATAGGGCAACGCGCCTGCGAGCGTTTCGGCGAATTGGCCGCTCGCCGCCCCGATCAGATAGGCCTTGGCGATGTGCGGGAAGAAGGGCCGCAGCGGCTCGATGCCGCCCTCCTTCGCCTTGCCGCCGGCGATCCAATAAATCTCGCCGAAACTCGCGAGCGCCTTGGCGGCCGCGTCGGCGTTGGTCGCCTTCGAATCATTGATGAAGAGAACGCGCTCCAAACGCGCGACTTCCTCCAGGCGATGCGGCAGGCCGGGGAAGCTTTGCAGGCCCTTTGCGATCTCGTCGTCGTCGAGCCCGCATTCCCAGGCGGCGGCCGCGGCGAAGGCGGCGTTTTGCGCGTTATGCGCGCCGCGCAGCGCCTTGGCGCCTTTCAGGCTCGCCATCGCCTCCGCCTCTTCGGGCCCGTGACCCTGCTCGCGCAGCATGATGTCGTCGCCTTCGACATAAAAGCCCCAGTTGAGCCGCCGCTCGGCGGAGACCGGCCAGATCCGCTGGCCCTCGCGCGCCCGCGCGATGAGCCGCGCGCCGATCGCATGGCAATAGACGTCGTCGACGCCGACGAGCGCGATCTCCGCCCCGGCGACGAGCCGCTCCTTGACGGCCGCGTAATTCTCCATTGTGCCGTGGCGGTCGAGATGGTCCGGCGTGATGTTGATCAGCACGCCGACGGTCGGCGCGAGCGACGGCGCAAGATCTATCTGGAACGACGAGCATTCGATGACGTGGATGCGGTCGTCGGCCGGCGGCTCCAACGCCAGAATCGGCGTGCCGATATTGCCGCCGAGCTGCACGTCGCGCCCCGCGCTGCGCAGAATATGGGCGATCAGCGCGGTGGTCGTCGATTTGCCATTGGTGCCGGTGATCGCGACGAAGGGCGCGCCGCCGGCGCGATGCTCGCGCTCGCGACAAAAAAGCTCGATGTCGCCGATGATCGCGACGCCCGCAGCCCTTGCGCGCGCGACGGTCCAATGCGGCTCGGGATGGGTGAAGGGCACGCCGGGCGAAAGAACCAGCGCGTCGAATTGCGTCCAATCCGCCTCGGCGAGATCCTCGACCGGCACGCCCGCGTCGCGCGCCTTGACGCGCCCCGCCGCGCCATCGTCCCAGGCGACCACCAAGGCGCCGCCGGCAAGCAACGCCCGCGCCGTGGCGAGCCCGGAGCCGCCGAGGCCGAACAGCGCGACATTCTTTCCCGCAAAACACGTGACCGGCGTCATCGGCTCACCTCAGTTTGAGGGTCGAGAGACCCATCAGCGCCAGAACGAAGGCGATGATCCAGAACCGGATGACGATCTGCGGCTCCTTCCAGCCCTTCTGCTCGAAATGGTGATGAATCGGGGCCATCAGGAAAATGCGCTTGCCGGTCATCTTGAAATAGCCGACCTGCGCAATCACCGACGCGCCTTCCAGAACGAACAGGCCGCCGATGATGACGAGCACGAATTCCTGTTTCGCGGCGACCGCCACCGCGCCGAGCAGGCCGCCGAGAGCGAGCGAGCCCGTGTCGCCCATGAAGATCTGCGCCGGCGGCGCGTTGAACCAGAGGAAGCCGAGCCCCGCGCCGATCAGCGCCGAACAGACGATGGTCAGCTCGCCGGCGCCGGAGACGTAGTTTATGCCGAGGTAGTTGGAGAAGATCGAATTGCCGACGACATAGGCGATGATCGCAAAGGCGCCGGCGGCGATCATCGACGGCACGATGGCGAGCCCGTCGAGCCCGTCGGTGAGATTGACGCAATTGCCCGACGAGACGATCACAAAGGCGCCGAAGACGACGAAGAACCAACCCAGCGAGCCGATGTAGCCTTTGATCATCGGCGCGGCGAGTCTCATCATATTGTCGCCGCCGACATGGACCAGCGCGTAGCAGGCGAGGCCCGCGATGATGAATTCGAGCAACAGCCGCAGCCGACCGGAAAAGCCTTTGTGCGATTGCTTCGTGACCTTCAGATAGTCGTCGTAAAAGCCGATGCCGCCGAAGGCGACGGTGACGAAGAGCACGATCCAGACATAGGGATTCTTCAGATTGGCCCACAGCAAAGTGGCGGCGACGAGACCCGAGAGGATCATCAGCCCGCCCATCGTCGGCGTGCCCTTCTTGGTGATGAGATGCGACGCCGGGCCGTCCTCGCGAATCGGCTGCCCCTTGCCCTGCTTGATGCGCAGGGCCGCGATGATCGAGGGGCCGAAGAAGAACACGAAGAACAGCGCCGTCGCCGCCGCGCAGGCGGCGCGGAAGGTGATGTAGCGGAAGAGGTTCAGCGGACCGAAGATATGCGAAAAGTCCGCAAGCAGCGTGAACATCGGTTGATCCTTAAGTGACGGTTTCCGCCGCCGGCTGGAACTTCTGCTTGATCGCCGAGACGATGCGCGCCATCCGCGACCCGTTCGAGCCTTTGACCATCAGCACGTCGCCAAAACGCAGCTCCGCGAGCACCGCCTCTTCGAGCTCCGCGGCCCCGAGACGATGCG
Source organism: Beijerinckiaceae bacterium (assembly GCA_033853615.1). Lineage (GTDB taxonomy): Bacteria > Pseudomonadota > Alphaproteobacteria > Rhizobiales > Beijerinckiaceae > Methylosinus. The sequence goes on along the minus strand of JAWOLK010000077.1, from coordinate 1,367 downwards.
CGGCCCGCATGGCCTCCGGCGCGGAATAGAAGAGCCGCGCCATATGCGGCCCCGCGGTGAAGAGCAGGTCGATCCTGTTGCGGGAAAGATCCTGCGCCAGCGCCGCATGCATTTCGCCCGAGGCGGGGCCAAGCTCCAGCATGTCGCCGAGCACCGCGATGCGGCGCCCGCCGGGCCCCGGCTGCGTCGCGCCGAGAAGCTCGAAAGCGGCGCGCATCGAGGTCGGATTGGCGTTGTAGCTCTCGTCGATCAGCGTGACCTCGCCGCCCGGAACAGCAATGCGCTCGCGCTGGCCGCGCCCGCTCGGCGGCGTGAAATCGCCGAGCGCTTCGGCGGCCTCGCCGAGATCGACGTCGAAGACATGGGCGAGCAGCAGGACGGCGAGCGAATTATAGGCGATGTGTTCGCCCGGCGCGCCGATGCGGTAATCGAGGCGCCGACCCATGACTTGCGCCGAAACCACGCCGGTTTCCCCCTGCGTGCGATAGGACAAGAGCCGCGCATCCGCCTCGCCCTTGCCGAAGGTCAGCACATGTTCGGCTTTCGAGGCGGCCGCCGCCTGCGCGAGGCGCTCGTAATGCTCGTCGTCGCGGTTGACGATGGCGACGCCGCCTTCGACGATGCCGGTGAAAATCTCGGCCTTGGCGTCAGCGATCGCCGCGACCGAGGGGAAATGCTCGAGATGCACGGGCGCGACCTTGGTGACGATCGCGACATGCGGCCGGACGAATTTGACGAGCGCGGCGATCTCGCCGGCGTGGTTCATGCCGATCTCGAAGACGCCGTAGCGGGCCGAGGGCGGCATGCGCGCCAGCGACAACGGCACGCCCCAATGATTATTGTAGGAGGCGGCGGAGGCGTGCGCGGCGCCGAAGCGCGACAGCACGAGGCGCGCCATGTCTTTCGTCGACGTCTTGCCGACCGAGCCGGTGATCGCCGCGATATAGGCGTTGCGGCGCTCCCGCGCATAGGCGCCGAGCCGCTCCAAGGATTGTTGCACGTCCTTGACGACGAACATCGGCCCGAGGCCGAACAGCGCCTGCGCGTGATTTTCATCGACGACGCAAGCGGCCGCGCCTTTGTCATAGGCCGCCTGGACGAAGTCGTGACCATCGCGCGCGCCCTTGACGGCGAAGAACAGATCGCCCGGCTCCAGCGTGCGCGTGTCGATCGAAACGCCGGCGACCTCGCGCGGCAGGCCGCCGCTGATGCGCGCCTGCAGCGCGCCGACGAGGCCGAGGCCGGTCCATAAAGCTTCTTTTGTCATGACTCGTGCTCCCGCAGAGCGGCTGCGACAACCTCGTGATCGGAGAAGGGAAACACGCGATCGCCGATGATCTGGCCGGTTTCATGGCCTTTGCCGGCGA
>JAWOLK010000076.1:0-4399 GCA_033853615.1 Beijerinckiaceae bacterium | reverse complement strand
GTCCCCGCTTGAGCGCTTGCACGACCTCCTCGGCCATGGCTCGATAGGTCTCGGGATCGGCGATATGGGTGAAGAGCGATGGCCGCGTCGCATAGAGCGAGCCCTTTTGCGCGAGAAGCCCCATGTCGAAGGCGGCGATGGGCCCTGAGGCCGAACCGAAGCTCACGAACATGCCGAAGGGCTTGAGGCAATCGAGCGAGCCGGGAAAAGTGGCGCGGCCGACGCCGTCATAGACCACATCGCACAATTTGCCCTTGGTGAACTCCCGCACGCGGGCGACGAAATCCTCCTCGCGGTAGAGAATCACGCGCCGCGCCCCCGCCTCTTCGGCGATCTGCGCCTTCTCCGGACCGCCGACGGTGGCGATCACCTTGGCGCCGAGGGCGCTCGCCCATTGGCACAGAAGCTGCCCCACGCCGCCGGCGCCCGCGTGAACCAAAACGCGATGGCCCTTCTCGACCTCGAAGGTGCGGCGCAGCAAATATTGCGCGGTGAGGCCCTTCAGCATCATCACGGCGCCGGTCTCATAGGAAAAAGATTTGGGAAGACGCACGACCGAGGCGGCCGCGATGTTGCGCGCCTCGCAATAGGCGCCGAGCGCGCCGACATAGGCCACCCGGTCGCCGACGTCGAATTCATCGACCCCGTCGCCGACCGCGATCACCTCGCCCGCGCCCTCGTGGCCCGGAATGAACGGAAGATCAGCCGGATAGAGCCCCGTGCGGCGGTAGATGTCGATGAAGTTGACGCCGATGGCGTGGTGCTTGATCTGCACCTCGCCGGGGCCCGGCGGCGGCAGCTCGACATCCTCATATTGCAGAACCTCCGGCCCGCCCGGACGATGCACGCGAATGGCCTTCACCATGACCCTCTCCGAAAAACCCGACTGAAAATAACGCTGCGCCCCTTTTATCGCGCGCCGACGACAAAGGTTGCAAGAATTCGACCGCCGCCTGCGCAAAACGCTTTCCCAAGCAATGCGGCGCGCTAAAACCATGGCTTGAGCGTCCTCGGCCCGGTTGCGAAACAGCTCCGCATTCGCGAAAGAGATTCTGGACGCTCGCATCGAAGGGGCGACGACGTTATAAGACGCCGAAACGGAGACGGGACCATGTGGCGAACGAGCGATACGGCGGCGACGGTCAAAACCCAGATACTCGTTGCGGGCGCGGGCTCGACCGGCTTGGCCGCGGCGCTCGCCTTCGCCCGCTCCGGCGCGAGGGTCGTGCTGGCGGGGCGCATTCCGCCGCCGCTGCCCGGCCGCACGGTCGCGCTGTTTGAGGCCTCGGTGCGCTTCCTTGCGGCGCTCGGCGTGCTCGATCGCGTGAAGGAGAAGGCCTGCCCGGTCGAGGCCATCCGCATGATCGACGACACCGACCAGCTCTTGCCGGTGCCGGAGCTGAACCTGCGCGCCGCCGAGATCGACCTGCCGGCGCTCGGCCTCAACATCCCCAATGACGACCTCGTCGCCGTGCTGCTCGACGTCGCCCGCGCCCGCGAGGGGCTGACGATCATCGAGGCCGACATCGCCGATTACCTTCTGGATGGGGACGGCGCCGTCGCCGTTCTCGCCGACGGGCGGCGGATAGAGGCGGATTTCATCGTGGCGGCGGATGGCCGCCAGAGCAAAGTGCGCCAGCTCGCCGGCATCGACACCAAGGAATGGACCTATCCGCAGGTCGCGCTGACGATGATCACGCGCCATGAATTCCCGCACGACAATATGTCGACGGAATATCACACGCGCTCCGGCCCCTTCACGCTGGTGCCGCTGCCGGGAACCGAGGAGGCGCCGAATCGCTCCAGCCTCGTCTGGCTGATGAGCGTCTCGGAAGCGCGCCGGCGCCTGGCCAAGCCGCGCGAGGAGCTGGAGTTCGAGATCGAGGACCACGCCCGCTCCGAGCTCGGCGCGATGAAGATCGAGGGCGACATCGGGCAATTCCGCATGGGCGGCATGCAGGTGTCGAAACATGCGGCCGGCCGCGTCGCTCTGGTTGGCGAGACCTGCCACGTCTTCCCGCCGATCGGCGCCCAGGGCCTCAATCTCAGCCTGCGCGACGTCGCCGATCTCGAGGAATGTCTCGCGAGCGTCGATCTCACCAATGAGCGCGAGCTGTCGCGGGCGTTGACCCGCTACGATCTGCATCGGCGCGCCGACATCGGCTTCCGCACCCATGGCGTCGATATTCTGAACCGCTCGCTGATCATCCCGATGTTGCCGGTCGATTTGCTGCGCGGCGCAGGCTTCATCGCCATGAAGGCGCTCGGCCCGCTACGCCGGGCGGTGATTCGCGAGGGGATTCTGCCGCATCTCGTTCTACCGCGGCTGATGCGCGGCCCAGAGCGCGCCGCCGCGGAAAAACGCCGCGCCTCCCGCCGGGCCTGAGCCTTACGGACGCGAGCCTTCGGCGGCCGCGTCATGCAGCAGGCGGAGCGTCTCCTCCGCCCGCTCCGCGTCGAGCACCGTCAGCGCGAAGCCGACATGCACCAGCACATAATCGCCGACCTGCGCTTCCGGCGTATAGGCGAGGTTGATTTCCTTGATCGCCCCGCCGAAGTCGACGCGCGCCGTCCGCGTCAGCGCATCGCCGTCGACGCTGAGCACGCATCCGGGGATTGCAAGGCACATGGCCTAATTCTCCACTTCGACGCTGTCGAGCAGCACCCGCTGCGCATTGGGGTCGTTCATGTCGTCGGAGACGATCGTATCAATCCGCGCGCCTTCTGCGATCGTTCCGGCGCTCGCCTCGATAAAATGCTCGGCGAAATGTTCCGGCGACATATGCGAGAGCGCCCCGAGCCAGACCGAGACGCCGGTCACGCGCTTTGCGCCCTCCGTCTCCGCGACCGACAGAATGCGCCGCAGGAGATCCTTCATCAAGCTCGCTTCATGCACCGCCCTGCCCCTCCGTCAGCTCCGCAGCAAGGCGGTTGACCGCCTCCTCCACGGCCGCCCGCGCCGGCGCCGATAGCGGCGCCCCATGCGCAAAATCCGCGCCCTCGATCGCATAGACGACGCAGCGCGCCGGCATTTGCCCAAGCGCCGCCGCAAGCTGCAGGGCCTCGGCGAGGCCGAAGCCGTGCGAAGAGACGCTGGGCCGCAGCGGCGGCAAGGGCGCTTCAGCGAGATCGAAGCGGCGGATCGTCCCCGCCGCGACGCCCGAGACGCAGGCGTCGATGAAGAAGACCCGTGCTGCGCCCTCCATGGCGGCGAGCAGCGCCGTGGCCTCGCCGGTCTGCTCGACGACATCGAGACCGGGCGCGACCTCGCTGAGCCGACGCGCGACCGCGCGCCCGACGCCGTCGTCGCCGCGGTCGGGATTGCCGATCCCGATGACCCGCGCCGTCATCACCCGCCCCGGTCGATATCGAGCCGCAGGAAATGCGTTGCGCAGGAGATGCAGGGGTCGTAATTGCGCACCGTCTGCTCGCAGCGATGCCGCAGCTCCTCGTCCGGGAGATCGAGGAAGGTCCCGACGAAATCAGTGAGATCCTCCTCGACGCAGGCTTGATTCTGCGAGGTCGGCGGGACGATCTGCGCATCGAGAATGACCCCGTCCTCGGCGAGCCTGTAGCGATGATAGAGAAGACCGCGCGGCGCCTCGGTCGCGGCATAGCCGGTCGACGCCCGCGCCTCAATGGGAACGAAGGAACGCTCGGGCTCGACGTAATTGTCGATGATGCGCAGCGCCTCGTCGCAGGCGTAGAGGGTTTCGACGGCCCGCACGATGATGCTGCGATAGGGGTTGCGGCAGGTCTCGCTGAGGCCCGCCTCGCGCGCCGCCTGCTGCGCCAGGGGCGAGAGCTGCGCGAAATTCAAGCTGTAGCGCGCGAGCGGCCCGACGAGATAGGCGCCGCCATTGGCGATCAAACGCGAGCGCAGCGCAGTCGTCCGCTGCTCGTGATATTCCTCGAAAACCGAATCATATTCCGCCGGGGAAATGTCGAGGCCGCGGTTCGAGACGATGCGCCCTTCGTTGAACGGATATTCGCTCGGATGTTTCAGCGCGACGAATGTGTAGTCGCGCTCGCGCTCGGGAAAATCAAGCGTCGCGGTCCAGCGCACGGTCTCGAGCGCAAGATCGCGGGCGCGCTTCAGATGCTCGGCGAGCTGCGCGAATTCGCGCTTCCTCGGAGCGCGATAAAAACCGCCGACGCGCACATTGACGGGATGTATCTCGCGCCCGCCGAGCAGCGTCAGAATTTCATTGCCGGTTTTCTTGAGCTCCAGCCCGCGCTTCACCACCTCGCCATGGTCGCGCGCCATATCGATGGCGCCGTCATAGCCCAGGAAATCCGGCGCGTGCAGCATGTAAATATGCAGCGTGTGCGACTCGATCCATTCGCCGCAATAGAGCAGCCGGCGCAAGTCGCGCAGCGGACCGTCGACCGTGACGCC
>JAWOLK010000075.1:0-4256 GCA_033853615.1 Beijerinckiaceae bacterium | reverse complement strand
GACGCTGGTCGTAGGGGATCACGGCATGGGCGCAGCGGCCGAGCACATTGCGGTGCCAGACGCCGATGAGGCCCATCAGCGCCGGAATGTTGCGCGCGAGCGGCGCCTCGCGAAAATGCGCGTCGATATCGTGCCCGCCTTGCAGAAAGGCGCGGAAATGATCGGGTCCGACGACGATGGCGAGCGCGAGGCCGATCGAGGACCACAGCGAATAGCGCCCCCCGACCCAATCCCAGAAGCCGAAGACGCGATCCGGCGCGACGCCGAACTCCGCCACTTTGTCGAGCCGCGTCGACACGGCGGCGAAATGTTTCTCGACCGCCGCTTCGCCAAGCGCCGCGACGAGCCGCGCGCGGGCGCTCGCCGCATTGGCCATGGTCTCCTGCGTGGTGAAGGTCTTCGAGGAGACGATGAACAGCGTGCGGGCGAGATTGAGCGGCGCCAGCGTGTCGGCGAGATCGGCGCCGTCGACGTTAGACACGAAATGGGCGCGCGGCCCGCTGTCGGCGTAAGGCGAGAGCGCGCGCGCCGCCATCGCCGGGCCGAGATCGGAGCCGCCGATGCCGATATTCACAATGTCGGTGAAGGGCAGGCCGGTCGCGCCGGTGAGCGTTCCGCCCCGCACCGCGCGGGCGAAGGCGAAGACTTTCTCGCGCTCGGCGGTGATGGCCGGGCGCATGTCGACGCCGTCGATGACGAGCGGGCCCTGCCCGAGATCGCGCAGCGCCATGTGCATGGCGGCGCGTTTTTCGGTGGCGTTGACCGCCGCGCCGGCAAAGAGCGCGGCGCGCCTTTCCTCGAGATCGCAGGCCTTGGCCAGCGAAACGAGCAGGGCGATCGTCTCGCGGGTGAGCTTGTGCTTGGAGAAGTCGAAGAGAAAATCCGGGAGCCCGACGCTGAAATCCGCGAAACGGACCGGATCGGCGGCAAAGAGGTCGAGCGTGCGCGTCCCCGCCAGCGCGCGGGCGTGGTTTTCGAGAGCGGCGAAGGCTTCGGCGACAGGCTCGCCTGCGAGGGGCTCAGACATGGCGGCGGGTTCCGCGTGAGAAGAAAGCTCGCCTAAAACTAGCGGCTTTTCGTTGACGTTTCCTTTGTCGCCTTTTCCCGCCCTGTTCCGAGCGCGCAGGGCGGCGGAATTTTTGTCGCGCGTCTTTGTGTCCGGAAAAGGGACGCTGCGGGGCGGGCTTGCGACAGGCAGGCGCGGGCGCGCCGTCGCCGCTTGACGCTGGCGCGGGCGGCGAAATGTACGCTGCGAATGAACGAGAGGCGCAGCGCCCTTTGAAAAGCCTGCCCGTCTCTCGCCAACCGGGCGAGGAAGCGATGACCCTCAAGAAAAACACGGCTCTTCTGAGCGCCGCGGCTTTCGCGGCCGCCTTGTCCTTCGCCGTTCCGGCCGAGGCGCAGCGGTTCGGCGGCCATTTCGGTGGTTTTGGCGGGCATGTCGGCGGATTCGGCGGCGGCATGCGCATGAGCGGCGGTCTCGGCGGCGGCTTTGGCCGAATGGGGGGCCTGGGCGGCGGTTTCGGGCATATGGGCGCGATGGGCGGCGGTTTTGGCCGGGTCGGCGGCTTGGGCGGCGGTTTCGGCCGCGTCGGCGGCTTTGGCGGGGGCCTCGGCGCCGCGCATGTCGGCGGCTGGGGCGGCATGGGCCGCGTCGGTTGGGGCGGCGGCCTCGGCGCCGGGCGCATGGGCATGGCGCCGGCGCGTTTCGGCGCCGCCGGACTATACGGCCGCGGATGGGGCGGGCGCGGCGCCTGGCTCGGCGGCCGCTCGATGGGCTGGGGAGGGGGCTTCTATCCCGGCTCCCGCACGGGTTTTTGGGGCGGCCGCTACGGCGCCTGGGGCCGCGGCATGTATCCCGGTTTGCGCACCGCTTATTGGGGCGGCCGTTATGGCGGCTGGGGTCGGTGGGGCCGCTGGGGCTACGGCCGGCGCTGGGGGTGGGGCGGTTATGGCGGCTGGTGGGGCGGCTGGCCCTACGCCTATGGCGCGGCGCTCGGTTACGGGCTCGGCTGGGATTGGCCCTATTACGACTACGCCGCCTGGAATTACGACGGCTGCTACCGCCGCACCTGGGTCTGGACCTCCTGGGGTTGGCGCCCCCGCCTCGTGAATGTCTGCACCGACTACGGGACCTGGGGCTTCGGCTGGTGAGCCCTCCCGCGTTTTCCGCCGAAGTGGGCGCCGGTTCGGCGAGAAGAAAACGCGAAGACGTAGAGCCTCCGGTCCGATGCAATCGGGCCGGAAAAGGCTCTAGCGTGGCGCGGCGGCCCTGCGCAGGCGGTCGTTGATCGCCGCGCCGAGCCCATGCGGCGGAACCGGAGCCACGGCTATTTTCTCGCAGCCTGTCGCGTCGAGCCGCCGCAGATAATCATAGAGATTGGCGGCCGCCTCGGTGAGATCGCCGCAGGGCGACAGGTCCAGCGCAGCGCCGCCGAAACGCCCGCCGAAGTCGAGACACGTCTCGTCCGGCGCGGGGCGCTCCGCATCGAGCCGCAGCCGCGCCCGCGGCGCGTAATGTGAGGCGAGCATCCCCGGCGCCTCGACGCCGGCCGAGGGCGCGACGAGCGCGCAGCCGAGCGCCGCCTCCAGCGCCTCGCGCGGCACGGCGCCCGGCCGCAGCAGCGCCGGCTGCGGCCCGACGAAGGAGACGATCGTCGATTCGAGCCCCGCCGTCGTCCGCCCGCCGTCGAGAATGAGATCGACGCGGCCGGCAAGATCCTCCGCCACATGCGCCGCCGTGACGGGGCTGACCCGGCCCGAGAGATTGGCGGAAGGCGCGACGACCGGCCCCCCGAAAGCGCGCAGCAGGGCGAGCGCGGCTCCGTGCGCAGGAACCCGCAAGGCGAGGCTCGCAAGCCCCGCCCGCGCCAAGTCGCACACCGAGCAGCCGGGCGCGGCGGGCGCGACGAGCGTCAGCGGCCCCGGCCAGAAGACGCGCCCGAGCGCCAACGCCGCCGGCGGCAACAGCGCCTCGCGCGCCGCGGCGTCGAGATCGGCGACATGGGCGATCAGCGGATTGAAAGCGGGGCGCCCCTTGGCTGCATAGATTTTCGCCACCGCCTGCGGCGCGGCGGCGTCGGCGCCGAGGCCATCGACGGTCTCGGTCGGAAAGGCGACGAGGCCGCCCGCCCGCAGCGTCGCCGCCGCTTCCAGGATCGCCCCGGCGTCGTCGGCGGGGAGAACGCGCGTCATGCGCGGGCGCCGCGATAGGGCGGCGCGGGGATCGCCATATGGGCGGCTTTCAGCGCCGCAGACCAGCGCTCGCGCAGGTCGCGGAAATAGCCGTCGGTGGCGTCGATCCGCGTATTCACCTCGGTGCGCAGCGCGCCGCGGCGCAGCAAGGCGAGATCGATCGGCAGGCCGACGGAGAGATTGGAGCGGATCGTCGAATCCATCGAGATGAGCCCGATCTTCAGAGCGTCGTAAATATCGGAGTCGAAGGTGACCGCCCGGTCCAGGATCGGCTTGCCGTATTTGTGTTCGCCGATTTGCAGATAGGGCGTGTCCGGCGTGCATTCGATGAAATTGCCGGCGGTGTAGACCATGAACAGCCGCGGCGCGCTGTCGCCGATCTGGCCGCCGAACAGCAGCGAGACGTCGAAGCTGACGCCGGCGGTTTCGCCGCCATCCGCCGCGAGAGCGCGGGCGCGCCGCACCGCCCGGCCGACGAGCTGCGCCGCCTGCAGCAGCGTGGGCGCGGTCTCCAGCCGCTCCAGCTCGCCGGCGTCGTTCTCAAGGCCCTCGACGAGGAAATTGACGGCCCCCTGGGTGACGGAGAGATTGCCGGCGCAAGCGAGCATCAGCGCCCGCTCGCCGGGATTTTCGAAAAGATGCAGCTTTCGGAAGGTCGAAATATTGTCGAGCCCAGCATTGGTGCGGGTGTCGGCGATCATCACCAGCCCGTCCCGCACCAAGATTCCGCAGCAATATGTCATGCTCCACCCCGCACAGAGGAATGCTCCCGGTTTACAAGGTTCGCGCCAGCGCAGACAAGCGGGCGGACAAGCGAAAGGCGAAGCCCGCTTGCCCTTCGCGAATATTGCGGTATAGGGGAATCTCCCTCGCCCAACGGCGGGGCCGGTAGCTCAATGGTTAGAGCCGGCCGCTCATAACGGTCTGGTTGGGGGTTCGAGTCCCTCCCGGCCCACCAGGGAAATCAGAGGGTTCGGCGGTTATCAGGGGCGTGATCGCCCCAAAGGCTCGTAGACCGCATCCCAAACCACCGCCCCGGCTTGGTTCGTCAGCTTGACCGG
>JAWOLK010000074.1:0-8610 GCA_033853615.1 Beijerinckiaceae bacterium | reverse complement strand
ATATCAACACGCCGGCGACCGGGCGCTCTACCGCCGATCTCATCGTCGCGCCGCGACACGATGGGTTTTTCGCGCCCAATGTCGTCAATCCGATCACGCCGCCCAATCGCATCACGTTGGAAAGCCTCGCCCGTTTGCGCGGCAAACCCGACCGGCGCATCGCCAAGCTGCGGACGCCGCGCGTCGCGCTGTTGATCGGCGGCGACAGCAAGCACTTTAAGTTTACGCCGCCGGACGCCATGGCGCTGGCGGATGTCGCCCGCGCCCTTGTCGCGCAGGGCGCGAGCGTGATGGCGACGACCTCGCGCCGCACGCCGATTCCGGTCGCCCGCGCCGTGCAGGCGGCGTTGAAGAAAGCGCCCGCCTTCCTCTGGGACGGGCGCGGCGAGAACCCCTATCTCGCCATGCTCGCCAACGCCGATGCGATCGTCGTCACGGCGGACAGCGTGAACATGATCGGCGAGGCGGCGGCGACCGGCGCGCCGGTGCATATATTCGCGCCGACTGGCGGCAGCAAAAAAATCGCCGCCTATCTCGCCTCGCTGAAGACGCTCGGCGCCGTGCGGCCCTGGGAAGGGCGATTGGAGAGCTGGCGCTACGACCCCGTCAATGCGACGCCGATGGTCGCCAACGCCGTCACCCGCGCCTACCGCACCTTCCGCGGCCTCGTGCAACCGCTCGCGCCGCTCGAAGAAGAAGATTGCGAGGCCGAGGATAATGACTAGATTGCGGCGCAGTTCGCCGCCTCAGTCTGATCGGATTCCCCAATGACCGCAGCCGCCAAGACCCCGCTCCACGCCCCCGTAATGATCATCGGCTCGGGACCGGCCGGCTATACGGCGGCGATCTATGCGGCGCGGGCGATGTTGAAGCCGGTGCTGATCGCGGGCTTCGATCAGGGCGGCCAGCTGATGATCACCACCGACGTCGAGAATTACCCCGGCTTCGCGGAGCCGATCCAGGGCCCCTGGCTGATGGATCAGATGCGCGCCCAGGCCGAGCATGTCGGGGCGAAGCTCGTCTCCGACCACATCGTCGAGGCGCGTCTGCAACAGCGTCCCTTCGAGCTCATCGGCGACTCCGGCCAGCGCTACACCTGCGACGCGCTGATCATCGCGACCGGCGCCAAGGCGAAATGGCTGGAGATTCCAAGCGAGGAGAAATTCAAGGGTTTCGGGGTCTCCGCCTGCGCGACCTGCGACGGTTTCTTCTTCCGCGGCAAGCGGGTCGTGGTCGTCGGCGGCGGCAATACGGCGGTCGAAGAGGCGCTGTATCTCTCCAACATCGCCTCGCATGTGACGATCATTCACCGCCGCGACCGGTTCCGCGCCGAGCGCGTGCTGCAAGACCGGCTGATGGCGAAAGAGAATATCGACATTCTCTATGACCACGCCATCGATGAAATCCTCGGCAAGGAGAACCCTTTGGCGGTCACTGGCGTGCGCGCAAGACATGTGCGCACCGGGGCGACGCAGGAGCTTGCCGTGGACGGCGTGTTCGTCGCGATCGGCCACGCGCCGGCGTCGCAGCTCTTTGCCGGTCAGCTCGCGCTCAAGCAGTCGGGCTATATCGTCGTCGAGCCCGGGACGACGCGAACCAATATTCCCGGCGTCTTTGCGGCCGGCGACGTCGCCGACGACGTCTACCGCCAGGCCGTGACGGCCGCCGGCCTCGGCTGCATGGCGGCGCTGGACGTCGAGCGCTTCCTGATCGAGGCCAAGGAACTCACCACCGCCTAACCAAAAGAGCGAAGCATGACCGAACGCGTTGTTTTCCAGAAGAAATCCATGCCGGTCGAGGTCGAGGAGGGCAAGACCTATTACTGGTGCGCCTGCGGCCTCAGCCAGAAGCAGCCCTTCTGCGACGGCTCGCACAAGGGCACCGATATTTCTCCGGTAGCCTATAAGGCGGAGGCGACCGGCAAGGCTTTCTTTTGCGGGTGCAAGGCCACGAAGAAAGAGCCGCTCTGCGACGGCACGCATAAGCAGCTGTGAGCGCGGCCGCGCGCCGCCCCCTCCCCTCAGTGGTCATTCAGGGGGAGGGTCGCGCTGAAAGAGCGCGAGGTGAGGAGAGTTATTTGCTCTCCTTCCACTTCTTCACCACCGCCAGCGCGTTTTGAATGTGTTTGTCCGCCCCTGAATCCTCGACGACCGAGAGAATCTTCCCTTCCGGCGAGATCACATAGGAGATGCGGTTGGCGAACATCGGCCCGGCGGCCGGGATCGAGAAGGCCGCGTCATAGGCTTTGATGACTTTGAAATCGGGATCGGCGCCGACCGGGAATTTGTCGCGGCATTCTTTTTGGGAGAATTCGCGCTGCGTCTCGATCTTGTCGCTCGAGACGCCGATCACGCTCGCCCCCATGGCGGAAAAATCCGCCATATGCTCGGCGAATTCATGCGCCTCGACGGTGCAGACGGCGGTGAAGGATTTCGGGTAGAAATAGAGCACCACCGGCCCGTTCTTCAGCTTCTCGGCGAGCGAAAAGGTGAAATCCTTGCCGGCCTGCGCCGCGAGCACGGTGAAATCCGGCGCGGCCTCGCCGGGCTTCAGCGCTGCTGCGGCGAGCGCGGTCGAGCCGAGATAAAAAGCGAGCAGAAGGGGAAGGCGCATAGGGCTCTCTCGTCACGGTTGCGCCGGCGAGAGGCGCCGGCGATCTTATCCGTAAGCTAGGGAGCCGCCCGCGGCGGCGCAACGGCTCAGGCGCCGTTGCCGGTGAAGCTGCGCGGCGCCGGCGCCACGACTTTCGCCGCGCCATTGGTGATTTCCAGCACCGACAGGCCGCGGTCGTTCAGCCCGTCCGCCTTGAAGCGGAACACACCGTCGGCGCCGTTGAAGCCGGAAGGATTGGTGAGCACCGACTCGGTGAAGCGCTGTGACCCCTGCGAGCGCGACAGCGCTATGGCCAGCGAGACGGCGTCATAGGCGAGCGTCGCGATGCGGGCCGGGTCGGCGTTGAATTTGGCGCGGTAGCGCTGGGCGAAGGCGTTGAAGCCGGTGTTCTCCGGCGCCGAGAACCAGGCCCCCTGGAGGCCCGGCAATTTCAACACGCGCGCGTCGTTCCACAGGCCCGTGCCGAGGATTTGCACCTTCTTCGCGTCGAGCCCGTTGGCGACGAGTTCGCGCGAGACCTCGCCCATGGCGTCGGCCTGTTCCGGGATGAACAGCGTGTCGATCTGGTCCCGCGCCGCGGCGATGCGTTTCGCCGACTCGCCGACCGCGCCGGGCTTGTAGCGCTCGATCGTCAACACGCGCAGGCCGTGATTGGCGGCGCTCTGCTGGAATTGCGCCAGCGCCAGCGTGCCGTAATCATTCTCCGGCACGAGCGCCGCGATCGATTTCTTGCCGCGCTGCGCTGCAAAGCCGACGATCCGGTCGACATGGCTCTCGACCAGGAAGGACAAGAGATAGGTTCCGCGCGTCGCCGCCGAAGTGTCGGTCGAGAAGGCGATGACGGGACGTCCGGCGCCGCGCGCCACTTTGCCGACTTCCTTGACGCCGCTCGCGAAAACCGGGCCGATGATGATTTCCGCCCCCTCGGCCACGGCCGCTTGCGCCGCAGCCTGCGCGCCGGCGGGGGTCGAATGGTCGTCCTTGACGAGAATCGTCACGTCGTTCGAGCCGCTGTCGGCATAGGCCATTTGCGCCGCATTCTTCAGCGACGCGCCGACCACCGACGGGCCGGAGGCCTGCGTCATCGGCACGATCAGCGCGATCTTGATCTGGCCGTTGCCGATCTGCTCGTTGGCGGCGGTCTGGCCGGCCGGCGGCGCGGTCCCGAGTTTGAGATCGCGCCCGCCGGGAACTCCGGGGCCGGACATGGGATTACAGGCCGCGAGCAACGCCGCCGCCGCCGACGCCGCAAGGCGCAGAGCCATGCGCCGGGAAGGGGCTAGAGAAACAAACGCGCTCGACATCCAATGTCTCCCGGCGAGCCGGCAAGCGCTCGCGCATCAGGGGCGAATTTCGCGCACGGCGAAAAACGCCTTTTTGAAGAAGCCATCCGCGGGGTTACCCCGAAAAAGGCCGCGGCGCCGCTCGGATAGGGCCGTCTGCGCCACAGAAAGTCAAGAGCGCGCGAGAAAGGGACGAAACGCCTTGCGGGCCGCGCTCGTGGCGTTCTATATAAAGAACGGTTGATCTTTCGATAGAACAGCATATCCGCCGCGGAGGAGAAAATGCCGGCCGATCAAACAGCGCCCGCGCCGAGCTACGCCGCCTTCGGCCTGCGGGCCGAGGCTGAGCCGATCGAGCCCGGCCTCCATGTCGTGGCGACGCCGATCGGCAATCTGCGCGACATTTCCTTCCGCGCGCTGGCGACCTTGGCGGCGGCCGACGCGGTGATCGCCGAGGACACGCGCGTCACCAAGACGCTGCTCGCCCATTACGGCATTGCGACGCCGCTCGTCGCCTATCACGAGCATAATGCGCGGGCGATGCGTCCGCATCTGATCGCGCGGCTTGAGGCCGGCGCCGCGCTGGCGCTCGTTTCCGACGCCGGCACGCCGCTCGTGTCCGACCCCGGCTTCAAGCTGGTCGGCGAGGCGCTGGAAAAGGGGATCAAGATCACCACCGTGCCGGGGCCGTCCGCGGTGCTGGCGGCGCTGGTGGTTGCGGGCCTGCCGACCGACCGCTTCTTCTTCGAAGGGTTCCTGCCGCAAAAATCCGGGCCGCGCCGCGCGCGGCTCGCCGAGCTTGCGCATGTTCCCGGCACGCTGGTGTTTTTCGAGAGCCCCCGGCGCCTCGCCGAGACCATCGCCGATTGCCGCACCGTGCTCGGCGACCGCGACGCCGCGATCGCGCGCGAGCTGACGAAGCTCTACGAGACGGTGCGGCGCGGAACGCTGGCCGAGCTCGACGCCGCGCTCGCGACGGAAGAGCCGCCGCGGGGCGAGATCGTGCTGCTGGTCGCCCCGCCGGCCGCCGATGCGGCGGAAATCGGCAGGGCCGAACTCGACGCGCGGATCGAAGAGGCGCTCGCCACTCATTCGACGAAGGACGCGGCCGCCGTCGTCGCCGCCTCCACGGGCCAACCGCGCCGGCAGGTCTACGCCCGCGCGCTGGAGCTTGCGGCCGCCAAGGCCGGCAAGTGACAGGGCAAGTGATCCGCAAGTGAACGAGGGTTTCGACAAAAAGCGGGCCGCGCATCTCTACGGCCTGCGCGCCGAGACGCTGGCGGCGCTGTTTCTGCGCGCCAAACTCTACCGCATTCTCGCGCAGCGTTATCGCGTGCAGGGCGGCGAGATCGACATCATCGCGCAGCGCGGCGACACCATCGCCTTCGTCGAGGTGAAGGCGCACGCCGATCTCGACGCGGCGATGATTTCGATCACGCCGCAGAAACAGCGCCGCCTCTCCCGCGCCGCCGCCCATTGGCTCGCCCGCAACCCCTGGGCGGCGGGCCTCACGCTGCGCGGCGACGCGGTTTTCATCGCGCCCGGCGCGCTGCCGCGCCATGTCGAGGCGGCGGTGGAGCTTTTGCTGGGGTAGGAGCGTCTTCGCGGGCTTTCTGAAACGGTCACGTTCAGGAAAACGTCGACGGCGCGCTCGACACGATTTATTCCAAGCTATACGCCTCCGAGGCGGGCTAAAAGGGGCGGCCAGCGCCCCCGGAACGCTCCGCCGTCCCTCGCCCCTCGAGGGATGGGCCGAAGAAACAGCGCAACGCCGGCTCTCCCCTTGGAGCAAGCGGCGAAACGACAAAGAGTTGAAGCCTGATGCCCGATCTTCTCCTAGAGCTTTTCAGCGAAGAGATTCCCGCAAGGATGCAGCGTCAGGCGGCCGAGGACCTGAAACGGCTCGTCACCAATGCGCTCGTCGACCGCGGACTGACCTATGAGGGGGCGGCGAGCTTTGCGACGCCGCGGCGGCTCGCGCTGCATGTCGCCGGCCTGCCCGGCCGCCAGCCGGACATGCGCGAGGAGCGCAAGGGGCCGCGCGTCGGCGCGCCGGAGGCGGCGATCCAGGGCTTTCTGAAGAGCGCCGGCCTCGCCTCGATCGAGCAGGCGAAGATCGAGAAGGACCCGAAAAAGGGCGAGTTCTACGTCGCCGTGATCGAGCGCGCCGGCGCCGCGACCATCGACCTCCTGGCCGAGCTGCTGCCGGGGATCATCAAGAGCTTCCCCTGGCCGAAGTCGATGCGCTGGGGCGAATCATCGGCCCGCGCCGAGGCGCTGCGCTGGGTGCGCCCGCTCCACTCCATTCTCGCGACCTTTGGTCCCGAGACCGAGACGCCGGACGTCGTGCCCTTCTCCGTGGACGGCGTCGCGGCCGGAAACCGCAGCTTCGGCCATCGCTTCCTGGCGCCGCAGGCGATCGAGATTCGCCGGTTCGACGATTACGCGCCGGCGCTGGAGAAGGCGAAGGTGGTGCTCGACTCCGGCCGGCGCCAGCACATCATCCTGCATGACGCGCGCAATCTCGCCATGGCGCAGGGGCTGGAGCTGGTCGAGGACGCCGGCCTGCTCGAAGAGGTCGCCGGCCTCGTCGAATGGCCGGTCGTGCTGATGGGCGCCTTCGACGCGCGTTTCCTCGCCATTCCGCCGGAGGTGATCCGCGCGACGATCCGCGTCAATCAGAAATGTTTCGTGCTGAGGCGCCACGACGGCGCGCTCGCCAACCGCTTCATCCTCGTCTCGAACATAGAGACGCGCGACCACGGCGCGACCATTATCGCCGGCAATGAGCGCGTCATCGCTGCGCGCCTCTCCGACGCCAAATTCTTCTACGAGACCGATCTCGCGACAAAGCTCGAAGACCGGTTGCCGAAGCTCGAACAGATCGTCTTCCACGAAAAGCTCGGCACGCAGGACGAGCGGGTGCGGCGCATCGCCTCGCTCGCCCGCAAGCTCGCGCCGCTCGTCGGCGCCGATCCGGACAAGGCGGCGCGCGCGGCGAAACTCGCCAAGGCCGATCTCGTCACCGAAATGGTTGGCGAATTCCCCGAGCTGCAAGGGCTGATGGGCCGCTATTACGCCGCGGCGCAGGGCGAAGACGCCGATGTCGCCGCCGCCTGTGAGGAGCACTACAAGCCACAGGGGCCGAACGACCGCATCCCGACCAATCCGGTCTCGATCGCCGTGGCGCTCGCCGACAAGCTCGACACGCTGGTCGGCTTTTGGGCCATCGACGAAAAGCCGACCGGCAGCAAGGATCCTTACGCGCTGCGCCGCGCCGCGCTCGGCGTCATTCGCCTCCTGCTGGAGAATGGGTTGCGGCTGCGGCTGCTCGACGCCGTGCATGACGCGAGCATCGCCGTCGGCGTTTATATGCGCGCGCCGCAACAGGATTTGCTGACGCATCTCGCCGAGGCGCTGGACATTGTCCCGAAGGAGGAACTCTCCGAGAAAGAGCGGCTGCATCTCCTCGCCAGCACGGCGGCGGCGCTGTCGCACAAAATCCCGCGCGAGCTGTTCCAGAAGGCGGCGGAGGATCTGCACGCTTTCTTCATCGAGCGCCTGAAAGTCTATTTGCGCGATCGCGGCGCGCGTTACGATCTCATCGACGCGGCGCTGGGGGCGACGCATGGCGACGGGTCGGCGCCGGACGATCTCTTGATGATCACCCGCAAGGTCGAGGCGCTGTCCAAATTCCTCGACACGGAGGACGGCAGAAATCTGCTGGCCGGCTTCCGCCGCGCCGCCAATATTTTGAAGATCGAGGAAAAGAAGGACGGCGCCGGCGCCTATGCGCCGCACCACGCCGCCAATCTGCGCATCGAGCCGGCGGAACACAAGCTC
This sequence comes from Beijerinckiaceae bacterium, assembly GCA_033853615.1. Classification (GTDB taxonomy): domain Bacteria; phylum Pseudomonadota; class Alphaproteobacteria; order Rhizobiales; family Beijerinckiaceae; genus Methylosinus. The sequence goes on along the minus strand of JAWOLK010000074.1, from coordinate 871 downwards.
GCCGCGGCGGTTGCGACGGCGCGGGAGGGCACGGCCGAACATTTGGCGAAAGAGGATTTCGAGGGCGCGATGCGGGCCTTGTCGCGGCTGCGCGCGCCGGTCGACGCCTTTTTCGAGGATGTGACGGTGAACGCCGACAACGCCGATCTGCGCCTCAATCGCCTGCGGCTGTTGAACGAGCTGCGCAGCGTGATGCTGGGCGTCGCGGATTTCGGCAAGATCGCCGGCGAGGCGGCGTAAGGAGCGCCGAGGCAATTCGGGGCGGTCCCGGATTGCTTCAGCGACGCGCCTTGCATCGAGGCGCGTTGCGAGATTTGCGGAGATCGCAGGGGCAATCGCCCCGCAAGCCCTGGCCCGAGGGCCAGGGCGATCGCCGTCAGCCCTTTTCCGGCAGGTTCAGGCGAATATGCAGCTCGCGCAGCTGCTTCATCGTCGCCGGCGACGGGGCGCCCATCAGCGGGTCTTCGGCGCGCTGATTCATCGGGAACAGCGTCACCTCGCGCAAGTTCTCCTCTCCCGCGAGCAGCATAACGATGCGGTCGACGCCCGGCGCGATCCCGCCATGCGGCGGCGCGCCATATTGGAAGGCGCGATACATGCCGCCGAATTTCTCGATCAGCACATCCTCGCCATAGCCGGCGATCTCGAAAGCCTTCTTCATGATCTCCGGGCGATGGTTGCGGATCGCGCCGGAGGAAAGCTCCACGCCGTTGCAGACGATGTCGTATTGATAGGCGAGGATGTCGAGCGGGTCTTTCGTCTCCAGCGCCTCCATCCCGCCTTGCGGCATCGAGAAGGGGTTGTGCGAGAAGTCGATCTTCTTGTCGTCCTCGTTCCACTCGTACATCGGGAAGTCGACGATCCAGCAGAA
>JAWOLK010000073.1:0-53954 GCA_033853615.1 Beijerinckiaceae bacterium | reverse complement strand
TTCATCAAGGAGCGGAAGGCCGCGCCTTCCTTGTGCATGTCGATGAAAATTTCGCCGAGCCGCCCATCGGCATATTCGCCGGTGCGCAGATAGACCTTGTGCCCGCCGACGGCCGCCTTCTGCGTATAGCCCTTGCGGCGATCGGGAAGCTTCTCGCGCTCGCGCACCACATGATGCACGACGCGCTCGACGATGCGCTCAGCGACGGCGACAGCGCGCGCCGGCGTGTTGCTCGCGACGATCTCTTCGACCTGCTCTTCAACGTCCTCGTCATCGCCTGAAACGAGCTGCGCCTGCAAGGGCTGCGAGAGTTTCGAGCCGTCGCGATAGAGCGCATTCGCCTTGAGCCCCAGGCGCCAGGAAAGCATATAAGCCTGCTCGCACTCCTCGACTGTCGCCTCATTCGGCATGTTGATGGTCTTGGAGATGGCGCCGGAGATGAAAGGCTGCGCCGCCGCCATCATGCGGATGTGCGACTCGACCGAAAGATAGCGCTTGCCGGTGCGGCCGCAGGGATTGGCGCAATCGAACACCGGATAATGTTCCGGCTTCAAATGCGGCGCGCCTTCCAGCGTCATCGCGCCGCAGATGTGAATATTCGCCGCCTCGATCTCCGCCTTGCTAAAACCGAGATGCGTCAGCAGATCAAAGTTCTTGTCATCCAGCGCGCTTTCCGGCGCGCGCAGCGTCTGCGTGAGGAAGTCGGCGCCGAGCGTCCATTTGTTGAAGACGAATTTTATGTCGAAAGCGGAAGGCAAAGCCTTCTCGACCGCCGCGAGCTTTTCGTCGGTGAAACCTCTGGCGCGCAAGCTCGCCGTATTGATCGCCGGCGCATTGGCGATGGACGCATGGCCGACCGCATAAGCCTCGATCTCGGCAATCTCGCTTTCCGGATAGCCGAGCGCGCGCAAAGCTTCCGGCACGGCGCGATTGACGATTTTCAAATAGCCGCCGCCGGCGAGCTTCTTGAATTTGACGAGCGCGAAATCGGGCTCGATGCCGGTCGTGTCGCAATCCATCACCAGGCCGATCGTGCCCGTCGGCGCGACGACCGAGACTTGCGCATTGCGATAGCCGTAAAGCTCGCCCTTTTCGAGCGCCGCGTCCCAGGCGCGTTTCGCTGCGTCGATCAGCGCGGCGTCGGGGCAGGCGGCATGATCGAGCGGCACGGGAAGCGTCGAGAGTTTCTCGTAGCCCTCATGCTCGCCATAGGCGGCGCGGCGATGGTTGCGCATGACCCGCAGCATCGCCTCGCGATTTTCCATGAAGCGCGCAAAGGGGCCGCGCTCGCGCGCCATTTCCGCCGAGGTCGCATAGCAGACGCCGGTCATGATCGCCGAGAGCGCGCCGGTGATGGCGCGGCCGGCCTCGCTGTCATAGGCGATGCCCGACGACATCAAGAGGCCGCCGACATTGGCGTAGCCAAGGCCGAGCGTCCGATAATCGTAGGAAAGCTGTGCAATCTCGCGCGACGGGAACTGCGCCATCAGCACCGAGATTTCGAGCACGATGGTCCACAGCCGCACCGCATGCTCATAGGACGCAATGTCGATGCGCCGCGTCTCGGGATCGCGGAATTGCAGCAGGTTCAGCGACGCGAGATTGCAGGCCGTGTCGTCCAGAAACATATATTCGGAGCAGGGATTGGAGGCGCGAATCTCGCCGCCGGCAGGGCAGGTGTGCCAGTCGTTGATCGTCGTGTGGAACTGAATGCCGGGATCGGCCGAGGCCCAGGCGGCATAGCCGATCTTGTCCCACAAATCGCGGGCGCGCAGCGTCTTCGCCACCGAGCCGTCGAGCCGCCGCGTCAGCGACCACTCGCCATCCTGCTCCACGGCGCGCAAAAAGCCGTCCGTCACGCGCACGGTGTTGTTCGAATTCTGGCCCGAAACGGTCAGATAGGCTTCGCTATCCCAATCCGTGTCATAGGTGTCGAAGGAAATATCCTTGTAACCCTGACGCGCAAATTGAATGATCCGCTTGATATAATTATCCGGGACTTCATTGCGCCGCGCGAGTTTGATTTCGCGCTTTAAGGCCGGGTTCTTTTCCGGGTTGAAGCAATCGTCGCCCGGCCCTTCGCAATTCACGCAGGCGCGCAGGATCGCCTTGAGATGTTTCTTGACGATCTTCGAGCCGGTCACGAGCGCCGCGACCTTCTCTTCCTCCTTCACCTTCCATTCGACAAAAGCTTCGATGTCGGGGTGATCGACATCGACGACGACCATTTTCGCCGCGCGCCGTGTCGTGCCGCCGGATTTGATCGCGCCGGCCGCGCGGTCGCCGATCTTCAAGAAGGACATGAGGCCCGAAGACGAGCCGCCGCCGGAAAGCTTTTCCTTCTCGCCGCGCAGCTTTGAAAAATTCGAGCCGGTGCCGGAGCCATATTTAAAGAGCCGCGCCTCGCGGACCCACAGATCCATGATGCCGCCGTCATTGACGAGATCGTCCTCGACCGACTGAATAAAGCAGGCGTGCGGCTGCGGGTGCTCGTAAGCGCTCTTTGATTTCGTCAGCTTGCCATTGGCGAAATCGACATAGAAATGGCCCTGGCCGGGGCCGTCGATCCCATAGGCCCAATGCAGTCCGGTGTTGAACCATTGCGGCGAGTTCGGCGCGGCCATCTGCTTGGCGAGCATATAGCGCAGCTCGTCCATGAAGGCGGCGGCGTCTTCTTCCGTGTCGAAATAGCCGCCCTTCCAGCCCCAATAGGTCCAGGCGCCGGCGAGGCGGTCGAAGACCTGCTGCGCCGATGTCTCGCTGGTCGTGCGCTGGTTCTTCGGCAGTTCGGCGAGCGCCGCCGTATCGGCGACCGAGCGCCACAGGAAGGAGGGAACGTTATTCTCTTCGACGCGCTTCAGCCGCGCCGGCACGCCGGCCTTGCGGAAATATTTTTGCGCCAGCACGTCGCAGGCGACCTGGCTCCAGCTCGCGGGAACTTCGATGGCGTCGAGCGAAAACACAACAGAGCCATCGGGATTGCGGATTTCGCTTTTGGTTTGGCGAAATTCGATCGCGGCGTAGGGGGACTGGTCAGCTGTTGTGTGGCGTCGCTCGATCTTCATCTCATCCAATCCTTGTCCTGCGCGAGCGATAGCCGGCGCAAAGCTGTCCGCCTAACCGCGACGCATTGGCGACCATCTAAAATACGCTGATACGAACCCTGCCGCGGCGCCCGGATGGGCGCGCAATGGTTGGCCGGACACGCGACGGCGCTGGCGAGCCTCGCTTGTGACGAAGGCTTTTCCGCGCGCTCACCGAAAGCGTCCTCAATGCTGTTAGGTGACCTCCTTCGCGGCCATGAGTCAAGCTTCCATCAAGATATGGTGTGCGCAATTCACAGGTGAACAATATATGGGAAAATTCGGTGAATAACGGGGAAAGCCGGCCCCAGAACTGGGAGAAATAGCGTGACAACAGGGGGATTCCGCCAGACTCCGAAAAGGGTAGCCGCACCACCTCCGGCGCAGGTTTCCACAGCCGAGCGTGGCCGCGGGCGCGCAATGGTGGCCGGGATAAACTCGCGGAGTCATGGGTTCGATCCCCTCCCCCTTGCGGCGGGGAGGGGGACGCGCGCAGCGCGACAGGTGGGGGGCGCCGGGGGGAGCGCCTATCTTAAAAGTTTTCCGGGCAATATAAACCCGCCGGCGCGGCGTCCATGGGCTGCGCCGCGGCCCCCACCCGCCCCGGCTTCGCCGGGCCTCCCTCCCCGCGCGGGGGAGGAACCCGCTGGCCGGCGAATGAGCCTATTGCAGGCTTGCAACAGCTATCCCCCGCAATGCGCGCAAAAACCTTGACGCGGGGCGCCGCCTCGCCTTTAGGTGCGGCAGGCCGCCGCGGCGGCGCTACAGCAGGAGAAAAATCTTCATGTCCTTCGTCATCGCGCGCCGCGCCCTCGTCGTCGCGGCTCTTCTCGTTCCCGCCGTCGCGCTCGCGCATGGCCCCTCCCGCCAGAAGGTGCATGAAAAGATCGAGATCGACGCGCCGCCGGCGAAGGTCTGGGCGATCGTCGGCAATTTCCAGGACGCAAGCTGGATGCCGAGCGTCGCCAAGACGGAAGGGACCGGCGGCAACACGCCCGATCAAGCCAAGCGCAAGCTGACGCTGAAAGACGGCGGCGTGATCGAGGAGACGCTGACCCGCTACGACGACAAGGACATGACGCTTGCCTACAAGATCGACCAGGTCGACGTTAAAGTGTTGCCGGTGAACAATTATTCCTCCACTATCACGGTGAAGGACGCGGGCGGCAAAACGCTTGTCGAATGGAAGGGCGCCTTCTACCGCGGCTTCATGAACAACGACCCGCCGCCGGAGCTTTCCGACGAGGCCGCGATCAAGGCCGTGACCGGCATTTACCAGTCCGGCCTCGCTTCGCTGAAGGCCAAGGCCGAGGGCAAGTAACCCGCCGCGAAAGGGTGTGACCATGCCCGCAAGCCGCCGCGCAATCCTTGCCGCGCTCTTGCGCCTCGCGCCGCTCGCCGCGTTCTGCTGCGCGGCGCCGGGCGCGGCCCTTGCGGCGCATGGCACGACCCCGCTCAAAGTCGCCGAGGAGATCGCCATAGCGGCGCCTCCGGCGGCGGTCTGGGCGGTGGTTTCGGATTTTGAGCGCTGGGACTGGCTGCCGGGCGTGGCAAAGATCGCCGGGACCGGGGGTAATGTCCCGGACCAGGGCAAGATCGAGCTGACGCTGGACACCGGCGCGACGATCGCGGCGAGCCTGACGAAGCTCGACGCCGAGCGCATGTCGCTCGGCTATCACCTCGACCGCGTCGATTTGAAGACGCTGCCGGCCACGAATTACTCCGGCGTCGTCACCGTGCGCCCGGCCGAGGGCGGCGGCTCCATCGTCGAGTGGAAATCCCGCTTCTATCGCGGCTATCCGTTGAACAATCCGCCGCCGGAACTCTCCGACGACGTCGCCGTCGCCGCGGTCACGGCGATGAACCGCGCCAATCTCGCGGCGCTGAAGGCGAAGCTGGAGCGCCGATAAATGCGCGTAGCGTTTCTGCTGGCTCTGTTGGCGTTGGCTCAGCCCGCCTGCGCGGATGAAGCCTTCGTCACCAACCAATCGAGCGACGATCTCACCATCGTCGACCTTTCCACCATGAAGCCGGTGGCGACGCTCCCCATCGGCGGCAAGCCGGCGGGAATCGCGGTCAGCCGCGACGGCGCCCGCGCCTATGTGGCGAGCCCGGAAGGCAAGTTCATCTCGGTGATCGACGCCTCCGCGCGCCAGCTCCTCAAACGCATCGCGCTCGGGACGAGCCCGCTCGGCGTCGCGGTCGCGCCGGACGGCGGCCGTCTCTATGTCGCTGACGTCTACGGCCGCCGCCTGCTGGAAATCGACCCCGAGACGCAGGCGACCCGCGCCGTCGCGGTCGGCGCCATGCCCTCGGGGGTCGCGGTGACGCCGGACGGGCGATTCGTGCTGGTCGCAGATCGCGACGACAATGCGCTGTCGATAATCGACGCGCGAGACTTCGCCCGAATCGCGGTCGTCGCCGTCGGCCGCCACCCCTATGGCGTGACGATCGACGCCGCCGGCAAGCGCGCCTACACCGCCAATGTCGAATCGGACGACGTGAGCGTCGTGGATCTCGACGCGCGCAAGACCATCGCCACTGTCGCCGTCGGCAAGCGGCCCTATTCGGTGGCGCTCGCCCAGGGCAAGGCCTTCGTCGCGAATCAATATGAGGAGACGGTCAGCGTCTTCGACGCGCAAAGCCTCGCGCCGCTGCAAAAGGTGAAGGTCGGCGAATATCCCGAGAGCCTCGCGACGAGCCGCGACGGCGCGACCGTCTATGTGACGAACTGGTTCTCGAACGAGCTGTGGTCCATCGACGCGGCGAATCTCACGGTGCAGGCCAAGGCCGCGACCGGCGACGGGCCGCGCGCCTTCGGCGCCTTTTTGCGCCCGGTCAATTGATGCGGCGGCGGCGCGCCTCTGGACAGGACGGCGCGCGGACGCCATAAGGGGGCAAACCCACGGGACCCGATCTATGTCTTACATTCTCCGCTTCTTCACCTGGTGGAACCGGGCGACGCTCAGCACCGGTCTGTGGACGCTGCTCTATGGCGAGCGCGTCGGCGAGGACGAATTCGGCAACGTCTATTACCGCACCCGCGGCGGCAAGATCGACCCGACGCTCGGCATCGAACGCCGCTGGGTGATTTTCAAGGGCTATGCCGAGGGGTCGGCGATTCCGCCCGGCTGGTATGGCTGGCTGCACAACACTGTGGACACGCCCCCGACGCAGGAAAGCTACGCACGCCGCGAGTGGGAACTGCCGCATCAGCAGAACATGACCGGCACGCCGCAGGCCTATCGTCCGCCGGGATCGACGCTCGCCAGCGGCGTTCGCCCGCACACGGGCGGCGATTACGTCGCCTGGACGCCGGAAGGCTGAGCGCGGCGCAAGCCGCGCCCGGCGCGACGGGCCGAATGTTCCGCATATCTTGGAATAGCCTTGGTTCTGTGCTCAGTCGCACGTGTTTCGTCGCAGCCGAAGGCGACCGGGTGAGTGCATGATACTGTTGCAAGGCTTTAATGATTTGCGCCGCTGCGCCGCGCCCGTGGCGCTGCTGCTGGTGTTGGGTCTCGCGCCCGCGGCGGCCGAGCCGATCCGGCATCCGACGGCGGTCTTCGCCGGTCTCGACAAGACCACCGGCCGCATCATCAATTTCGACGTCGCCATCGACGAGACCGTGCAATTCGGCACGCTCCAGGTGACGCCGCGCGTCTGCAATACGCGGCCGCAAACCGAGACGCCGCAGACGACGAGCTTCGTCGAGGTGGATGAGCAGGCGCTGAAACCCGAGACGCGCCGCGATAGCCGGGTGGAGCTGAAAAGCGAGCCCAAGCCGGCCGAAGCCAAGCGGATTTTCTCCGGCTGGATGTTTGCCGCGAGCCCGGGTCTGCACGGCGTCGAGCATCCCGTTTACGACGTCTGGCTGGTCGATTGTAAGGGCGGCAAGGAGACGGTCGCCGCGCCGCCGGAGCAGCCCGCCGCCGACGCCGCCGCGGCAGCGCCGGAGCCGGCCAAACCCGAGGGCAGGCGGAAGCGCGCCCGCAAGGTCGAGCCCGCCGCGCCGCCGCCGGTCGAGGCGCAGCCGATCGGTCCCGACGCCGAGCCCCTGGCGGCGCCGATCGAAAATCCGCCTCTCGCCGAGCCCGACGCCGGCGCCCCGCAGCAGCCGAAGCCGAAGAAAAAGCGCAGGGCGAAGCCGCCGCCAGAGCCTGTCGCGGAGCCGATCGACGCGCCGCTGCGGTTCTAGAGCCCGGCGGCGATCCGTCGATCGGATCGCAGGCGTTTTCTTGATCCGGAACCGGCTCCCGCTTCGGCGGAAAACGCTCTAAGCCGGCTGCAGCGCTGCGAGCGCGTCGCGACCGAAGACGGGCCGCGCATTCGGCCAGACGAAAAAATCCGCCTCGGTCTCGATCGCCCGGCTGAGCATGGCGCGATAGGTCTCCCGCGTCACCTCGGCGGCGCCGAGAGAGGCGAGATGTTTGGTCATGAATTGCGTGTCGAGCAGCGTAAAGCCGCCGGCGCGCAGCCGCGCGACGAGATGGGTCAGCGCCACCTTGGAGGCGTCGGTTTCCCGGTGGAACATGCTCTCGCCGAAGAAAGCGGCGCCGAGCGCGACGCCGTACAGTCCGCCGACGAGCTGGCCGTCCCGCCAGCATTCGACCGTGTGGGCGAAGCCAAGTGCGAACAACTCATTGTAGAGGCGGCGGATTTCCCGGTTGATCCAGGTCTTCTCGCGCCCCGCCGCGGGCGCGGCGCAGGCGTGAATCACCGCCTCGAAGTCGTAATCGACCCGGACCTCGAAACGGTCGGAGCGAACCGTCTTCGCCAGCGAGCGCGAGACGATGAAGCTATCGAGCGGAAAAATGGCGCGCTTTTCCGGTTCGACCCAAAAGAGCTGGTCGTCCTCGGCGCTCTCCGCCATCGGAAACAGGCCGATGGAATAGGCGCTGAGCAGAATTTGCGGCGTGATGGTGAAAGGTGCGTCGGGCCGGGCCATGACCGCCATCTATATCACGCAGAGCGGGCGACGAGCGGGCTACGCGGTTTTGCGGAAGGCGCCGGCGCTGGCTTGCGCCGAAATGGCGGCGCCTTCCCAAGGCAGGCGGCGCCGCCCCCGTATCGGCGTGCCGGTCAAAAGCCCGGTTCGATCCCGCCCGTGGCCAAAAAATGCTCCAGCCAATGGATGTCGTAGACGCCGTTTTGCACATCGGCGTTGCGCACCAGCGTGCGGAACAGCGGCAAAGTCGTGTCGATCCCGTCGACGATGAATTCGTCGAGCGTGCGGCGGAGCCGCATCAAGGCCTCGGTGCGATTGCGGCCATGGACGATCAGCTTGCCGATCAGCGAATCGTAATTCGCCGGGATCGTATAGCCCTGATAGGCGGCCGAATCGACGCGCACGCCGACGCCGCCCGGCGGGTGGTAATAGGCGATGCGGCCGGGCGAGGGGCGGAAGGACGAGTGGTGCTCGGCGTTCACGCGGCATTCGATCGCGTGGCCGTGGAACACGATGTCTTCCTGTTTCATCGACAGCGGCGAGCCGGCGGCGATGCGAATCTGCTCGCAAACGAGATCGATGCCGGTGACGGCCTCGGTGACCGGATGCTCGACCTGAATGCGCGTGTTCATCTCGATGAAATAAAACTCGCCGTTTTCATAGAGAAATTCGATCGTGCCGGCGCCTTCATAGTGCATTTCCTGCATCGCGCGCGCGCATATCTCGCCGATCTCGCGCCGCTGGACGTCGTTCAGCGCCGGGGAGGGGCTTTCTTCCCAGACTTTCTGATGGCGCCGTTGCAGCGAACAGTCGCGCTCGCCGAGGTGAATGGCGCCGCCTTTGCCGTCGCCGAGGATCTGGATCTCGATATGGCGGGGCTTTTCCAAATATTTTTCGAGATAGACGGTGTCGTCGCCGAAAGCGGCTTTCGCCTCGGTTCGGGCCGAGGTCACCGCATGGGCGAGTTCCTGCTTGTCGCGCGCGACTTTCATGCCGCGGCCGCCGCCGCCCGAGGCGGCCTTGACCAGCACGGGATAGCCGATCTTCTCGGCGGCGCGATGGGCTTCGCGCTCATTGGCCACCGGCCCGTCGGAGCCCGGCACGCAGGGAATGCCGAGGCGCTTAGCAGTCGCCTTGGCCTCGATCTTGTCGCCCATCAGGCGGATATGCTCGGCCTTGGGGCCGATGAAGGCGATGTTGTGCTCGTTCAGGATTTCCGCAAAACGGGCGTTTTCCGACAAAAAGCCGTAGCCCGGATGCACGGCGTCGGCGCCGGTGATCTCGCAGGCCGAGAGCAGCGCCGGAATATTGAGATAGGAGTCGCGCGCCGCCGGCGGGCCGATGCAGACCGATTCGTCGGCGAGCTTCACATGCATGGCGTTGGCGTCGGCGGTGGAATGAACCGCCACCGTCGCAATGCCCAGTTCCTTCGCCGCGCGCAAAATGCGCAGCGCGATTTCGCCACGATTGGCGATGAGGATTTTGTCGAACATGCGCTCGGCCGCCTATTCGATGATGAGAAGCGGCTCGCCATATTCGACCGGCTGGCCGTCCTCGACGAGAATCGACGTCACCACGCCGCCCTTCGGCGCAACAATGTCGTTGAAGGTCTTCATCGCTTCGATCAGCAACAGCTTGTCGCCGGCCGAGACGCGCGCGCCGATTTCGACGAAGGGTTTTGCATCCGGGTTCGGGCGCAGATAGGCCGTCCCGACCATTGGCGATTTGATCGCGTCGGGGTGATCGGCCGGATTGATTTCGGCCGCGGCCGCTGGGGCGGGCGCCGGTTTCGGCGCGGCGGCGGGCGCCGCGGCGGCGACTGGCGGCGGCGCGTAAGAGGGGGCCGCAATGGCGTGCACGACATGCGGCTGCGCCGTCGCGCGCGCCGCACGGATGCGCAGATCGCCCTTCTGCAATTCGATTTCCGTCAGGTCGCTGTCGGCGAGCAGGCCGGCGATCACGCGCAGCAGGTCTTCATCGTTGGGCGTCTCGCTTGGCGTGGCGGCGGCGGGCGACGCGCGTCGCGCAGTCGCAGCCCTGCGCGCGACGACTTTGGGTTTGCGTCCGGCGGTTCGTGACGTTTGTGCTTTGCGCGCCATGGATGCTCAGATCTTTCTGCTGTCGTTGTCGAAGAGAGCCTCGAGGGCAAGGAAATAGGACAAGGGGCCGAAGCCCGCGATGACGCCGCGGGCGACCGGCGCGATATAGGAACGGCTGCGGAAACTCTCGCGCGCATGCACGTTGGAAAGATGCACCTCGACGACCGTCGCGGCAGACCCCTTGATCGCATCGTGAATGGCGATGGACGTATGGGTGAGGGCGCCGGCGTTGAGGATGATCGGCGCGCCGGCGCGGCCGGCCTCCTGAATCCAGGTGACGAGATCGCCCTCGAAATTCGATTGTTTGAAGACGAGCTCGACGCCGCGCGCGGCGCAGCGTTCGGCGAGCGCCGCACGAATGTCGTCGAGCGTGGCGCGCCCGTAGATTTCGGGCTCGCGCGTCCCGAGCAGGTTCAGATTGGGACCGTTGAGGACATGGACGGCGGACATGGCGTTCCCAGCGTGTTTCCTGCGCACCGGCGTCGGGAACACAGTGACGAAATTTGGCGAGCCGTCGCCGAGACGGCGGCCGGTCGGAGGCGGGCGCGCTCCGCAGCGGGAGAAAGACGCGCTCTCTCCCCGCGCACGGCGAAAAGCCCGCGAACGACGCGCTCAAGACGCCTCGTTCGCGTGTTCTTAGCCGCATTGCAGCCGTAAAGGAAGTCCCGCGCGCGTCCTCAGCAGCTCGTCGCGCCGCACTTGCGCATATTGTCGATCTTGCTCTTGAGATCGGCGAGGGGCAGGCCGCCGACGACGCCCTCCTTGCCGATCACCCAGGACGGCGTGCCGGTGAAGCGCAGCGTCTCGGCGAGCCCGGTGACTTCCTTCAGGCCGGCCATGATCGCGGGATTCTTCAAATCCTTGTCGAGCTTGTCCATATCGGCGCCGAGCTCCTTGGCGGCGGCGAGCGCCTGCGCCTTGCCGATGTGACCGCGCGTCGACAGCAATTTGCGGTGGAACTCGAAGAATTTCTGGCCTTTGAATTGCTCGCGCACGGCGGACGCCACTTCCGCCGCCTCGACCGAGTCCGGCCCGAGAATGGCGAAATCCTTGAGCACGACGCGCAGCTTCGGATCCTGCTCGACCAGCTTGGCGACGTCGGCCAGCGAGCGCTTGCAATAGCCGCAGTTGTAATCGAAGAACTCGACCAGCGTGACGTCGCCGTTCGGATTGCCCACGATAGCCTGATTGGGCGAATTGAAGATTTTCTCGGCGTTGGCGGCGATGGCCTTCTGGCGCGAGTCCTCCTCGGCGGCTTTCTCGCGCTTGCCCAATTCCTCGATCGCCTCTTTGATCACCTCCGGATTGGCCACAAGATAATCATGCACGATCTTGCCGATCTCGGTCTTCTGCTCCGCGGTGAAGTCGGCCGCGCTGGCAGGGGCGCTCCAGCCCGCGACGCACAGGGCTACGGCTGCGGCGACGCGCGCGAAACGGGTTTTCAGCGCCGGCCGCGCGGCCGGCTGCGAGATGAGTGCAGTCATTGGTTCCTCCTTTGCGGGCCGAGTGTCGGTCGAAGTCGCGCGCAAAGCCCGCGTGGTCCCGCGGCGCACTCCTTATCACAGGGACGGACGAACGCCGTCCTGGTTTCGGATAAACCCGAGCCCGTAGTTGAATTTAGCTTCGCCGAGGGTCCGCAGGTTGAGCGTCACATAGACGAACTGATTGCGGGCCGGCACGCCGTCCGAGGTCTGCTGGTAGATCTGCGAATAATTGACCGTCAGCGACATGCACTCGTCGTGATAGCCGCCGCCGAAGCCGAGCGCAGCGATGGAGAACAGCGGCGCGGTGCCATTGGTGGTCACGCCGGCGAAGACGTTCTTACCCGGCGTATTTGTCAAATTGTTGTAGAGATAGCGGCTCATATCGAAAGTGACCGCGCCCGACACGAAATAGTTCTTCGTCAAATCGTAGCGCGCGTTCGCAGCGAGCCCCTGGCGGCGCTTGCCGAAGCCGATCGGGCCTTGCGAGGCGTAATTCGCATATTGGACGCTCAAATTGACCGCATCGAGATCGAGATTGGTGAAGAGGTCGATCCGGCGGGCGTTGAAATATTCGGGATCGAAGCGTCCCTTGGCGACGAAACTGACCCGCGACCAGGGCGACACCGCGAGACGACCGACCCAATCCGACGTGCGCGTGTCGAGGCCGGAGGCGAGGCCGACATTGGCCGCATCGGCGGAAGAATAGGCGTTGTCGCCGACGAGCTGGCGCGACTGGCCGGCCATGGCGTTGACCGAGCCGCCATTTGGCAGCCGCCAGGTCGCCTGACCGCCGTAATTCAGCCGCGTGCCGGTCTCGAAACGATCGTAGCCGGAGAATTTGCTCCATTCGAACAGCGTCGAATCGTCGAAGACGAGGCTCTGCGCGTCGATATTCACGAGCGAAGGGATCGAGGTCTGGTTCGGCCGCGCGATCAGCTGGGCGATCGGCTCGATGGTGAGGTCGCCCACCGGACCGCGCGCGAGGATCGGGTAGCGCCACTCGACGCCGATGCCGGGCGTCGCCTGTCCGCGGAAACTATTGCTGGACGCGTCGACGAAGGCCGACTGCGCCGCATTGGGGATCGGCAGCGGCAGGGGCGTGTTGTAATTATAGGCCGGATACACGTCCGACGTATTGTAATTCAAATAGGAGCCCGAGAAACGGGCGAAGGCGAAGGGCTGCCACACCGAGCCGATCGGATCGATGAATTTGCGTTTCCAATTGCCGCTTAGCGTCGCATGCTCATAATCGCCGCCGATGCCGCGCAGCAGACAGGTGCTGTTCCTGCGATCGGGGTTCGGCGCATAGATCTGGCAGACATTGTAGAGGCCGTTGAATTGATCCATCGTGCGCGGCTGGATCGATTCATAATTGGCGATCTGCTCCGAGGTGCTGGTGAAATTGCCGTCGATCTCGACCTGGCCGCCGATCCCGAAAGTTTTCTTCGGGTCGATGTCGAAGGCGCGATTGTAGTCCGTCACCGGATGAACGATCGGTTGCTGCGCCTGAATGTCGCTCGGCGACAGGCCCTGGAAATAGAAGCTGCGCATGTCGAACCAGCTGCGCGGCCCTTGTCCGGTCAGATAGGCGAAGGACGCCGATTCGCGGAAGAAGTAGTTCGACAATATATTGTTGTAGCGGCGGTAATCCTGCAGGAAGGTGCGGTCGCTCAGAACCGCCGCGTCCCAGCCGGCTTTCCACTGGTCGTTGAGGTCGAACTGCCCGGTGCTTTCCACCGCGCCGCGCCAGCGTTTGTCGCGCGCGCCGATCGGCGGCCTCGGGAAGGCCGACCCGTCGCCGACATGGGTGATGTCGCCGTGGATGCTGAAACTGCCGTTTTCGAAGCTCTTGCGGAATTCGCCCGACAGGAAAGGGCCCTGGCGCGTGAAATAGGTCGGCGTGATCGTCAAATCGGCGTCGGGCGAGATCGCCCAGAAATAGGGGACGCTGACGCCGGCGCCGAGCTGCTGCGCCCAGCTCACCTGCGGCATGAGAAAGCCCGACTTGCGTTTCACGCTCGGGTCCGGCGAACTCAAAAACGGCAGATAGGCGATGGGCTGGCCGAAGAGCTCGAAATAAGCGTCTTCGTAATAGACCATCTTCTCGACGTTGTCGTGGACGATGCGCTTCGCCTGCACCTGCCACAGGCGCGGCCTGGTCGGGTCGTTCTTGCAGGCGTCGCACGCCGAATAGGTGGCGCGCTCATAGATGGTCGTGTCATTGCCGGTGCGTTCGGCGCGCGGCGCGCTGAAATGCGTGTCCTCGGCCGTGTCGGCGTTCAGGCTCTCGATGAAGCCGGTTTTCAGATCGTCGGTGAGGTCGAAACGCTCGGCGCGCAGCACCGTGCCGTCCCGCTCGGTGAGCCGGGCGTTGCCTTCCGCATAGACCCGGTCGGTCTTGCGGTCGTAGATGACGCGGTCGGCCTCGAGCAGCCGGCCCTTGTAGTAGATATGCGCCGCGCCGCGGGCGGTGACGGTGTTCTTGTCCTCGTCGTAGACGAGCTCCCGCGCCTCGACCACCATCCGCTCGGGAGCGGCGGCCGGCGTCGCGGCGGGCGCGCTCTTTTGTGGGGCGGCGTCCTTCGACGCGGCGGCGACCGCGGAAGCGCCCGACGCGGCGACGAGCGCCGCCGCCAGAAGGACGCGGCGAGACGCGGCCGACGCAGACCGGCGGGACGCGCCAAGCGCGTCACGGCTGACCGATCCTTCGAGGCGCGCGCGAAGATCGAGAGGAGCGCGCCCCATTAGCCGTCCTCCGAATGCAGAAGCGTCAAGATACCCAACATGCTCCCGACAAGGGCAGGCGACCATGCGGCGACAGGAGCGGGGATGGCCCCCGCGCCGCCGAGATCGGTGAAGACTTTGGTTACTACATAAAGCACGAAGCCTGCAGCTACGCCACTTGAAATGGTTTTGGCGACGCCGCCGAATCGAAAGAATCTTAACGAAAAAGAACCGGCGATCAGGACCATAGCGACGAGCAGCAGCGGGCGGGCGAGCAGCGTCTGGAACTGGAGCCAATAGCCGCGCCCGTCGAGGCCTGCCTCGCGGGTCCGCTCCCCCATCGAGAGCAGCCCCCAGAACGGCGTCCCCGCCGGCGGCGTGGCGGCGATCACCAGCTCCTCGGGCGTCATGTCGGTCGCCAGCATGTAGGATGTGTCGAAGCGGGTCGGCTCGCCCGGTCTCGTGACGAAGACCTCCTCCAGCGCCCAGGCGCCCGGCTGCAACTTGCCGCGCGCCGCAATGATCCGCTCGATGAAGCCGCCCTCGGGCGCGTAGAGGTTGACGCTGACGCCCCGCAACTCCGTGCCGCCGGCGCCCGTGTCCATGGCGTGGAGAATGGCGAGCCCGTCGACGCTGCGCTGGCGCAGCCACAGGCCGTGGTCGGCGCGCACGCTGCCCGGCACGCCGAACAGGTCCCACTCCATCTGGTCGGAGCGCTGCTTCATCACCGCGGAAAGAGGATTGTAGAGCGCCACCGAGACGACGCCGATCGCAAGCGCCGTCAGAATCGGCGGCGCCATGAACTGCCAGACGGAGACGCCGGCGGCCCGCGCCACCACCAGCTCCAGCTTGCGCGTAAGATCGACGAAGGTCGCCATGGCGCCGAACAGCACGGCGAAGGGAAGAATCATCTCCGTCGCGGCCGGAACCCGCATCGCCGTCATCAGGGCGATGGTCGCGGCGCTGGCCTGCGTGTCGCTCGCCCGCCGCAGCAGCTCGACGAAGACGACGACGAACATCAGGCAAAAGATCGTGAAGAATATCGCCAGAATGGTTTTCAGGAATCGCGCCGCGAAATAGCGCGTCAGCGTCGCCCCGATCATCCGCGGCCTCCGCCCCAGAGTTTTACGCGTGCGATATTCGACATTTAACGCTCTGTTACAAAGTCCCTGGCGTTCGGCGCGCCCTTCCTTGGGCTAGACCGTCTGCGGCGGCGGCGCAAGCCGCCCGGGCGCCGCAGACCCCATATTCCGGCCGCGCGTCGCCCCCATGCCACAGGCGATGCGCCAGCTTCGCGGCTTTTCCTTGACGCGCCCCCAAAAACAGCGGCCTGCCGAATTGACCCCCGGCGCCCGCGAGACGATAGTGCGCGCAATTCCGCGCGCTGGAGAATCGCGCGCCCCCTATCGCGGCGGCTCTCGGCCGCCGTCTGGTTTCTGGCGAGGTTGGAATGTCGCTGAACGCAAAAATCGAAGTTCTTTCCTTTGACGACGCCGCGGCGCGGCTTTCCGCCGCAGAGGAGGCGGGCAAGCCCCGCGCGCTGGCGCTTTTCGCCGGCCCCGGCCTCGCTTTCGGCGCGCGTGCGAAAACCCTGCTGGAAGGGCTGGAGGAGGAAATCGGCCGCGCCGCCGCCGCGGCCAAATTCAAGGGCAAGGCCGGGACCTCCTTCGAAATCCACGCGCCGCGCGGGTTGAACGTCAGCCGGCTGATTCTGCTCGGCGTCGGCGCCGCTGGCGATGGCGAGGGCGAAACCCCGAAGCCCTTCGACGACTTCCTCGCGCTCGGCGGCCAGGCCGGCGCCAAGCTCGGCGCAGCCGGGCAGGCGATCGTCCTCTTCGATCTGCCGGAAACGCCCGCCGCCGCCGCCGCCGCGGCCGGGCAATTCGCGCTCGGCGCCTGGCTGCGCTCCTATAAATTCGACCTCTACAAAACCAAGAAGAAGAAGGACGAGTCCGAGCCCGAGGGGCCGGCCGAGATCGCGCTCGCCGTCGCGGACCCGGCCGCCGCGCGGCCGGCCGTTGATGAGTCCGAGGGGATGGCGCAGGGCGTCGCGCTCGCCCGCACGCTGGTCAATGAGCCGGCCAATGTGCTGAGCCCCGAGGAATTCGCCCGCCGCGCCTCGGAGCTGATGAAGCTCGGCGTCGAGGTCGACATTCTCGGCGAAAAGGAGATGACCGAGCTTGGGATGCGCGCGCTGCTCGGCGTCGGCCAGGGCTCGGAGAATGAGAGCAAGCTCGTCGTGCTGCGCTGGAACGGCGGCAAGCCGGACGCCGCACCGCTCGCCTTCGTCGGCAAGGGCGTCGTCTTCGACACCGGCGGCATTTCGATCAAGCCCGCCGCCTCTATGGAGGACATGAAGGGCGACATGGCCGGCGCCGCCGCCGTGACCGGCCTCATGCACGCGCTCGCCGCCCGCAAGGCCAAAGCCAATGTCGTCGGCGTGCTCGGCCTTGTGGAGAACATGCCGGACGGCAAGGCGCAGCGGCCGGGCGACATCGTCAAATCCATGTCGGGCCAGACGATCGAGATCATCAACACCGACGCCGAAGGCCGCCTCGTCCTGGCCGACGCGCTCTGGTATGTGAAGGACAAATACAGGCCCGCCTTCATCATCGATCTCGCGACGCTGACCGGCGCGATTCTCATTGCGCTGGGGCAGGAGCACGCCGGCCTCTTCTCCAACAACGACGAATTGGCCGAGCGCATTCTCGCCGCCGGCAAATCGACCGGCGAGAAGCTCTGGCGCCTGCCGATGGGCCCGGCCTATGACAAGCTGATCGAGTCGAAATTCGCCGACATGAAGAACACCGGCGGCCGGCACGCGGGCTCCATCACCGCGGCGCAATTTCTGGAGCGCTTCGTCGACAAGACCCCCTGGGCGCATCTCGACATCGCCGGCACGGGCATGAGTTCGCCGGCGACCGACACCAATCAGAGCTGGGGCTCCGGCTGGGGCGTCCGCCTGCTCGACCGGCTGGTGCGCGATTTCTACGAGGCGTGACGGCGCTTGGTCGAAGTCTCCTTCTACCATTTGACTCGGCGCACGCTCGAGCAGGCCCTGCCGGTCCTGCTCGAGAAGTCGCTGGAGCGCGAGTGGCGCGTCGCCCTCCAGGCGACGAGCGAGAAGCGCCTGAAGGCGATGGACGCCTTTCTCTGGGAATATGACCCGGAGAAATTTCTGCCGCATGGGACGAAGGCCGACGGCGCGCCCGAGACGCAGCCGATCTATCTCACCTGCGAGGCCGACAATCCCAACGCCGCCGATGTGCGCTTCTTCATCGAGGGGGCGCTGGCCGCGCCGGTCCTCGCCGACCCGGCGCTGGCGCCGCGGCTGCGCGCCGTGGTGATGTTCAACGGCGCCGATGGGGGCGAGCTTGCCGGCGCAAGGGCGCAATGGAAAGAGCTGCGCGCGGCCGGCTGCGAGCTGGTCTATCTCCAGGAAGACGAGACCGGCCGCTGGGCGGAAAAGAAACGGGAGAAGCCGGCGTGAGCGCCGATTTCGACGAACGCCGCAAGGCGGCGCGCGAAAAACTCGACTTGATCGACCCGGCGAAGACGCCGGGCGGCGACCCCTTTCGCCGCGCCTGGTTCAACGCCGTCTACGACCTCGCCGCGGACGACCCCGCGGCCGTGCCCTGGGCGAGTCTCGCGCCGCATGTCTGGCTCGCCGACTGGCTCGCGGCGCATGGCCCGCTCACGGGCCGCGCCGTCGACGTCGGCTGTGGGCTCGGCGACAACGCCGAGGCGCTGGCCGCCGCCGGGGCGCAGACGGCGGCCTTTGACCTCTCCGCTCGCGCGGTGGATTGGGCGCGACGGCGTTTTCCACAAAGCTCTGTGGATTACCGCGCCGCCGATCTCTTCGCCTTGCCGCAGCAATGGCGCGGCGCCTTCGATTTCGTGCATGAATGCCAGACGCTGCAGGCGTTGCCCGAGTCCCTGCTGCCGCAGGCGGCCGCGGCGCTGGCGTCGCTCGTCAAGCCCGGCGGCCGGCTGCTCGTCATCGCCCGTGCGCGCGACGCGGATCAAACGACCGCCGGCCCGCCCTGGCCGCTGATCCGCGCCAACCTTGAGGCCCTCGCCGTCGATGGGCTAAGTCTTCTCTCCCTCGAAGATCTTGCCGCGCCCGGCGAGACGCGGTACTGGCGCGCATTGTATCGCCGCGAAGCCTGAGGGAGATAATGCCGCTTCTCACCGTCGAGAGCGTGTCGAAGCGATTCGGCTCTGTCGTCGCGCTCGACGACGTGTCCCTTGATGTGGGCGCGGGCGAGTTTTTCGCGCTGCTCGGGCCGTCGGGCTGCGGCAAGACCACGCTGATGCGTCTCGTCGCCGGCTTCGAGACCGCAGATTACGGCCGCGTCTTGCTCAATGGGCGGGATCTTTACGGCGAGCCGCCACACAAGCGGCCGATCAATATGATGTTCCAGTCCTATGCGCTGTTTCCGCATCTGAACGTCTATGAGAACATCGCCTTCGGCCTCAAGCGCCAGGGCAAGAGCGCGGCGGAGACCGACGCCCGGGTGCGGGAGCTGCTCGACATCGTGCAGCTTTCTCCCTTCGCCGCCCGCCGCATCGACCAGCTCTCCGGCGGACAGCGCCAGCGCGTCGCGCTCGCCCGCGCGCTCGCGCCGCGTCCCGTGCTGCTGCTGCTCGATGAACCGCTCGGCGCGCTCGATCGCAAGCTGCGTGAGGAGACGCAGTTTCAACTGAAGGACATTCAGCGCCGGCTGAAGACGAGCTTCGTCATCGTCACCCACGACCAGGATGAGGCGTTGGCGCTCGCCGACCGCATCGCCGTGCTGCGCGCCGGGCGGGTCGAGCAGATCGGCTCTCCGGTAGAGATCTACGAGCGGCCGGCGACCCGTTTCGTCGCCGGCTTCGTCGGCGAGACCAATATGATCGAGGGCCGTGTCGAAAGCGACGGCGGCCCCGTGTTCGTCGCGCCTTTCGGGAAAATTCCGCTCGCAGGCTGCGCTTTGCCGGAGGGCGCGCGGGCGACGCTGTCGCTGCGCCCGGAGCGCATCGGCCTTGCGCGGGCGGGGGACGGCGGCCTTTCGGGCGTCATCGAAAACATCGCCTTTCGCGGCGAGCGGACCTCGCTGCGCGTCGCCGTCGACGGGCAGGCGGCCTTGCATGTCTCTTCGCCGCAATCGGGCGGTTTTTCGCGCGGAGACAGGGTCCGGCTCGATATTTCGCCGGACGCCGGCGTGTTGTTCGGCGAGGACGCATGAAGAAGCGGCCTATGCTTTCGCCGATGCAGCGGCTCGTCGTCGCTGCGCCCTACTTGTGGATCATCGCCTTTTTCCTCGCGCCGATGCTGCTCGTCGCGAAGATTTCGCTGTCGCATCCGGCCGAGGCGCGCCCGCCCTATACGCCGGTGTTTTCCTTGCAAGACGATGTCTCGGGCTTCGTCGCGAAACTCTCGTCGCTCGACTTTCAGTCCTTCGGCGTCCTCGCGAGCGATTCGCTTTACGTCTATTCCTATCTCTTGTCGCTTGCGATCGCCGCTGTTTCGACCCTGATCGCCCTCTTCGTCGCCTATCCGTTCGCGCTCGCCATGGCGCGCGCGCCGCGCAAATGGCGCGCGCTGCTGATCGGCTTCGCCATCGCGCCCTTCTGGACGAGCTTTCTCATTCGCGTCTACGCCTGGATCGCGCTGTTGAAGGACAAGGGCCTGATCAACGAAGCGCTGCTCGCCTTGCATGTCATAGACGCGCCCTTGCCGATGTTCGCGACGACCGGCGCCGTCATCGTCGGCATCGTCTATTCTTATCTCCCCTTCATGCTGCTGCCGCTCTATTCGGCGCTGGAGCGGCAGGACCCGACGCTGCGTGAGGCGGCGGCCGATCTCGGCGCGACGCCTTTTCAGACATTTCTCCGCGTCACCTTGCCGCTGTCGCGCGACGGGATCGTCGCCGGGGCGATGCTGGTCTTCATTCCCGCGGTGGGCGAATTCGTCATTCCCGACCTGCTCGGCGCCTCGGACACGCTGATGATCGGGCGCATGTTGTGGACCGAATTCTTCGTCAACCGCGACTGGCCGGCGGCCTCGGCGGCGGCGATCCTGCTCGTCGCCTTCCTCATCGGCCCGCTGCTGCTCTATGAGCGGGCGCGGCTGAAGGAGAGCTTGCGATGAGCGCGTCCGGCGCGCGTTTCGCGCGGTTCGCGGCGCTCGCCTTCGGCTTCGTCTTTCTTTATGGCCCGATCGTCATTCTCGCCGCCATGAGCTTCAACGCCTCGAAGCTGGTGACGGTCTGGGGCGGTTTCTCGACCAAATGGTATGCGGCGCTGCTCGCCGACGCGCAAATGCTCCACGCCGCTGAAATCAGCCTTGCGGCCGCGGCTCTGTCGGCGACCATCGCCACGGCCCTCGGCCTGTTGGCGGCCGCAGCGCTCACCCGCTTCGGCCCGTTCCGCTCGCGCACGCTGTTCTTCGGCGCGCTGCACGCGCCGCTCGTCTTGCCGGAAGTGGTGCTCGGCCTCGCCTTTCTCTCCGGTTTCGTCGCGCTGGGCCTGGAGCGGGGTTTCGTGACGCTGGTGATCGCGCATGCGACCTTCACCATGTGTTTTGCGACCGTGGCGCTGATGGCGGCCTTGCGCGACGTCGATCCGACGCTGGAGGAAGCGGCGATGGATCTCGGCGCGACCCCGGCCCGCGCTTTCGCGTTGGTCACGCTGCCGAGCATCGCGCCGGCGATCGCCAGCGCCTTTCTGCTCGCCTTCACGCTGTCGATGGACGATCTCGTCATTGCGAGCTTTGCGACCGGCCCCGGCGCGACGACGCTGCCGATGCGCATTTATTCGCAGGTTCGCCTCGGCGTCACGCCGGAAATTAACGCGATCTCGACGCTGCTTCTGGGGCTCGTCGCGGTTTTGTTGACGCTCTCGGCCCTCGTGACGCGCGGCCGCTCCAAGAGCTGGTAAGGAGACTTGGTAAAGACCGCAGCGCCGCGGCGGTTGTTGCGCTTGCGGCGGCGCCCCACCTAACGAGCCATGACCTTCGGCTTGTTCGCGTGGCTCCCGAATTTCATCACGATCTCGCGCCTGATCCTCACGCCCGTCGTCATCGACATGATGGTTTTGGATCACTGGCGGGCCGCCTTCGTGATTTTTGTCGTCGCGGCCGTTTCGGACGGGCTCGACGGCTGGTTGGCGCGCACTTTCAATTTGCGTTCCGAGCTCGGGGCGATGCTCGACGCCATCGCCGACAAGGCGCTGATCGTGTCGATCATCGGCACGCTGGTGGCGCTGACGCAGATTCCGGCGACCCTCGCCATCGTCGTCATTTCGCGCGACGTTCTGATCGTCGGCGCGGTGGCGGTCAGCTCGCTGCTCGACCGCCCGCTGGAAATCAAGCCGCTGCGGGTCTCCAAGGCGACGACGGTCGCCCAGCTGACGCTTCTCGCCAGCGTCTTGTCGCAGCAAGCTTTTGCGCTCGAATTGGGTTTGTGGGTGGATATGTTGGAAGCGGCCGTCGCGGCATTGACCATCGCCTCGGCCAGCGTCTATCTCTGGCGCTGGGTGGAGCATATGAGGCAATGACATGTCGGTTCGGGAACAGCCGCCGCTGCGCGATCCCGCCGCGCGCGGCCAATGGGCGGGGCTCAGCCTCGAGCGCCAGCTTGTGCTCTGGGGCCTTGCGGTGCTCGCCCTGGGGGTCGTCCTTTATTTTCTGAGCCCCGTCCTCGCGCCCTTCGTCGCCGGGACTGCGCTCGGCTATCTGCTCGACCCGGTCGCGGATCGGCTGCAGGCCGCCGGCCTGTCGCGGCTCGGCGCGGCGCTGCTGCTGCTGGTGCTGTTCATCCTGGTGGTGGGAGCGGCCTTCGTCATCATCGCGCCGATCCTGACTCGGCAATTCGCCGCCTTCATCACCAGCCTGCCCGGTTATCTCACCACGCTGCAGGGCCTCATGTCCGAGTGGAGCGAGAAATTCACCGGCCATTATAACGCGCTGCTGCTGCAATATGGCCTCGGCGGCTCGGCGCCGGCGGCGCTCGATCTGCAAAAATACGCCACCGATCTGATGGGCGAGGGCACGGCGCTGCTCGGCGATTTTCTAAAGTCCGTCCTCTCGCGCGGGGTCGCACTGATCAACCTCGTTTCGTTGATCGTCGTGACGCCGGTCGTCGCCTTCTACATGCTGCTCGACTGGGACGAGATGCTCGCGATCCTCTATGACCTCGTGCCGCCCCGCCACCGCGCCGACGTCCGCATGCTCGCAAGCGACATCGACCGCGCGCTCGCCGGCTTCGTGCGCGGCCAGTCGGCGGTCTGCCTGTTTCTCGGAGCCTGGTATGCGCTCGGCTTGACGCTGATCGGCCTTAATTTCGGCTTTCTGATCGGCGTTTCGGCGGGCGTGCTGAGCTTTATCCCTTATGTCGGCTCGATCACCGCCTTCGTTTTGTCGATCATCGTCGCGCTGGTGCAGGCCTGGCCGCATTGGCAGCTTCCGGTCGAGGCGATCGCCGTCGTCAGCGTGGGCCTGTTTCTCGACGGCAATATTCTGTCGCCGCGGCTCGTCGGCGCCTCGGTCGGACTCCATCCGGTGTGGCTGATGTTCGCGCTCTTCGCCTTCGGCTCGCTGTTCGGCTTCAGCGGCATGATCGTCGCGGTGCCGGTGGCGGCGGCGCTCGGCGTCGTCTTGCGTTTCCTCGCCCGCCGCTATCGCGCCAGCGCGATCTACATGCGGCCGGCGATCTCCCCGCAGGACGTCTGACGTGTCCGCAGAGGGCGCGTCGCCGATCCGGCGGCCGGCGCAACTGCCTCTCGATCTGCCGCTCGAGCCGAGCTTGCGGCGCGAGGATTTCCTCGCCGCCGATTGCAATCGCGCGGCGCTGGCGATGATCGACCAATGGCCGAACTGGCACGATCGCGCGCTGCTGCTCGTTGGGCCGGAGGGCAGCGGCAAGAGCCATTTATGCGCGATCTTCGCGGCGCGCAGCGGCGCGCTTGCGGCTCGCGCGGCTTCGATCCCGTCGCTTGCGGCGCTTGCTGCGGCGCAGCCTGCCGCCATCGTCGTCGACGGGCTCGCCCCCGGCCTCGATGAGACGGCGCTGTTCCATCTGTTGAATTTCGCCACGGAAGCCCGCGCTTTTCTGGTGATGAGCGCGCGTCGCAGCCCTCGCCCGGAGGACTGGCGTCTGCCCGATCTTCTGTCGCGCCTGCGGCGGGCGACGGTGGTCGAGATCGGCGCGCCGGACGACGCGCTGATGCGCGCCGTGCTGGAAAAACTGTTCCGCGACCGCCAGCTCGCGGTCGACGCGTCGCTGCTCGACTACGCGACGCTGCGGCTGGAGCGCTCGCTCGGCGCGGCGCGGGCCTTCGCCGAGCAGCTCGACCGCGAGGCGCTGGCGCAGGGCCGCCGGCCGACGCGGGCGCTCGCGCGCGAGGTTTTAGAACGGTTTCTGGAGGGGTAAGACGAGAATTCGCTACCGGATTTCCCAGCCTGTGGCATGATGCTCGGGCAGGCGGAGGTGAGTGTGACTGAGGACGTGAACGAAGCGCAGCCCAATCTCGGACATTCCCTTTCGAGCGGCGGCGCAGCCGCCATGGCGGCGTCGGTCGGTGGGGCCGATAGTCTCGCCGTCTCGCCGGCGCGTTTCATCAATCGAGAGCTTTCCTGGCTCGAATTCAATCGCCGCGTCCTCGCCGAGGCGTCGAACCGCAATCATCCGGTGCTGGAGCAACTGCGGTTCCTGTCGATCTCGGCCAATAATCTCGACGAGTTCTTCATGGTTCGCGTCGCCGGCCTGCGCGGCCAGGCGCGCTCCGGCCTTACCGCCCTGTCGCAGGACGGGCTGACGCCGGCGGAGCAGCTCGTCAGGATCAAGGAGGGCGTGATGGCCCTCACCGCCGAACAGATGCGGCGCTGGCGCGAATTGCGCAGCGAGATCGAGGAGGTGGGCATCGTCATCGTCGAGCCCGGCGATCTGTCGCGCGCCGACCGCGACTGGCTCGAAGACCATTTTCTCACCCGAATCTTCCCCGTGCTGACGCCGCTCGCGGTCGATCCGGCGCATCCCTTCCCCTTCATCCCGAACCTCGGCTTCACGCTGGCGCTGGAGCTGATTCGTCCCGGCGACCGCAAGACCTTGCAGGCGCTGGTGCGCCTGCCGCAGAAGATCGAGCGTTTCGTGCGCCTACCGGGTCCGCCCGCCGGGCCTCATCAGGGGCGCGAGCGCTTCATGCTGCTCGAAACGCTGGTCGTCATGCACGCCCAGCGGCTGTTCCCCGGCTATAATGTGCGCGGGCAGGGGCTCTTTCGCGTCATCCGCGACAGCGATCTCGAAGTGGAGGAAGAGGCCGAGGATCTCGTCCGCCTGTTCGAGACGGCGTTGAAGCGCCGCCGGCGCGGCTCGGTCATAAGGCTCGAATTCGCTTCCGACATGCCGGTGTCGCTGCGGGAGCTGGTGGCGGCGGAACTCGACGTCGAGGACGACGAGGTCTTCGAGCTCGACGGCATGCTGGCGCTCAATGATCTCTCCGAGCTCGTCGCGCTCGACCGTCCGGACCTCAAATTCAAGACCTATGCGCCGCGCTTTCCGGAGCGGGTGCGGGACAATGGCGGCGATTGTTTCCTCGCCATCAAGCAGAAGGACCTCTGCGTTCACCACCCTTACGAGTCCTTCGACGTCGTCGTGCAATTTCTGCAACAGGCGGCGCAGGATCCCAATGTCCTCGCCATCAAGCAGACGCTCTACCGCACTTCCTCGAACAGTCCGATCGTGCGCGCGCTGGTCGAGGCGGCGGAAGCCGGCAAATCGGTCACGGCGCTCGTCGAGCTGAAGGCCCGCTTCGACGAGGAGGCGAACATCCGCTGGGCGCGCGATCTCGAGCGCGCCGGCGCGCAGGTGGTCTTCGGCTTTCTGGAGCTGAAGACGCATGGCAAGTTGTCGATGGTGGTGCGCCGCGAGGGGGGCAATCTCGTCACCTATTGCCACATCGGCACCGGCAATTATCACCCCGTGACGGCCCGCATCTACACCGATATTTCGCTGTTCACCGCCGATCCGGCGATCGGCCGCGACGTCTCGCGCATCTTTAATTTCATCACCGGCTACGCCGAGCCCGCCGGGCTCGAGCGCATGGCGGTGTCGCCCATCTCGCTAAAAAAACGCCTGCTGGAGCATGTCGAGCAGGAGATCGCCTTCGCCCGCGCCGGCAAGCCGGCGATGATCTGGGGGAAATGCAACGCCCTGGTCGATCCCGAGATCATCGACGCCCTTTACGCCGCGTCGCAGGCCGGCGTGAAGGTCGAGCTCGTGGTGCGCGGCATTTGCTGCCTGCGCCCCGGCGTGCCTGGACTATCCGAGAACATAAAGGTGAAGTCGATCATCGGGCGTTTTCTGGAGCACGCCCGGGTTTACGCTTTCGGCAACGGCCATGCGCTGCCGCATCCGCGCGCGCATGTCTATATTTCCTCGGCCGATCTGATGCCGCGCAATCTCGACCGCCGCGTCGAAGTGCTGATGCCCATATCCAACCAGACCGTCCATCAGCAAGTTCTCGATCAGATCATGGTCGCCAATATGATCGACAACGAACAGAGCTACCGGCTCTTGCCGGACGGCTCGTCGGAGCGCATAACGCCGGCGGCGGGCGAAGAACGTTTCAACGCCCACAAATATTTCATGACCAATCCGAGTCTGTCCGGCCGTGGCAAATCTCTCAAAGAGTGGCGTCCGCGTTCCCTGCTCAAGCGCCGAGGCGACGGTTGAGACTGTCCCCGTGACCGCCACGACGCCTGTCGCCATCGTCGACATCGGCTCGAATTCCGTGCGTCTCGTCGCCTATCAGGCGCTCACGCGCGCGCCGACGCCGATCTTCAACGAGAAGGTCATGTGCGGCCTGGGGCAGGGGGTCGTGACCACCGGCCGGCTGCCCAAGGAGGGGGTCGAAAAAGCGCTGAAGGCGCTGCGCCGCTTTCGCGCTTTATGCGAGACGATGCAAATCCGCGAGATCATCGCCATCGCCACGGCGGCGGCGCGCGACGCGGCGAACGGCGCGGCTTTTCTGGAGGCGGCGCGCGCGGCGCTCGGCTGCGACATCCTGCTGCTCTCGGGCGGGCGCGAGGCGGAGCTGTCGGCGCAAGGCGTCGCTTCGGCCATTCATGCGGCCGACGGCGTCGTCGGCGATCTCGGCGGCGGCTCGCTGGAGCTGATCGACCTCGGGCCGGACGGGCGGCTCGGCGGCGGCGTGACGCTGCCGCTCGGCGGTCTCGCGTTGATGGACGCTTCCGGGCGCTCGCCACGCGAGGCGGTGCGAATCGCGCGCAAGGCGCTGGCCGGCGCCGCGCCTTTGGAGAAATTGCGCGGCCGCGCCTTTTACGCCGTCGGCGGCACCTGGCGCGCGCTCGCCCGGCTGCATATGCGCCAGCGGACCTATCCGCTCGACGTGATGCACAATTATCGCATCCAGACGAGCGAGGCCGCCGAATTCGCCGAGCTTGTCGAGCGTGTCGACAGCGAGGCGCTGACCGACATCGCCAGCGTCTCCGCCGCGCGCCGGCCGCTGCTCGCCTATGGCGCAATCGTCTTCGACGAAATCATCCGCCGGGCGAAACCGAAAGAAATCGTCATCTCGGCCGCCGGCGTCCGCGAGGGCATCCTGTTCGAGCGGCTTTCTGAGGCGGAGCGGCGCGCCGATCCGCTGCTCTGCGCCGCCCGCGAGCTCGACCGGCTGCTGGCGCGCGCGCCGGGCTATGGCGATGATCTGATCGCCTGGACCGACGCTTTCCTCGAGTCCAGCGAATTGGACGAGAGCGCCGACGAAAAGCGTCTGCGCCACGCGGCCTGCTTGCTATCGGACGTCGGCTGGCGCGCCCACCCCGATTACCGGGCCCAGCAGGCGTTGAACATCATTACCCATGGGGCTTTTGTCGGGGTCGACCATCCCGGCCGGGCCTTTCTGGCGCTTGCCGTCGTCTTTCGCCACCAAGGGCCGGAGGGGGAGGGGGCTTTTCCGGTGCGGGCCCTGCTGACGACGCGGCTCCTGGTCCGCGCCCGCGTGCTCGGCGCGGCGATGCGCGTCGCCTATCTCTTGTCGGCCTCCATGCCGGGCGTTTTGCCGCGCGCGCCGCTACGGGTGCGGAAGGGCAAGGCGACGCTGACCTTGCCCGCCGCCCGCGCCGATCTGCTGAGCGACCGGCTCAACGCGCGGCTGAAGGCGCTCGGCCGGCTCATTGGTCTCGACGCGGCGGTGCGCGTCGAGACGGGAGATTGATCAGTCGTCGGAGCGCCAGGCCGTATTGTCGAGTTTCAGGGCCGTCATGGCGTCGGCGGTCCGGCTGCAGCCGAAGCTCAGCGCTCGGCCATTGCCGGCGTCATAGACCGCATTGGAGCCCGCCTTCACCGCGACATCGAGTCGCGACGGACGCAGCGCCGGGTTTTCGGCGATCTCTTCGATCACCAGCGTGAGGCGGCAGACGCCCTCGCCGTTGAGAAAATAGCTCACAACATGTTTGCCGCCGGTGACGATGCTCGTCGCCATCATCGGCCGCATTTCGAAGGCGGGCGGCTCATCGGCGGCAAGAGCCAGGGCGGCGGCCAAGGTCGACGCGGCGCAAAGGCCGAGTGTCGGGATAATGGACTTGCGTGTGATCATCTGCTGTCCCTCTCCTCGCTGCAACGGAGTCGGGGGCGGGATGCGCCAGCGGCGCGACGTGGGGGTTCGATTTGTTCGACTCCGCCGAGGTTCTATATTGCAGTGCAATATGTTTATTTTGCGGCGCACAAAAAAGCGCCCGAGCGTCATGCTCCCGCCAAGAGGTATGGCCGGAGGCGGGACCGAACACCGCGCAGTTTTACGTATGACGTTTTCCGCCGAAGTGGGAACCGGTTCGGCGACAAGAAAACGGCCAAAGACGTTTTCCGCCGAAGTGGGAGCCGGTTCGGCGACAAGAAAACGGCCGAAACAAAAGAATTAGAGGCCCCGGTCCTGCGACCGGGTCGGGAAAAGCTCCAAGCGAGACTTACGCCGTCGTCGGGTGGATCTCGAAATCCTCCCAGCCGAAGGTGATGACCTTGCCGTTCTCGACGGAGAGCGCCAGCCGGCCGCGCTTCAACTCCAGCGCCTTTTCGCCGAAGATCGCCCGCCGCCAGCCCTTCATGGCCAGCACGTCGGCGCGGTCGTCATTGGCGATGGCTTCGAGATCCTCGACGGTGGCGATCATGCGCGCCGCGACGCCGGTTTCCTCGGCCACCTGGCGCAAAAGAACCTTCAGCAACTCGACCGTCGCGCTGGTCCCGGTGGCGCTGCGGCGTTCGCGCTCGATCTGCGGCAGGGCCGCCGGGTCGCGGGCGAGGCCGCGCTCGATCGCGGCGACGATGTCCGAGCGGGACCGCTCCAGCATCTTGGGGAAGGCGCGCAGATTGGTGAGCGCGTCGATGCTGCGCGGCGCCGCCTGGGCGATTTCGAGCAGCGCGTCGTCCTTGAGGATGCGCGCCCGCGGTATGTCGCGATTCTGGGCTTCATATTCGCGCCAGGCGGCGAGCTCCATCAGCACGGCGAGGTCGCGCGGCTTGCGGGCGCGATGGCGCAACCGCTCCCATGCGTTTTCGGGATGTTGCGCATAGGTCGCGGGCGAGGTCAGCGTCTGCATTTCGTCGGCCAGCCAGTCGAGCCGCTTGCTGCGTTCGAGCCTTTTGCGCAGGTTGAGATAAATGTCGCGCAAATGGGTGACGTCGGCGATCGCATATTCGATCTGCGCCGAAGACAGGGGGCGCCGCGACCAGTCGGTGAAGCGGGAGGATTTGTCGAGATTGGCGCGGGTGACGGCCTTCGCCAGCTCGACATAGGAGACCTGATCGCCGAAGCCGCACACCATGGCGGCGACCTGCGTGTCGAATAGAGGCGCCGGAATGAGCTTTGCGAGTCGCCAGATGATTTCGAGATCCTGGCGGGCGGCGTGAAAGACCTTCACCACATCCTCCTTCGCCATCAGATCGAAGAAGGGTTTGAGATCAAGGCCCTCGGCCATTGCGTCGATCGCCACCGCCTCGTCCAAAGAGGCGAGCTGAATCACGCACACTTTCGGCCAGAAGGTCGTCTCCCGCAGAAACTCAGTGTCTACGGTGACGAATTCATGCCGGGAAAGCCGATCGCAGACGTCGGCGACTTGGTCGGTGGTCGTCAGTAAAGTCATCGACGACATTCTAAAGGATTTTTTAGTCCCTCTAAAGACCTTTTGCACGCCATCGGCGCATGTGGCGCGTTTCGGCGCGGTTCTTTGCGCGCCGCCCGCCTGCGCCGCTCGAACGAGCGTTTCGCATCGGCCGATTCCTTTGTATTTTCGGCCGGAGCCGGGCGACCCCGGAGGCCCGCGGCAAGGGTTGCGCATCTTTCGACGCCGAAAGGAAACTCATGTATTCGAAACTATTTGTGTCGTCGCTGCGCGCGCGCCGTCGCCGCATCCTGCGCGTTTCGCTCGGTGTTGCCGGCGCCCTGGCGCTCGCGCCCTCGGTCCTCGCCGCCAACGATGACTGGGCGGGCTGCAAAAGCGCCGACCCGGACGCGCGAATCGCCGGCTGCACGAAGGTTCTCGCCAACGCCGGCAAGGAATCGAAGCACAACCAGGTGGCCGCCTTGTCGAATCGCGCCGGGGCCTATCTCGCCAAGGGCGACGTCGCCCTAGCGATCGACGATTTCGGCAAGGCGCTGACGCTCGATCCGAAAGCGGCGGCGCTCTATGTCGGCCGCGCCGCAGCCTTCAAGGCCAAGGGCGATCTGGAACATGCGCTGGCCGATCTCGATTCGGCGCTAAAGCTCGACGACAAGAACGCCGCGGCGCATGGCGCCCGGGCCGCGATCCTGCGCGCCAGGGGCGAATTCGACAAGGCGCTCGCCGACATAGAGGCGACGGTCAATCTCGACAAGAAATCGGCTCTGCCGCTCGTGATGCGCGGCGCTTTATATCAGGCGAAAGGCGATTTCGACCGCGCGATCGCCGATTTCAACGAGGCGATCAAGCGCGACCCGAAACTCGCGCTCGCCTACAACGACCGCGGGCTCGCCTATCACGTCAAGGGCGATCTCGATCACGCGCTCGCCGATTTCGACGAGGCGATCAGGCTCGACCCCAAACATGCGCAATTCTATCTCAACCGCGCCAACGCCTATCGCGGCAAGCATGAGCTGGAGCGCGCCAAAGCCGATCTCGAAACCGCGCTCAATATCAAGCCCGATCTCGCCGCCGCGAAGAAGGGGCTCGAAGAGGTCGAGCGGCAAATCGCCAAGAAATCCGCGCCCGGCGGGGCCGCGACGCCCGCGCCGGGACCAAAGTAGCTGACGCCTCTCGCGGTGCGCGCGTTACAGCGCGCGCACGGCGGAAAGAACCGCCTCGGCGTGGCCGGGAACCTTGACCTTGCGCCAGATCTTGGCGATGCGCCCGTCCGGGCCGATCAGGAAGGTGCTGCGCTCCACCCCCATATATTTGCGGCCGTACATGCTCTTCTCGACCCAGACGCCATAGGCGGAGAGCGTCTCCTTGCTCTCGTCCGAGGCGAGCTCCAGCGAAAGGTCATATTTGCCGCAGAATTTGTCGTGGCTCTTGGCCGAATCGGGCGACATGCCGACGACGACGGCGCCGGCCCGTTCGAATTCGCCGCGCAGCGCGTTGAATTCTATCGCTTCTTTGGTGCAGCCGCTGGTGTCGTCCTTCGGATAGAAGTAGAGGACGAGCTTCTTGCCGGCGAAGGCCGCCGAAGAGACGCGTCTGCCGCCGGCGCCGGGCAGGTTGAATTGCGGCGCCGGATCGCCTTCATTCAGCTGTAGCTTGGATTCGGTTGTCATTGCGTCTTCCCTTGGGCCGGAGGCTGGGCGATAATTTCGTTAAGTCAAAGCGTGCGGCTTCGGCAAGCCTTACCGGCGAGGTCCACGCCCGATCGAGCGAAGGCTTGCCGCGAGGGGTCCGCTTGGCGATGCTCCAGGCGCGCGGGATTCGGGACCGATTCGCCAAAAATCGCCCTTCGAAGAATGAGCGAGCAGTTTTGAGCCAACAGGCAGGTGAAGAAGAGGACTTCCGCGAGGGCGACGGCTTCGGCCGGCGCTGGTCGTCGCCGCGGCTGCGGGCGCCGCGCTTGCGCGGCGGGCGCGGGCGCGTCCTGCGCGACACGGCGCGGCTTGCGCTTCTCGTCGCCGCCTTCGGCTGCGCGGCGGTCGGCCTGTTTTTCGCCGCTCTGGCGCGCGGGCCGATCCCGCTCGACTGGCTCGCCCCGGCGGTCGTCGAATCGCTCGACGAGCTCTATCGCGGCCGCTACGATTTTCAACTCTCCGGCGCGCGAATCGCCGATTCCGACCACGGTCCGACGATCACGGTCGAGGGGCTGCAAGTGTCGTCCGGCGGGCGGGTCGCGCTCGCCGCGCCGCGCGCCGAGCTGTCGATCGATTTTCTGTCGCTGTTGACCGGCCGGCTCAAGCCGCGGCGCATCGAAGCGCTGGATCTGGAGCTGCGCTTGTCGGTCGCCGCAGACGGGACCATTTCGGTCTCGGCCGGCACAGATCCCGCCGAGGCCGCGCCGCTTCGGGTTCCGGTCGCGCCCGGCTCCGCCCCGCAATCGCCGCAAGCGGCCCCATCCGCCCCGCTCGCGCGCACCGCGCTGCTGCATCAGGCGGGCGACATCATGCGCGGCCTCTTCGACTTCGCGACGAGTCCGGACAGCGCCATCGGCGGAATCGACCGGATCGGCGTGCTGCACGGGCGGCTCGTGATCGACGACCACACCGTCGACCGGACCATCAGCTACGGCGACCTGACGCTCAGCCTCGACCGCGGGCGCGACGGCATGAAGCTCTCCCTCGGCGCGACCGACCAAAAAAGGCGCTGGCGCGCCACCATGATCGCGCGGAGCGGGCCCGGCGACCGTCGGGTCTTGGACGCCGAGGTCCATGATCTGTCGATCGACGAAATCGCGCTGGTCGCAGGCCTGCGCAATCTGAAGTTCGACACCGACGCGCCGATCTCCGCCAATCTTCATTTCGCCCTTGGTTCGGGCGGCCATGTCGTCGAGGCGGAGGGCGGCTTGCGCATCGGCAAGGGCTTTTTCCGGTTGGAGGATCCCGACCATGAGCCGGTGCTGATCGACGCCGTCTCCGCGGCCGCCCATTGGGACAAGGCGAGTCGCGAGCTGATCATCGCGCCGGTGTCGCTGAAGGCCGGCGGATTCGACATGGCCCTGAAAGGCGTCGCGGCGCCGCCGCCGAGCGTTGCGGGCGCGCCGCCCGCGGCCGGCGCCGAGGACGCCTGGAGCCTGTCGCTGCGGCTCGCCAAGCCCACCACCGTGCGGCCCGAGCGCGCCGGGGCGAAGCCCCTGCCTTTCGAACGCGGCGAGCTGAGCGCCAAGCTGCTGCTCGGCGAGAAGAAGCTCATTCTCGAAAAACTGCGCGCCTCTGGGCCGGACGCCGACGCGACCCTGACGGGATCCTTCGATTGGGCGGCGGCGCCGCACGTAGCTTTTGCGCTCAATGTGAAAGACGCGCAAATCTGGGCGATCAGCCGCCTGTGGCCGTCGCACGCCGCGGTCGATGCGCGCAATTGGATGCTCGAGCATATCCGCAGCGGCGTCGTGGCGCAGGGCGCTCTGACCGCCGATTACGACGACGCCGCAATGACGGCGATGCGCTACGGCCGGCCGCCGCCGGACAAGGCGGTGCGCGCCGAAGTCGAGATCGCCAACGCCGAGCTTGCCGATCTGCTGCCGGGCTTGCCGCCGTTCACCGGCGTCGGCGGCCATCTGCGCGTCACCGGCCGGACATTATCTTTCGCGGCGACGGCCGGCGCGATGGAGACGGCGCCGGGCCGTAAGCTGACGCTGGTCGAGGGGATGTTCTCAGTCCCCGACAATGCGCTCACGCCGACGCCCGCAGAGCTCGACTTGCGGCTCGCCGGCAATGTCGAGGGGGTGAGCGACATTCTGGCGACGCCGGGCGTTTCGCCCCACGCCAGCCTGCCGCTCGAGCCCGGCGCGCTGAAGGGCGCCGTCGACGGCAAGGTGCGGGTGAATTTCGAAATCGGCGCCGGCGCCCGGCCGGACCGCACGGCGATCGCGATCGACGCCTTGACCCAAAATCTCTCGATCGACCGTTTCGTCGGCGCCGAGCGGCTCGAGAACGCCGCGCTCAGCGTCGTGCGCGACGGCGGCGGCCTGCGCGTCAGCGGCGGCGGCCGGCTCTTCGGCGCCCCGGCGCTCCTCGACCTGCGGCGCGCCGCCGGGGATCGCGGCCCGGCGCAGGCGCTGCTGACGCTGACCTTCGACGACGCGGCGCGGGCGAAGTCCGGCTTTGCGCTGCCCGGCGTCGGCGGGCCGGTGTCGGCGTCGCTCAAGGCCGCTGTGCCGCTCGCCGAGGGCGATGCGCAGATCGAGCTCGACCTCACCAAGACCGCGCTCGACATTCCGGGCCTCGCCAAGCCCGCCGGCAAATTCGGCAAGGCGAGTTTCGTGCTGGCGCGCCGCAATGAGGGGATCACGCTCGATCAGCTCATGATCGACGCGGGCGGCGCCCAGATCAACGGCGTCGTGGATCTCACCCGCGAGGGCGGTTTCAAATCGGCGAAATTCTCGCAGATCCGGCTGTCGCCGGGCGACGACGCCCATGTCGAGGCGCAGCGCGGCCCCGACGCAGTCAAAGTGACGATCCGCGGCGCGAATATCGACGCGCGGCCGATCATCCGCGCGCTGACGCAGGGTTCCGAACGCGCCGCGACGCCGCCCCCCGCGCAAGGCCAAGGCGCAACTCAAGCGCAAAATCAAGGCCCGGCGCAGAGGGCGGGCTTCTCTCTCGACGACATCGACATCGACTTCAAATCGCCGATCGTCTCCGGCTTCGGCAAGCAGATCCTCGCCAATGTCGACATGAAGCTGGAGCGGCGGGGCGGGCGCCTGCGCGCCTTCACGCTCAGCGGTCTGTTCGGCCGCGAGAAGCTCGCCGCGGCCATGCCGCGCAACGGCGCGCAGCTCCAGATTGCGACGGCGGACGCCGGCTCCTTCATGTCCTTTCTCGATTTCTACCAGCGGATGGACAGCGGCGCGCTCGACGTCACGTTGCAGCTCAATCCCGGCCGCACCGACGGCGCGCTGCGCATTCGAGACTTCTATTTGAAGAACGAGCCGGCGATGCGCCAGCTCATGACGCAGGGCGTCGCGCGCGCCGACGATCGCGGCAACATCCGCTTCGACCCCGATTCGGTGCGCTTCTCGCGGCTGCAGACCGGCTTCACCACGCAGGGCGGGACGCTCAATCTGCGGGAGGGGGTGATGTCCGGGCCCGAGATCGGCCTGACCTTCGACGGCTTCATCGACTTCGCCCATGACCGCGTCGATGTTTCCGGGGCTTATGTGCCGGCCTATGGGCTCAACAGCCTGTTGTCGAATATTCCGGTGCTGGGCGTGGTGCTGGCCGGCGGCCAGCATGAGGGGATTTTTGCGCTGAACTACCGCGTGCTCGGGCCTCTCGGCGCCCCGGTCGTCAATGTCAATCCGCTCTCCGCGATTGCGCCGGGACTGATGCGCAAGATCATGGGGGTGATGGACGGCACCGGCCGGCCGTTCGATCCGTCGCCGCCACAGGCGGAACAGCCGCAGCCGCAGCCGCCGCCGCAGCGAGGGCGCGGGCGATAGGGGGCCGGCTCGCGATCCCTCCAGCATTCGGCCGGGTTCAGCCGCGCTGCAAAAGCACGTGCTTCTTTTTGCCGAAGGACAGTTTGGCGACGCCCTCGCGAAAATCCTCGTCGCGCAGCGTCGCGCGCTCGTCGGTCACGACTGCGTCATTGACGCGCAGGCCGCCGGCCTTGATCTGTCGGCGCGCCTCGCCGGTCGAGCCGACGAGCCCCGCTTTGACGAAGGCGCTGAGGACGCCGAGACCGGCGGCGATGTCGTCCGCGCCCACCGTCACCTTCGGCAAGGTCAGCGCCAGCGCGCCCTCTTCAAAAGTCGCGCGGGCGGTTTCGTGCGCCTGTTCCGCCGCGGCGCGGCCGTGAATCAGCGCCGTCGCCTCGGTCGCGAGCGTCTTTTTCGCCTCGTTGATCTCGGCCCCCTGCAAGGCGCCGAGCCGCGCGATCTCGTCGAGCGGCAGGAAGGTGAACAGCTTCAGGAAGCGGACGACGTCGGCGTCCTCCGTATTGCGCCAATATTGCCAGTAGTCGTAGGGCGACAGCATGTCGGCGTTGAGCCACACCGCCCCGGCGGCGGTCTTGCCCATTTTCGCGCCGGAGGCGGTGGTGAGGAGCGGCGAGGTCAGCGCATAGAGCTGCGGCCGGCCCATGCGGCGGCCGAGATCGAGCCCCATGACGATATTGCCCCATTGATCGGAGCCGCCCATCTGCAACACCGCGCCATGGCGCCGGTTGATCTCGACGAAATCATAGGATTGCAGGCACATATAGTTGAATTCGATGAAGGACAGCTCGTGCTCGCGGTCGAGCCGCAGCTTGACGGAATCCATCGTCAACATGCGGTTGACCGAAAAATGCCGGCCCACCTCGCGCAGAAAATCGATGTAATTGAGCCCCGCGAGCCAATCGGCGTTGTCGAGCAGCAGCGCGTCCCCCGCGCCCTCGCCGAAGCGCATGAATTTTTCAAAGACCGTGCGGATCGACGCCTTGTTGGCGTCGATCTGCTCCAGCGTCAGCAGCTTGCGGCTCTCGTCCTTGCCAGAGGGGTCGCCGACGCGGGTCGTCCCGCCGCCGACGAGCGGCAGCGGCTTGCCGCCCGTGCGTTGCAGCCAGGCGAGCATCATGATCGGCAGGAGCGAACCGACATGCAGCGAGGGCGCCGTGCAGTCGAAGCCGATATAGGCGGAAAAGCCGGGCTTTCGCGCCTCGGCGTCGAGCCCGGCGAAGTCCGAGCATTGATGCACGAAGCCGCGCGCGATCAGCGTGGCGAGGAAGTCGGATTTGGGGGAAAAATCGTCGGCCATGGGGCAAGGGTGTTAAGCGCAGAACGCCTTGCGCGCAAGCTGGCGCGGCGCGGCGGGCTCGGCTAAGGTTGCGCCAGGATTTGCAGGCGAGAGAGCGACAGCGGCGCCGGGCGTGGCGAGGGCGCATGAAAAGAGAAAATTCCCCCGTCCGGCCGGACTTCGCCGAGCACGCCGCCGAGATCGGCTTCACGCTCGTGAATGAGGGCGGCGCGCCCGCCTGGGACGAGAGCGCGCGCTATGTCTTCTCGCTCGGCGAGGTCGAGGAGCTCGAGGCCGCTACGGCGGAAATGCACGCGCTGTGCCAGGAACTCGTCGACCGCGTCGCGCAGAGCGAAGAGCTGATGCGGCGCCTGCGCATTCCGCATCACGCTTTCGACGTCATCGCTGAAAGCTGGGCGCGGCGCGACCCCTCGCTCTACGGGCGTTTCGATTTCGCCTATGACGGCGCCGGGCCGCCGAAGCTCCTCGACTATAACGCCGATGCGCCGGCGAACCTCGTCGAATCCTCGGTGGTGCAATGGCATTGGCTGGAGCAGCTCGCCGCGAGCGGCGTCTTGCCGCAGCATGTCGACCAATTCAATTCGCTGCACGAAAGGCTCGTCGCCCGTTTCGCCGACATCGGCGGCGGCGGGACGCTGCATTTCGCCGGCATGAGCAATCAGGCGGGCGATCTCACCACCGTCTCCTATCTCGAAGAATGCGCCCGCGCCGCCGGGCTCGCCACGTCGCTCATCGACATTCGCGACATCGGCCTCAGTCCGGACGAAGCGGAATTCCTCGACCGGCGCGGGCAGAGAATAGGCCGGCTGTTCAAGCTCTACGCCTGGGAGCGGATGTTCGCCGATCCCTTCGGCCGTGCGCCGGCCATGCGGCGCACCCGCTTCATCGAGCCGCCGTGGAAAATGATCCTCTCCAACAAGGGGACGCTGGCGCTTCTGTGGCAGATGGCGCCGAACCATCCCAATCTTCTGCCGTGTTTTTTCGAGGAGGATGGGCGGGCGGCCACGCTCGGCGAAACTTACGCGCGCAAGCCGATTTTTTCGGGCGAGGGCGCGAAGGCCGGAGCCATGCGCGACGGCGCGCGGGGGGCGGGCGAGAAAGACGCCCATGGGCGCGAGGGTTTCGTGCGCCAGGCGCTGCGTCCCTTGCCGCAATTCGACGGGCGCTCTGTGGTCCTTGGTTGCTGGCTGGTCGGCGACGCTCCGGCCGGGCTCGGCCTGCGCGAGGAGGCGTCGCCGACCGCGTCGCGTCGCGCGCGCTTCGTCCCGCATGTCATCCTGTGAGGCGCGACGGCGGAGGCGCCGCTTGCAACTCTTGCGGGAATGACCGATCTTTGGGCAGGAATTCCGCAGCATAAGGAAGGTTCGCGTGACCCCCGCTCTGCCGGCGCTGGCGGCGCCGAGACTGTCCAGCGCCGATCTCGCCGCGCTCGAACAAGCGGTTTCAGCGTTGGAGAAAACGAGTTTCGCGGGCCGGTTGGCGCATGTGGCCGGCCGCCAGCTCGGCTTTGCGGGCCGGGTCATCTCGCCCCGTCTGCAGCAGGTCGCCTCTACCGCGGCTAGCCGGGCGCTGATGGCGGCGCTGCATTTCGCCGTCTCCAGCCTGCAAGGACGGCCGGTCGAGGATCTCACCCTCCAGCATCGGCGCCTCGCGATGATCTCGGGGGCGATCGGCGGCGCGATGGGGCTCGCCAGCCTGCCGCTGGAGCTGCCGGTCTCGACGACGATCATGCTGCGCTCGATCGCGGACATCGCCCGCGGCGAGGGCGAGGATCTGCGCAATCCCGAGACGGCGATCGCCTGTCTGCAAGTCTTCGCGCTCGGCGGCCATGCCGAGGAGGGCAATATTCTCGAGGGCGGCTATCTCGCGCTGCGCGGCCTTTTCGCCAAATCGGTGAGCGACGCGGCCCGCTATGTCGCGGCGCGCGGCGTCGCGGCCGACGCACCGGCGCTGGTGCGCCTCGTCGCGCAGATCGCCTCGCGTTTCGGCGTCGTCGTGTCGCAGAAGACCGCGGC
This sequence comes from Beijerinckiaceae bacterium, assembly GCA_033853615.1. Lineage (GTDB taxonomy): Bacteria > Pseudomonadota > Alphaproteobacteria > Rhizobiales > Beijerinckiaceae > Methylosinus. Next base: position 15,698 of record JAWOLK010000073.1, on the reverse strand, counting down.
GCAGGCCGTGCCGCTGATCGGCGCGCTGAGTGGCGCGGCGGTCAATCTCGCCTTCGTCGAGCATTTCCAATCGCTGGCGCGCGGACATTTCGTCGTGCGGCGGCTGGAGCGCGCTTACGGTCCCTTCGTCGTGCATGAGGAATATGCGCGCATCGCCCGCACCGCCGGGCTATGGGCCGAGGAGGCGCGTTCGGCTTGAGGGCGTTTTCTTGTCGCCGAACCGCTTCCAGCTTCGGCGGAAAACGCTCTAAACGCGCTAAAGGCGCTCCCGCGGCGTCATCGCCTTCGCCAGCCGGTCGAAGGACATGAGTTCCGCGACCATCGGCTCCAGGTCGCGGAGCGGGATCATCGTCGCGCCGTCGGACATTGCGCGCTCCGGCGCGGGATGCGTCTCGATGAACACCGCCGCGACGCCTATGGCGACAGCGGCCCGCGCCAGCACTGGCGCGAAACGCCGCTCGCCGCCCGAGGCCGCGCCGGCGCCGCCCGGCTGCTGCACCGCATGGGTGGCGTCGAAGACGACCGGCGCTCGGCAGGTTTCGGCGAGAATCGGCAAGGCCCGCATATCGACGACGAGATTATTATAGCCAAAGCTCGTCCCGCGCTCGGTGACGAGCACGCGCTCATTGCCGGCGGCGCGGATTTTTTCGACCGCATGGCGCATGTCCCAGGGCGCGAGAAACTGACCCTTCTTGATGTTCACCGCCCGCCCCGTGCGCGCCGCGGCGAGGAGGAGGTCGGTCTGCCGGCAGAGAAAAGCGGGGATTTGCAGAATGTCGGCGACCTCGGCCACGGCCGCGCATTGGCCCGGCTCGTGCACGTCCGTCAGCAGGCCCAGGCCGAAGCGCTGCTTGATCTCCGCAAAGACCGCCAAGGCCGCCGAGAGCCCGACGCCGCGCGGCGCAGCGCCGCTGGTGCGATTCGCCTTGTCGAAGGAGGCCTTGAAAACGACGCCGATGTCGAGCCGCCGGGACAGCGCGGCGAGTTCCCCCGCGACTTCCAGAGCGAGCGCGGCGCTTTCCAGCGCGCAGGGGCCGGCGATCAGCGTCAGCGGCAATCCATTGCCGATGCGAAGCGGCGGCGTCGCCGCGATCTCGATCCTGTCCATGCGCCGCTTATAGCAGCCTTGCGACTTCGGCGCGCAGGTCGGGGAGAAGCTCCGCCTCGAACCAGGGATTACGCTTCAGCCAGGCGGAATTGCGCCAGGAAGGATGCGGCAGCGGAAAGAGCCGCGGCCGCGTCTTTCCGAGCGCGCGCCAGCGCTGCACGGTCTCGCCCACGCCCTCGCGTTTCGGCCGCGCATGGCCGAGCCTGCGGAAATGATAGTCCTGCGCATAGCGGCCGATCGCAAGGATCGTCTCGATCTGCGGCGCCGCCGCAAACAGCGCGTCGTGCCAGCGCGGGGCGCATTCGCGGCGCGGCGGCAGGTCCGCGCCGGCGGCGTCGAGCCCCGGGAAGCAGAAACCCATCGGCACGATGGCGATGCGGCTCTCGTCGTAGAAAATCTCCCGGTCGATCCCCATCCAAAAGCGCAGCCGCTCTCCGGAAGGGTCGTCGAAGGGCAGGCCCGAGCGATGCACCCGCACGCCGGGCGCCTGGCCGGCGACCAGCAGCCGCGCCGTCTGCGTCAGGCGCAGCACCGGACGCGGCGCATGCGGCAGCGGCGCCCCCTCGGGCGGTTCTGCGCAGAGGCGGCAGGCGCGGACCGCCGCGACGAGGCCGGCGAGCCCGCAGGATTTCTCGGATCTGTTCAAGTCGCTTCCATCATTCGGGAATTTGGCGAAAATTTGAGGCAATTCCCAACCCGCGGGTTAATCTTTGCGGCGCATCGTCGGCCTCGTCTTTTCCACATGATGTGTGCAGTGTCATGAGTGAAGCCGCAGCCGAGACTTTAGAGCGCAGCCAGGGGGTCGACGCCCGGCTGTCGGCGGAGCGCCGTCGGCGCAGCGCGCAGATCAGGCAAGCGCGGGAGCGTCTCACCACCTCGGACGTCGACACCTCCGGCTGCGAGATCCAATTGCTGCGGCTCTACGCCAGATCCCGCCGGACCTCGGCGATCGCAGCGGTCGCGATGATTGCGCTCGCGGGGTCGTTCGCCTGTTCCTGGGTCGCCTGGAACGTCGTGGCTTTCTGGAGCGTCGGGGCGTTGGCGAGCCTCGCGCTGTGCTACGCGCTGGCGCAGGATCTCGCGGGCGTGCCCGACGCCATGGTGGTCGAGGCGGTCTGGCGGCGCAGGTTCATCGCCGCCGAATTTCTGCACGGGCTGATGTGGGCGGCGATGGCCGCGATATTGATCATGGCGCGCGACGACAGCGGCAAGATCGTCGCCTTTGGCGCGCTGCTGAATGCGGCGGCTTTCAACACCATGGCCAGCGCCCCGCTGCCGCCGGCGGTCGCGGCCGCGCTCGCGCCGATCTTCTGCGCCTCGCTGTTGCTCGTTGCGACGAAAAGCGCCGGGACGGCCTCTCTCGCCCTGCTTTACATGAATGTGGCGGCGCAGCTGTTCTTCTTCATCCTGGCGCGGCGCTTCCATCGCCTGGCGGCGGAGGGACTGGCGTTTCGCGCCGAAAAAAGCGCGCTGATCGTCGAGCTGGAGCAGGCAAAGGCCAATTCCGACGAGGCGCGGCGGCGCGCCGAAGAGGCCAATTTCGCCAAGTCCCGCTTCCTTGCGACGATGAGCCATGAGCTGCGCACGCCGCTCAATGCGATTCTGGGTTTTTCCGAAGTGCTGATGGCCGAGTTGTTCGGCCCGCACGCCAACCCGGTATACAAGGATTATTCGCGCGACATCCATGCGAGCGGCCAGCACCTGCTCGCCCTGATCAATGAAATTCTCGATCTCTCCCGCGTCGAGGCGGGCCGCTATGAGTTGCGCGAAGAAAGCGTCTCGCTCGCCGGCGTGGCGCAGGAGTGCCGGCATTTGCTCGCCATTCGCGCGCAAAAACGCGGCATACGCATCGTCGAAGCGATGGAGTCCGACCTGCCGCGGCTTTGGGCCGATGAGCGGGCGGTGCGGCAGATCGTGCTGAACCTTCTCACCAACGCCGTTAAATTCACCCCCCAGGGCGGGCAGGTGACGATCAAGATCGGCTGGACGCAGGCGGGCGGCCAATATGTCGCGATCAAGGATACGGGGCCGGGCATTCCGCAGGACGAGATCGACTTGGTGATGTCCGCCTTCGGCCGCGGCGCGCTGGCGCAGAAGAACGCCGACGAGGGCGCCGGCCTCGGCTTGCCGATCGTCAAGGGGCTCGTCGATCTTCACGGCGGACGTTTCGTGCTGAAAGCGCAATTGCGGCAGGGAACCGAGGCGATCGTCGTGTTTCCGCCGGCGCGGGTCATGAGCGCGCCGCCGCGGGTCGAGCCGCTGGAGCAGGCGAGAAGCCTCGTCGTCGCGTCGATCGATGCGCGCCGGCGCAGCGCTGCGTAAAGAAAACGCAAAGGAAAACTGGCGCCGTCGCCGGCGCGGGAGTAGGAAAGACGAAACCTCTTTCGCGGTGCGGCAATGGCGGAACCGGCAATGGCGGAACCGACGGACACGACAGGAAAAGCGGCGCTCGTTTTGTTCTCGGGCGGCCAGGATTCGACCACCTGCCTCGCCTGGGCGCTGTCCCGCTTTGCGCGCGTCGAGACGCTCGGCTTCGATTACGGCCAGCGCCACCGCGTCGAGCTCGAGCGCCGCGCCGCGCTGCGCGGGGGGCTCTCGCAGCTGTCGCCGGAGTGGGCGGCGAAGCTCGGCGAGGACCATACGATCGCCATAGAGGCGCTCGGCGCCATCTCGCAGACGGCGCTAACGCGCGAGGCGGAGATCGCCTTCGACGAAACGGGCCTGCCCAACACTTTCGTGCCGGGGCGGAATATTCTCTTCCTCACCTTCGCCGCGGCGCTCGCCTATCGGCGGGGGATCGCGGATATCGTCGGCGGCATGTGTGAGACGGATTATTCCGGCTATCCCGATTGCCGCGACGAGACGATCCGCAACGCCGAGCGGACGCTGTCGCTCGGCATGGACCGCGATTTCGCCATCCACACGCCCTTGATGTGGATCGACAAGGCGGCGACTTGGCGGCTCGCGCTCAATCTCGGCGGCGCGCCGCTGGTGCGCCTCATCGTCGAGGAGAGCCACACCTGCTATCTCGGCGAGCGCGGCCAACGCTTCGACTGGGGCTATGGCTGCGGCGAATGCCCGGCCTGCCGGCTGCGCGCCGCCGGCTGGGAGAAATTCGCCGACCAGCGGGCGCGGGCGTAATTCGCCGAACACCCCCGATTTTTCCGGAGCCTGTGAGAGCCTTTTGCGGTCCGATTGCATCGGACCGGGGCTCTCGCTCTTTTTTTTCGGGCGCGAACCGGTTTTCGCTCCGGTTGCCGATGCTTGACCTGAGCCGATCGCTGACTGTAACATTATAACATATCAGTCTCGGCGTCAGGGAAACGGAAGACATGCGGAAGACGTCGGCGCTCGCCCTGCTCGGTCTCTCAACGGGCGTGGGCTTTGCGCAGGAGGCTCTGCCGACGATCGAGGTGGGCGGGCGCCGGGCGCCGTCGCAGCGCGCCGCGCCGGTCGCGCCGCAGGGCGAGACGCAAACGCCGGCCGCCGCCGCCGCAGACGCCTCCTCGCAGCAGCTCGCCGCCTTCCAGGACAGGCTCTTGCCGCCCGCCGGCGCCGACGCCTCCGTCCTGTCCCGCAGCGCGATTCTGGCGTTGCCGCAGGCGGATAATCTGCCGCTCGACAAAGTGTTGTTGCGCACGGTCGGGGCCAGCCAGGATTCTTCGGTCAATGGCGGGCTGCATATCCGCAACGAGCATTCCAATCTGCAATATCGCATCAATGGGGTGCTGATGCCGGACGGGGTCGCCGGCTTCGGCCAGGTGATCGAGACGGGCTTCATCGACCGGCTCTCGCTGCTCACCGGCGCGCTGCCGGCGCAATATGGGCTGCGCACCTCGGGCGTCATCGACATTGTCTCGCGCACGCCGGGGGCCGAGCCTTCGGGCGGCGTCAGCATCTATGGCGGCAGCCGCGACACGGTGCAGACCACCTTCGATTTCGCGCAGAAGAAAGGCCCGTATGAGCTGTTCACGGCCGGCCGGCTGCTCACCGACACGCTTGGAATCAACAATACGACGCCATCGCATGACGCGATCCACGACCGCACGCGGCAGGGGCGCTTCTTCGGCTACGCCGCCTATGCGCCGGACGACGCGACACGGGTGATGCTGATCTCCGGGGTCTCGATCGGCAAGTTTCAGATCCCCAACACGCCGGGGCAGCTCCCGCAATTCACCGCCTTTGGCGTCGGCGCCTTCGATTCGGCGGCGCTGAACGAGAACCAGATCGAGCGCAGCTATTACAATGTGCTGGCTTTAGCGAAATCGGAAGGCCGCTTCGACGGGCAGATTTCCGCCTTCTCCCGCGAATCGTCGCTGCATTACACGCCCGATCCGCTCGGCGATCTGATTTTCAACGGCGTCGCCTCCAATGTCTATCGGCGCAGCTTCATCAATGGGGCGCAGGGCGACGCGGCCTGGCGCGCCGATTTCGGCCATACGCTGCGCGGCGGCTTCATGGTCGCCGCAGAACGCTCGAAAGTGGTGAATTCCTCGACCCTCTTTCCGCTCGACGCGGACGGCGAGGCGATCGACGCGCCCTATGGCGTGAGCGACGCGAGCGGCCTCGTCGGCTGGACCTATAGCGCCTATGCCCAGGACGAGTGGAAGCTTTCCGATCGCCTCACGCTGAACGCCGGCCTGCGCTTCGACCATATGGCCAAATATGTCTCGGCGAGCCAGCTCAGCCCGCGCGTCGGCCTCGTCTTCCAGCCGATCGAGAACGGGACGCTGCATGCCGGCTACGCCCGCTATTTCACGCCGCCGGCGCAGGCGCAATCGGCGCCCGTCAATCTGGCGCTCGTCGAAAACACGACGCTCGCGCCGCAGGTTGCGCTCACCGGGCCGGTGCGGCCGGAGCGCTCCAATTATCTTGATATCGGCTATACGCATCGCTTCACGCCACAATTCGAGGCGGGCGTCGCCTATTATCTGAAGCGCGCGCAAAATCTCCTGGACAACGGCCAGTTCGGCCAGGCGCTGGCGCTTTCGGCCTTCAATTACGACCGCGGCTACAATACCGGCGTGGAGCTGAAGGCGAGTTTCGCGCAAGGGGATTTCACCGCCTTCGGCAATCTCGCCTGGGGCCGCCAGCGCGGCCGGCGCGTCTCCTCCAATTACTTCCTCATCGAGGCGGACGAACTCGCCTATATCGCCGATCATTACGTCTATACCGACCACGCCCAGACCTGGAGCGGCTCGGCCGGCCTCTCGCATGTCGTCTTCGGGACGCGCGTTTCGGCGGATGTCATCTTCGGCAGCGGGCTGCGGGCCGGTTTCGCCAATACGCAGAGCTTGCCCGGCTATGCGCAGGTCAATCTCGGCCTCTCTCGCGAGATCGGCATGCCCTATGGCAAGCCGGTCACGTTGCGATTCGACGTGGTGAACCTTTTCGACCATTCCTACGTGCTGCGCGACGGCACCGGCATCGGCGTCTTCGCGCCGCAATATGGCCCGCGGCGCGGCTTTTTCGCCGGTCTGCGGCAGAGTTTTTAACCGCCCGCTCTTGATCGCCGCAGCGAAATGGGGCAGAAACCACCCCACGACGCGCTGGGGCGTTCATCCCGGCCGGTGTCTCATTGCCGAGGATTTCCCCGATGAAGGTTCGCAATTCTCTGAAGTCCCTGCGTTCGCGCCATCGCGCCAACCAGATCGTGCGCCGCAAGGGTCGCGTGTATGTGATCAACAAGGTGCAGAAGCGCTACAAGGCCCGCCAGGGCTGACGCGTCAGGCGCCCGACAGGGCGTGAGCGCTTGTGAGCCCGGAGGCTTGCGGTTCCGCCTGGACCGCGAGCCTCCGGGCTCTTTGTTTTTTGCAAAAAGCGCTCACGCGCCCATGAGCGCCAGCACATGGGCCGCAACGGACTGGCCGAGCGCCTCGAGATCGTAGCCGCCCTCGAGAAGCGACACGAGCCGGCCGCCGCAGCGCCGGTCGGCGAAGTCCATCAGCCGCTTGGTGATCTCGCCGAAATCCTGCTCGGTGAGTTTCAGCCCGCCGAGCGGGTCGCGCTCATGCGCGTCGAAACCGGCGGAAATCAGGATGAGGTCCGGGCCGAAGTCCTTGAGCCGCGGGAAGATGACGTCGGCATAGGCCTCCTGGAAGGTGTCGCCGGTCGAGCCGGCGAGCAGCGGCGCATTGACGATATTGCCGTACTCGCCGGTCTCGTCGCGCATGCCGGTGCCGGGGTAGAAGGGCGCTTGATGCGAGGAGCAGAACATCACATCCTTGTCCGCCCAGAAAATCTCCTGCGTGCCATTGCCGTGGTGAACGTCTATGTCGACAATGGCGACGCGCTCGGCGCCATGGACGGCGCGGGCGTGGCGGGCGGCGATCGCCACATTGTTGAAGAAGCAGAAGCCCATCGGCGTGCTGCGACCGGCGTGATGTCCGGGCGGGCGCATGGCGACGAAGGCGGTGTCGGCCGCGCCGCTCATCACCTCGTCCACCGCTTGCGTCGCCCCCCCGGCGGCAAAGAGCGCCGCCTCCAGCGTCTTGGGACACATGGCGGTGTCCGGGTCGAGCGGCGTCAGCCCCTGTTTCGGGGCCGCCTGTTCGAGAAGGTCGAGATAGGAGGCGGGATGCACGCGCAGCAGCGCCTCGCGGCTGGCGGAGGGGGCCGAAATCCGCGCGAGCTTGTCGAAGCGCCCGCCTTGCAGGGCGCGCTCGATCGCCCGCAGGCGGTCGGGTTGCTCGGGATGGCCCGGACCCATGTCGTGGGCGAGCGAGGAGGGGTGAGTGATGAACAGGGATCGCACGCTCGAGACCGCTTCGAGGAAATCAGACTTTTCTAAACGCAGCATGTTGTTTCATGAGCCGCATGTCCATGAAAATCCGGAAAATCCCGCGTAAGGTCCGATTGGCGGAGGCGCGGCGGCGTGGCGCCGGCGCCACAGTTTGGCAAAAATTATGTCAACGCGCTCCTTTGCGCGAGGATCATGGTAACAAAACAGCTAATGGGCCGGCGGCCGGGGCGCTCCGTCGGGACGGGATTCACCAAGAGAAACTTTGCGGCGCAAGGAGCTTTTCAATGCGTGTCAGAATGGCGGCGGCGGCGCTGGCGCTGATCGGTCTTGCCGGATGCAACGGCGTGCGCGTGCCGGACCCAAAACTCTCGGCCAGAGACGCCGAATATATTGCGCTTGCGCCGAAAGCCTCGGTCGGCTCGGCCTATGAGCGTTATGAGGTCGACTACAAGACGAGCGAGTCGCCGGGCACGGTGATCGTCGATACGAACAATCACTTCCTTTATTTCATCCAGCCGGGCGGCAAGGCGATCCGCTATGGCGTCGCCACCGGCCAGGACGCGATGGGCTGGACCGGCCGCACCTATGTCGGCGGGATGCAAGAATGGCCGCGCTGGATCCCGCCGAGGGACATGCTGGAGCGCTGGCCGCATCTGCAGCCGACGGCCGACGCCGGCGGCCTGCCGGGCGGGCCGGACAATCCGCTCGGCGCGCGGGCGCTCTATCTCTACAAGGACGGCAAGGACACGCTCTACCGCATCCACGGCACCAATGAGCCGGACAAGATCGGGCAGGGCGTCTCCTCCGGCTGCATCCGCATGCGCGACATTGACGTGATCGACCTCTATAACCGGGTGAAGGTCGGCACCAAGGTCGTGGTGATCTGACGCGCCGCCGGGTCGCGCGCCGAAGGGCGCGCTGGCCGTGGCGGGATGTGCGGGCCTGAAGTCCCGCGGTCCAGGCGCCCAATCGGACCGCGCGCCTATTCGATCGGCTCCACCGCGGTAATCTCTATCCCGAAGCCCGAGAGGCCAACGAAGGCGCGCGGCTTTGCGGAGGTCGAGCGCAGGCGGATCGAGGACACGCCGAGATCCTTCAAAATCTGCGCGCCGAGGCCGACGTCGAGCCACTGCCGCTTGCGCGTCTCCTCGGCGTTGTCCCCGGCGCCGACGACATTGGCGGGCACGCCGGCCGCGCCGTCGCGCAGATAGACGAGCACGCCGCGGCCCTCGCGGGAAAAGCGGGCCAGCGTTTTCTTGATCGCCCCGGCTCCGCCCATCACGTCGGCGAGAATATCGGCGCGATGCAGCCGCGCCGGCACGTCGCGCCCGTCGCCGACGCCGCCATAGACAAAGGCGAAATGCTGGACGCTATCGAAAGGCGTCACATAGGCGTGGCCGATCAGCTCGCCGAATTCTGTCGTGACCGGAAAGGTCGCGACCCGCTCGACCAGTTTTTCGCGCGCCTGCCGATAGGCGATGAGATCGGCGACCGACACCAGCTTGAGATTATGCGCCTGCGCGAACTCCGTCACCTGCCGGCCGGTCATCACCGTGCCGTCGTCATTGGCGAGCTCGCAAATGACGCCCACCGGCGGCAGGCCGGCGAGGCGGCAGAGATCGACGGCCGCCTCGGTGTGGCCGGAGCGCATCAACACGCCGCCGTCGCGGGCGATCAGCGGAAAGACATGGCCGGGCCGCACGAAATCGCCGGCGCCCATATTGCCATTGGCGAGCGCCCGCACGGTATTGCAGCGCTGCTCGGCGGAAATGCCGGTGGTGAGCCCGTGTTTCGCATCCACCGAGACGGTGAAGGCTGTGCCGAGCGGCGCGTCGTTCTGCGCCACCATCGGCGCGAGATGCAGGCGGCGCGCTTCTTCGAGCGTCAGCGGCGCGCAGACGATGCCGCAGCAATTGCGGATGATGAACGCCATTTTTTCCGGCGTGCAGAGGCTCGCGGCGATGACGAGATCGCCCTCGTTCTCGCGGTCGTCGTCGTCAGTGACGACGACGATCTCGCCGCGGCGAATGGCCTCGATGGCTTCGGTGATCGAGTGGGACAAGGACTTCTCCGGCGCGGCGGATGCCGCTCGTTTCATGTAACCTCGCGGCGGCGGCGATTCAAATGACTCAGGCCCCCATCAGCGCGCCGGCATGGGCGGCGGCGGAAGACGCGAGATCCTCGGGGCGATAGCCGCCTTCGAGCAGCGAGACGATGCGCCCATTGCAGCGGCGCGCGGCGATTTCCATCAGGCGCAGCGTCGCCTCGCGGAAGTCCTCCTCCATAAGGCGCAGCCCGCCCAGCGGGTCGTGCAGATGGGCGTCGAAGCCGGCGCAGAGAATCAGCAGATCGGGCGCAAAGGCGTCTACGCGAGGGAGGATGCGCGACCCCAGCGCCGCGCGAAAAGCCGCGCCGCCGTCGCCCTTTGTCAGCGGGGCGTTGACGATCGTGTCGAACTCGCCGCGCTCCGAGGCCGCGCCCGTGCCGGGATAGAGCGGCATTTGATGGGTGGAGCAGTAAAGGACGTTCTTCTCGGCCCAGAAAATCTCCTGCAGGCCATTGCCGTGATGCACGTCGAAATCGACGATCGCGACCCGCTCGGCGCCTTTCCCCAACGCATGGCGGGCGGCGACGGCGGCATTGTTGAAGAAACAGAAACCCTGCGCGGCGCCGGCGGTCGCATGGTGGCCCGGCGGGCGCATGGCGACAAGCGCGTTTTTCGCAGCGCCCTCCATGACCGCCTCGACCGCAAAGACCGCGCCGCCGGCGGCGCGCTGCGCGGCCTCCAGCGTGTCGGCGTTCATGACCATGTCGGGCGAGAGCCGCGCAAGTCCCTCGCGCCGCGGCGCGGCGGCTTCGAGCCGGGCGAGATATGCGGGTTCATGGACGCGCAACAGCGCCGCGCGCGGGGCGGGCGGCGCCTCGGCGCGGGTGAGGCCGGGGAGGTTTTCGAGCCGCTCCAGCACGGCGGCGAGGCGCGCCGGCCGGTCAGGATGGCCGGGGCCGGGATCGTGCCGCAGTGCGGACGCGTGGGTGACGAGGAGGGTCGAGGCGGCGCCCGCTTTCGTCGGCTGCGCCAAAAGGCTCGCGCCGAGGCCGCCCAAAATCTGCCGGCGGTTTGGCGTCATCGCCGCCCGGCCTCACCCCACCTGGCCGCGATGGCGCAAAAAATGATCCGCGAGCACGCAGGCCATCATCGCCTCGCCGACCGGCACGGCGCGGATGCCGACGCAGGGGTCGTGGCGGCCCTTGGTGACGATCTCGGTCTCGGCGCCAGCGCGGTCGATGGTGCGGCGCGGCGTGAGGATGGAGGAGGTGGGCTTCACCGCGAAACGCGCGACGATCTCTTGCCCCGTGGAAATGCCGCCGAGCACGCCGCCGGCTTTGTTGGAGAGAAACACCGGCTTGCCGTCCGGGCCGGCGCGCATTTCGTCGGCGTTTTCCTCGCCGGAAAATTCCGCCGCGGCGAAACCCGCGCCGATCTCGACGCCCTTCACCGCATTGATCGACATGAGGGCGGCGGCGAGATCGGAATCGAGCTTGCCATAGACCGGCGCGCCCCAGCCGGCGGGAACGCCCTCGGCGACGACCTCGATCACCGCGCCGATCGAGGAGCCGGATTTGCGCACTTCGTCGAGATAATCCGCCCATTCGGCGGCGGCGACCGGATCCGGGCAGAAGAAGGGATTCTTATCCACTTCCGCCCAATCGAAACGCGCCCGGTCGATTCTGTGCGGGCCGATCTGCACCATGGCGCCGCGGATCGTCACATGGGGTATGATCTTGCGCGCCACCGCGCCGGCCGCGACCCGCGCCGCGGTCTCGCGCGCCGAGGAGCGCCCGCCGCCGCGATAGTCGCGTATGCCATATTTGGCGTCATAGGCGTAATCGGCGTGGCCGGGCCGGTATTTTTGCGCGATCTCGCCATAATCCTTCGAGCGCTGGTCGGTGTTCTCGATCATCAGCGCGATGGGCGTGCCGGTCGTCACCTGCGCGCCGCTCTCGTCGGTGAAGACGCCGGAAAGGATTTTCACCGCATCCGGCTCGCGCCGCTGCGTCGTGAAGCGCGACTGGCCGGGCTTGCGCTTGTCGAGAAAGAGCTGAATCTCGGCCTCGCTCAGCGGAATGCGTGGCGGGCAGCCGTCGACGATTGCGCCGAGCGCCGGCCCGTGGCTCTCGCCGAAGGTCGTGACGCGGAAGAGATGGCCGAAACTATTGTGCGACATGCGGCGGTTCTAGGACGCGGGCGCGGCCGGGTCAAACGGGCGTTGCGCCGCGCGCAAGTTGCGAGCCTGGAGGTTCGCGGTCCGTGGACCGCGCGTCTTCAGACGCGCTTCTTACTGTCCGCAAGGGTCACGCCGGCTCGGCCGGCGCGCCCACCCATTCCGAATGCGCCGGTATGCTCTCGCCCTTCATCACCACGGTAAGCGGCCCGAGCCTTGCGAAATCCCCGACATGGGTGTCGTAAAGCACGGTCGAACCCGCGCCGACCGTGACGCCCTTGCCCAGCTCGACGCGGCCGACCTTCATCACCCGGTCTTCGTAGAGATGCGTCTGCAAGGCGGCGACCATGTTCAGCGCGCAATAGTCGCCGACCTTCACGCAGTCGAATTCGGTGATGTCGGTCATGTCCATGAAGACGCCCTTGCCGAAACGCGCGCCGAAGAGCCGCAGCATCCAGGGCAGGAAGGGCGTGCCGCGCAAATGTTCGAGCAGCACCTTGCCGGCGAGGCCCCAATAGAGCACGGCGCAGGCCTCGGTGCGCATCGCCCAGAAGGACCACATCGGCTTCACCTGCGGCTCGTAACGGCCCATGGTCAGCCATTTCACGCCGACGACGGCGAGCGTCATCGCCACCGAAATCAGCACCGAATCGAGGATGAACAGGGTGGCCACGGCGCCATATTCGCCGTCGATGATCTTTTGGCCGAAACTCTCCACCGCCCAGGTGCCGAAGGTCATGAACAGCATGGTCGGCAGCGAGACGTTCACCGCCTCGTAAACCGCGCGCAGCGCTTTTTTCCAGAACGGCGGCTGATAGGTCCAGCTCGCGCCGCCGCCGTCGAATTTCTGCCGCACCGGCAGTTTGATCGGCGGCGAGCCGAACCAGGTGTCGCCCTCGGAAAGGTCGCGGTTCTCCGGCGGCTTCGACTTGATGCCGATCAGCGCCCCGGTCGGGATTTCCGCGCCCGGCGGCACGACGGCGTCATTGCCGATGAAGACGCGGTCGCCGGTCTTGACGCCTTTCAGATACATCCAGCCGCGGCGCACGTCCTCGTCGCCGAGCACCACCTCGTCGGCGATGAAACATTTCTCGCCAATGTCGACGATGTCGTAACGGCCCGAGAGATTGGTGGAAATCTCCGAATCCTTGCCGATCCGCGCCCCCATCAGCCGATACCAGCTGCGCATGTAGAGCGTCGCAAACAACGAGGAGAGGGTTTCGAGCGTCACTTCGGTCGCGAGCGCCACCGCCCATTTGCGCAGATAGAACCAGGACCAGACCGAATAAACGCCCTCCTTCACGCGCAGCGGCATCACCGCCCAGCGGAAGGCGACGATGAAGGCGACCGTCACCAGCACCAGCACGAAGGCCGTCGGCCAGGCGAAGACCGGAATCATCGCGAGATAGAGGCCATGCGTCGACTCGGTGAAGCCCATCCAGTTGTCGAGATGGTCGAACACCCAAAAGGCCGGGAAGATCGGCAGGAGCCCGAGCGGCGGGATCGTCAGAACCATCAGAGTGAACAGAAAGGTCGCGAGCATCCGCCGGCCGGGCGTCGCCGTCGATTGCGGATCGAGCGCCCCGGTATCGACGGTCCCGGTCCGCCGCGCCGGCGAGCCGTTCCAGATTTCCCGCTCCCCGATGCGCGCGCCGGCGGGGACGGAAGTGAGGTCTTCCAGCGCAGCGCCCGCGCCGATCGTCACGTCATTCTCAATGACGCAGGAGGTTCCGACATAGGCGTCGGCGCCGATGTCGATCTCGCCGATGATCAGCTCGTCGCCGACGACGCGGGCGTTGGCGAACTTCAGCTTCGCCCCGAGACTGGCGCCGGCGCCGATGGTCACGAGATCGATCGCCCCGGCGTCGAATTCGCTGACGAGCGCATCCGGCCCCACCTTGGCCCCGAGCGCCAGCAGATAGAGGCGCATCAGGGGCGAGACCTGGAACCATTTGGCATGGGTGAGGCCGATGAGCCGCTGCGCCAGCCACCAGCGGTAATAATAAAGGCCCCAGACCGGGTAGCGGCCGGGCTTGGTGCGGCCGATGACGAGCCATTTGCCGCCGATCGAAATGGCGACGGTGGCGATATTGACGCACATATAGACGCCGAGCAAAGCGACCGCCTCTTCGCCGAGCGTCGCTTCAGGCGAGGTGATCAGCATGTAGGAGACGAAGACGCCGAGCCATTGCGCCGTGACGATGGCGAGAATGAAGGGCAGGGCGGCGGCTTGCGCCAGGCCGCACAGAAAGCGCCGCATGAGCGGCGGCGGTTTGAAGGAAAGATCGCGCGGCGGCCCGTCATGCTCGGCCTTGCCGTCGAGATGGTCGGCGAGCGCCCGCAGATTGCGGTGGGTATAGAGGTCTTGCAACGTGATCGAGGCGAGCCGCGGCGTCTCGCGCACCACGGAGACGAAGCGCGCGGCGAGCAGCGAATGGCCGCCGAGATCGGTGAAGAAATCGGCGTCGAAGGGAATGGCGCCCGGCGGCAACACGCGCTTCGCCGCTTCGAGCAGCTTCGCTTCCGTCGCGTTGCGGGCCTGCTCCTGCTCCTCGTCATTGGCGGCGGGCTGCGTCAACGGTAGTTTTTTCAGCGCTTTGCGGTCGATTTTGCCGGAGGAGAGCCGCGGCAAATGCTCCACAACCTCGAAGCGCGCGGGAACCATATAGGGCGGCAGAAATTCGCGCAGATTGCCGCGCAGCTCGCGCGGATCCGGCAATTCGCCGGTTGTCGTGAGGAAGGCGACCAGCTCGTCAATGCCGGTCTCGTTGCGCAGCGCCACGGCGGCATGGCGGATGTGGCGCTGCGTGCTCAGCACCGCTTCGATTTCGCCGAGTTCGACGCGAAAGCCGCGAATCTTGATCTGATCGTCGATGCGGCCGCGAAAGGCGAGATTGCCGTTTTCGTCCAGAACCACCGCGTCGCCGGAGCGGTAGAGGACCGGGTCCGAGCCATTGGAGAGATAAGGATTGTCGATGAATTTCTCGGCCGTCAATTCGTCGCGCTTCAGATAGCCGCGCGCGACGCCGGGGCCGCCGATCAACAGCTCGCCCTCGACGCCCGGCGGCAGCAGCTCCAGCGCCTCATTGACGACGTAGCAGGTGTAATTGGGGATCGGCCGGCCGATGGTGACCGGCTCCTTCGGCCACACCTCCGCAACGGTCGCGACAACCGTCGCCTCGGTCGGGCCATAGCTGTTGAAGATCAAGCGGTTCGGGCGACACCAGCGCTCGGCCACGGCCGGCGGGCAGGCCTCGCCGCCGAGAATGATCGTGCGCAGCGTCTTCACGTCGCGCGGCAGCACGGAGAGCAGCGTCGGCACCGTGTCGAGCACGGTGACGCCGGCCTCCTCCAGAATGTCGGGAAGTTCCTCGGTCTCGCCGATGATCTGCGGCGTCGCGACGAACAGCGTCGCGCCGACGAGATAGGGAATCCAGATCTCCTCCATCGAGAGATCGAAGGCGACGGAAGCGCCCTGAAAGACGACATCCGCGGCCGTGACGCGATAGACCTCGTTCGCCGAGCGCAGATAGTGGCAGATGTTCTGCTGGGTGACGACGATGCCCTTCGGCGCGCCGGTCGAGCCGGAGGTGTAGATGAGATAGGCGGGGCTTTCCGGGGTCGC